>JBKPRX010000075.1:0-26041 GCA_046734795.1 Actinomycetota bacterium
AGCCGAGCTCCGACTGCGAGTTCGCCAGGCGCCTCGACGATCCGGAAGCGGAGCCAAGGCGGCGTGATCCGCTCGAGGTTGCGAGCGTCGGCGAAGAATGCAAACGCCTGCTCCGGCGGAACGGGAACGGCCTGCGTCCGCTCGAGCGAGTACTCCGTCACGCGGCGGTAGCGACGGCGCGCCGAGTCCGCGTCCGCGGCTAGATCGTCGCGCGGCTGCGGGCCGCGACGTCGCAGAAGCCTTCGCAGAGCGTGCGGCCGAGGTCGTTCCATTCGTCCATGCGCACGCGCGTCTCCGCCTTCAGCGCTTCGCCGTCGACGTCCGGGTCGTCTTTGTCGTCGATCCAGCGCTCGACCTGCTCGTGCGTGACCTCGGGATGGAACTGGACGCCCCACACGCGCTCCCCGAGCCGGAACGCCTGCGTGCAACTCGCGCTCCGCGCGAGCTCGATTGCGCCCGCGGGAACGCCGAACGTGTAGCGGTGCCACTCGAACGCGTGAAACCGGCGCGGCAGCTGCCCGAGCAACGGGTCTTGCACGCCGTCATCTGTGAGCTCGACCTCGACCCAGCCGATCTCCGGCTCCGCCGCGGGGCCGATCCATGCGTGCGCCGCCTTCGCGATCAGCTGCACGCCGAGGCAGATCCCGAGCGTCGGCGTACCGAGATCGAGCAACCGCTGGAGGAAGAAGTTCTCTTCGCGAAGCCACGGATGCCGATCGTCCTGGTCGGCATGCATCGCTCCGCCGAAGACCAAGACCGCGTCGTACGAGTCGAGCGGCAGCGGCAGCGGCGACCCCCAGGCGAGGCTCCACTCGTCGAGACGGTGTCCGTTCTCTCGGACGATCTCGCCGTAGAGCTCCGCGCGGGCGTTCTCGCCGTGGATGACCGCAAGGACATCCATCCGGCTGGAGTCTACGTTGCCGCGCCGGTCGCCGGCACGCGCGCCGCGTCGAGCAGCCGCTTCAGCTGCGCCGCGTTCGTCGCCGCCTGAGCCACTCGGCCGCCGTCACCGCGTGGGCTCGGCGAGCTCGAGTTGTTGTTGAAGAACGCGAACGCCTGCTCGGCCTCGCCCGCGAGCTCGCGGAGCGGCTCGACCCATTCGCCGAGCTCGTCGTCCGAATACAGGTAGTCGAATCGCTCGGCCGCGCTGCCGCCACGCTTGTTCCACGTGCCGAGGTTCCGTCCGTGAAAGCGGACGTACAGCATGCGCGAGGTCAACGCCAACACCGTGGGCACGAGATTGCGCGCAGTGTCCGAGCGCGGTGCGTCGACGACCACGTGCGTCGCGTGCAAGCGCTCGAGGAACGCAAGCGTGTCCGAGCGTTTCTCCTCGTCCAGCCAGTCGCGGTGGCGGAACTCGACGAGCAGCTCGTGGTCGCCGAGCTGTTCGCGCGCCCACTCGAGGTACTCGTACGACGCCGGCTTCGGCACGACATACGCAGGCAGCTGGAACAAGATGCCGCCGAGCTTCTCTTGCGCGCGTAACGGCTCGAGCGCTTCGAGGAAGCGCCGGAAGAGCTCGGCGCGAACTTCGCGCGACGGGCGCTCGACTCGGCCGCGGTCGTCGACCTGCACGGAGTCGCGCAGATCAGGCGGCAGTTGCTCGAGCTTCACCGGGTGCCGTGTCAGCGGCGCGAAGGCCTTGACATGCATCGTGAACTCCGCCGGCGTCCGCTCCGCCCAGCCCTCGACCATCGACACATCGGGCAGGCGATAGAACGTCGAATCCACCTCGACCGTGTCGAATCGCTCCGCGTAGTAGCGCAAGCGTTCCTTCGCGGAGGTGCCGCGCGGATAGAAGTACTTCGAGAGCGCCTCGTCGGCCCACGAGCAGGTACCGATGCGGATCGCGGCAGGCATTCCAGCCCGATCGTAGAATCGGCGGCCATGGACGCGCGTCCCGTGGGGGTGTTCGACTCCGGCGTCGGCGGCCTCACCGTCTTGCACGAATGCCTGGTGACGCTGCCGCACGAGGATTTCGTCTACCTCGGCGACCACGCCCGGCTGCCGTACGGGCCGCGGCCGCTGGACGAGATCCGCCTGTTTGCGCGCGAGATCGGCGCGTTCCTCGAGGCGCAGGACGTGAAGCTGATCGTCGCCGCGTGCAACGCCGCGACCTCCGCCGCGTTGCCGCAGCTCCAGGCCGAGCTCGACGTTCCGGTCGTCGGCGTGATCGCGCCGGAAGCGCGCGCTGCCGTTCGCGCGACGCGCAACCGCCGCATCGGCCTGCTCGCGACGCAGGCCACCGTGCGCGCGGGCCGATACGCAGAGCACGTGCGCGCCCTCGACGCCGGCGCCGAGCTCGTCGCGGTTCCGTGTCCGCAGCTCGTGCCGCTCATCGAGCACGACGCGCCGTTCGAGGAGACACTCGCCGCCGTGCGCGAGTACGCCGAGCCGCTCAAGACGGCGAACGTCGACACGGTCATCCTCGGCTGCACCCACTACCCGCTGATCCGGCCGATCCTGCAGCGCGTGTTCGGCCGCGGCGTGACGCTCGTTTTCTCCGCAGACGAGACTGCACGCGAGGTCGCCGAGACGCTCGCGCGCAAAGGCTTCGAGAACGACCCCGCGCGCGAGGGCTCGTATCGCTTCCTCACGACCGGAGACCCGGCCGCCTTCCGCGTGCAAGGTCGCCGGTTCCTGCAGCTTCCGATCGGCGAGGTCGAGCACGTCGCGCTGGCCGAGCTCGAGGCGGCAGCCGCGTGATGCGCTCCGACGGGCGCCGCGCGAACGAGCTGAGGCCGATCGAGGCGGAGCTCGACTTCCTCGAGCAGCCGCACGGCTCGGTTCTTTGGTCGCAGGGAAAGACGAAGGTGCTGTGCACTGCGACGCTCGACGAAGGCGTGCCCCGCTGGCTCGCGCGCTCGGGTCGCGGCTGGGTGACTGCGGAGTACTCGCTCTTGCCTGCTTCGACCGGTGACCGCACGGAGCGCGAGGCGAGCCGCGGCAAGCAGGGCGGACGCACGATCGAGATCCAGCGGTTGATCGGACGCGCCGTTCGCTCGATCTTCGACTTCGAGGCGCTCGGAGAGCGGACGCTGTGGCTGGACTGCGACGTGCTCCAAGCCGATGGCGGTACCCGTTGCGCATCGATCTGCGGCGCCTATGTCGCGGCGCGGCGCGCGCTCGACCGCTTCGGACTCTCGAAGGCGCTCTCCGGCTCCGTCGCCGCGGTCTCCGTCGGCGTCGTCGATGGTGTGCCGATCCTCGACCTCGACTACTCCGAGGACTCGACCGCCGAGACCGACATGAACGTCGTGATGACGGCCGACGGCCGGCTCGTGGAGGTGCAGGCGACGGCGGAGCGCGACCCGTTCACGCGCGAGCTCTTGGACGAGCTGCTCGAGCTCGCAGCCGTGGGCATCGCCGAGATCGGCGACCGGCAGGACGAGCTCGCCGCCGCACCGCTCGCCTGACGATGAGCGCCGCCGCCGTGCCGACGCTCGATCTCGGCGAGCTGACGCTGCGGCTACTCGTCGCTGCGGTGCTGGGCGGGGCGATCGGATTCGAGCGCGAGATGCGAGAACGCGAAGCGGGGCTTCGCACGCACATCCTCGTCAGTGTCGGCTCCTCGCTCTTCACGGTCATCTCTGCGTACGGGTTCAGCGAGTTCTTCCAGAGCGGGATCGCGACCGGCCGCGTCGATCCGACCCGCATCGCAGCGCAGATAGTCAGCGGCATCGGCTTCCTCGGCGCGGGCGCGATCATCACCCAAGGGCTGACGGTGCGGGGCCTGACGACGGCGGCGACGCTCTGGCTCGTCGCCGCGATCGGCATGGCCTCCGGCGCGGGCTACTGGAGCGCCGCCCTGATCGCAACCGCCCTCGCGCTCCTGTCGCTCGGCCCGCTCCGCATCGCAAGTCACCGGCTCATCCGGCGTTACCGGCCGGAGACCGGCCGGCTCGTCATCGAGCTGCCCGGCGGCACGAGTCCGGCGAGCGTCGTCGAGACGATCGAGCGCTTCGGCGGTCGCCTCGAGGCGATGGAGGTGAGCCATGAGGGCGACCGACGTCGTGTCGAGCTCGCGGTGCAACTTCAAAACGAGCGTCAGGCGCCGGCGCTCGTCGCAACCGTGACCGACGTCGAAGGCGTGCTCGCTGTGCGGTGGACCGAATAACCGCACTCCTGTGCTCGCAGAACGAGCACAAGCTTCGCGAGCTTCGACGTGTTCTTCCCGAGTGGACGCTCGACCTCTTGCCGGCGGCGGACTATCCGCCCGAGACAGGCGCGACCTATTACGACAACGCGCTCGCGAAAGCACGTTTCGGACGCACGCTCGCGCCGCCGGGCTCGTGGGTGCTCGGCGAGGACTCGGGGGTCGAGGTCGTGGCGCTCCGTGGCGGTCCCGGCATCTACACGGCCCGTTTCGGCCGCGACGATCCAGTCGGCCGGATGCTCGCGACGCTCGAAGACGTGACGGGCGAAGGCCGTCGCGCCCGCTACGTCTGCGAGCTCGTCGCCCTCGCAACCGACGGGACTGAACACCGCGGCACGGGCGTCCTCGAAGGCCGCATCGCGACCGAGCCCGCCGGCACCGAAGGTTTCGGCTACGACCCGATCTTCGTTCCGGACGGCGAGACGAAGACCGTCGCTCAGCTCGGCGACGAGTGGAAAGCCGCCGGTAATTCGCACCGCGCGAGAGCGGCTAGTGCTCTCGTTGGAGCGTTGGGCTGACGACTTCGTCTCGCGACGGCGCGCGACTCGCGCGACGCTCCGCGAACCACCAGTTGATCTCGGCGCCGAAGATGATCACGTTCGCCATGACGTACAGCCAAAGGAGCAGGATCGCGGGACCGCCGAGCACCTGCAGCGTCGGGTTGACGTCGGCGAGCCGAACGAACGACGGCACGACCTGAAACGACGCTTCGAGCACGACAGCCGACGCCGCTGCTCCGGGCAACGCATCGGTGAGCGTCACCTCTGCGTTCGGCAGCACGTGATAGACGACGATCAGGAACACGAAGACGCCGAAGAGCGAGACGGCGATCGGGATGCCGTAGGCGAACACCGCGTTGCCGACGATGCTCGGCGTGTATCTCCGCAATACCTCGACACCGAACGCGCCGACGACGAGGCTCGTGAAGAGCGCGATGAGATCGAACGCGACGACGCCGATCGCGATCCCCTTGCCCCGCAGGAACGGACGATTCGGTCGTCCGTAGACGATGTTGAGCGCAGACTCGAGCGAGCTGAAGAGCGACATCGACGACCAGAAGAGCGCAAGCCCGCCGATGATCCCGAGCGCGGTCGCGTTCTTCTGCACTTCGCGGACGAGACGCAAGATGCTCGCGAGCGAGCTCGACGGA
Organism: Actinomycetota bacterium; assembly: GCA_046734795.1. Lineage (GTDB taxonomy): Bacteria > Actinomycetota > Thermoleophilia > Gaiellales > Gaiellaceae > JBKPRX01. The sequence continues at coordinate 5,307 of JBKPRX010000075.1, forward strand.
AAGGCGCGCTGAAGCTCTTGCACGAGGAAGTCGGACGCGTCGGCGCGATGCGCGAAGCCGAGTAGCGACAACGACAGAAATGTCAGCGGCACGAAAGAGAGGAGCGCGAAGTACGCGATCATCGCCGCGAGGTGGGTGCCGCGATCGGCGAAGAACTTCTGCATCAGTGTCCGCTTGCGCACCCTCATCGAACCCAGTATCGGCCCTGTATAGGCTTGACAGCATGGATGCCGCGCAGGCGCTGGCCGACTTGCAAGAGATCTCGTCGCAGATCCAAGCCGCCGTCGTCTTCGACGAGGAGGCAACCGTCGTCGCCTCCACGGTCGCCGACGAGGCCCGCTCGCGCGAGCTCGTCGGAGCGGCGGTCGAGCTCCTGTCGGCCGCGTCGGCGTCCGCGCCGGGCGAGGCCCAGCTCGTGCAGCTCGAGGCTTCGACCGGCGAAGGCAGCGTCTTCGTCGTCCGTGACGCTGGGCGCCGCCTCGTCGCCACGACCGGACCCGAGCCCACTGTCGGCCTCGTCTTCTACGACCTGAAGAGCTGCCTACGCGCCCTCGACACGGAGCCGGCGAAGCGGCCGCGGAAGCGAAAGACGGCCGCGGCGAAGAAAGCGCCGACCAAGGAGGCCGGCGATGCAACGTAAAGCCCGAACGCTCGTCGGCTTCAGCGCGGGCGTTCTCGCCGGGACGCTGCTCTACCGGCGCGGAACGCGCGGTCGGCGCGAGCGCGTCGACCTCTACTTCGACGACGGCTCGATGGTGTCGCTCGCCGAAGGCCAACAGGTGACCGAGACGCTCCTGCCGATCGCGCGGCGCATTCTCGCCGCCGCGCGGAACGGGCGCTGACGCCGGCGTGACCGACGACGAGCTGCGTGCGGGACTCGTCGAGCACGCCTACCTCGAGGGCGACTTCCTGCTGCGCTCGGGCAAACGCTCGAAGTACTACCTCGACAAGTACCGCTTCGAGACACGTCCGGACCTGCTCGCCGCGCTCGGCGAACGGATCGCTTCCACGGTGCGCGACCACGAGCCGAGCGCGGTGCGGCTCGCGGGTCCCGAGCTCGGCGCCGTCGCGCTTGCCGCCGCCGCGTCGCTGTCCTCCGGCCTGCCGTTCCTGATCGTCCGCAAGGAGGCGAAGGAATACGGCACGTCCAACCGCATCGAGGGCGTCTACGGCGACGGCGACTGTGTCTGCCTCGTCGAGGACGTCGTCACCTCCGGCGGAGCGCTTCTCGAGGCGGTCGAAGCCGTCCGTGGGGCGGGCCTCACGGTCAGTACGGCCGTCTGCGTCGTGGACCGTGAGGAGGGTGGCGCCGACGCGCTCGCCCGCCACGCGGTCCGCCTTCGGCCCCTCTTTCGGGCGAGCGAGCTCCTTGCCCTGCGGAAGTAGCGGAAAAACCGCATGGTTGAGCCGCAACCGTCCGATCGCGGTGCTACCCTCGTCCGCCGTGGGCCTAATAACGACAGAAGGAGAGGCACGTGACGAAACAAGAGTTCGTGGCTGAGGTCGCACGGCGGAGCGGGCTTCAGAACCGTGAAGCCGCGAAGGCAGTGGACGCGTTCCTCGAGTCGATCACGGACACACTCAAGAGCGGCGGCGACGTCTCCTTCACCGGTTTCGGCAAGTTCTCGACGAGCAACCGAGCTGCCCGCCAAGGCGTCAATCCCCGCACGAAAGAGCGCGTTCAGATTCCGGCTGCCCGAGTGCCGAAGTTCTCGGCCGGCAGTGCGCTGAAGTCCGCCGTCAAGAGCGGCTAGCTAGGCGTCCGTCTCTCTTCGCTTCCCGCGAGGGCCGCGCCAGTCCATCGGACGGGTCGCGGCCCTCGTCTTTTTCCGCCGCTAACCTCAGGCGGATGGCGCAGGACCTGCAGGCGGAGACGACGGTCGGCCTCGTGCCGTTCGGCGAACGTGTGGCGATCGCTGTCGAGCGGAAGCGCAGCCAGCTCGTCGTCGGGCTCGATCCGGCGCTTGAGCAGCTTCCTGTGGAGCTTCGCGGCGAGGCGCATCTCGGTCGCGCCTACGCAGCCGACGCGACGGCTCGCTTCTGCTGCGGGATCGTGGATGCGGTTGCGCCGTACGCCATCGGTGTCAAGCCGCAGCTCGCGTTCTTCGAGGCGCTCGGCTCGGACGGCATCGCGGCGTTCGAGCGCGTCTGTGCGTACGCGCGCGGTGCAGGGCTCCTCGTGATCGCGGACGGAAAGCGCGGCGACATCGGCTCGACTGCTCGCGCATACGCAGCCGCGTACCTGGAGACGCGCGACGACGAGCCACCCGTGGCGGACGCGATGACGGCGTACGCCTACATGGGCCGCGACTCAGTCGAGCCGTTCCTTGCCGCGGCACGCCGGCACGGCTCCGGTCTCTTTTGCATCGTGAAGACGTCCAACAGCGGCGGCGCCGAGGTGCAGGATCTCGTCCTCTCCGACGGACGCAAGGTCTGGCATCAGGTGGCGGAGCTCGTGCGCGAGTGGGGGGAGGACTTCGTCGGCGAGCACGGCCTCTCGAGCATCGGCGCCGTTGTCGGCGCGACGTATCCGCGCGAGGTCGCGGAGGCTCGCAAGCTCCTGCCCCAGTCGATCCTGCTCTTGCCGGGCGTCGGTGCGCAGGGCGGAAGCGCCGCAGATCTCGCCCGCGCGTTCACGAGCGGCCCGGCGAGCGCGCTCGTCGCCGCAGCGCGATCGGTGATCTATGCCTACCGCTCGGGCGGGGCGGACTGGCGCACGGCTGCCGGCCTCGAAGCCGAGCGACTGGCGCGCGAAGTGTGGACCGTCTCCGGCTGGTAGGTGCGCATGGCTCCGCGCGACGAGCTGCGCCGCTGGGTCGCGCCGTTTGCGTTTCTGCTTGCGGTGACGATCGCCGTCGTGCTCGTCCACCGGGCGCTCTCGAAGGACGACACCACGCCGCCGGCGCAGACGACGGTCAGCATCGACCGCACGCCCGCACCGGCTCGCAAAGCGCCGCGACGCCGCGCCGCGACGACGAACGGAGCGGAGTACTACTCCGTGCAAAGCGGCGACACGTTCGGCACGATCGCGACGCGCTACGGCATCACGATCACGCAGATCGAGTCACTGAACCCGGGCGTCAGCTCGAACGCTCTCGTGGTCGGGCAGCGGATCCGCGTCAAGTAGCGCGTCAAGTAACGGGGCGCCGCCTCGCACCGGTCGCGCTGCTCGCGGCGGTCGCACTCGCGGTCGTCGGCGCAGGCCAGGCGCGCGCAGCAGTCGCTCCTCAGGTCGACGCGCGCGCCTACATCGTCGCGAACGCCGCCACTGGCGACGTGCTCGCGCAATCGAACGCGCGCGCTCGAGTACCGATCGCGAGCATCACGAAGCTGATGACGGTCCTCGTCGCGCTCGAGCATCTTCGGCTCGACGACGTCGTCACGGTCTCGCCGGGACCGGCCGCCGTCGGGGAGTCGACGATCGGCCTACGAGCCGGCGAGCGCCTGTTGGTTCGCGACCTCGTGAAGGGCGCGCTGATCCAGAGCGCCAACGACGCGGCGGACGCGCTCGCGTCGGCTGCGTCCGACGGCCGGGTGAGCCGCTTCGTCGCGTGGATGAACGCAAAGGCGGAACGGTTCGGACTCCGCGACACGCAGTTCGTGCGGCCAGACGGGCTCGACGCGCCCGGCGAGCACTCGAGCGCACGCGACGTCCTTCGGCTCGCGGAGATCGCAATGCACTCGCCGGCGATTCGCGACGTCGTCGACGAGCGCACCGCGACGATCGGCGGTGGCCGCGTCCTGCACACGTGGAACGACCTCCTGGGCGTCTTTCCCGGTCTCGTCGGCGTCAAGACCGGGCACACAGACGACGCCGGCTGGTGCGAGGTCGCCGCTGCGCGGCGATCCGGCTACACGATCTATGCCGTCGTCCTCGGCAGCCAGACGCGCGCGTCGCGGAACGCAGCGGTGTCGGCGCTCCTGAGCTGGGGCGACTCGCAGTTTCGCGTCAGCGAGCTCGTCCGAGGCGGCCGCCCGTACGCCTATGCGAAACCGGGCTGGGGCAAGGCGATGGTCCCTTTGGTCGCCGGGCGGTCGCTGACACGGCCTTTCCGAGTCGACCGGCCGCTCGTCCAGCGGATCGTGGCGCCGGCAAGCGTCTCGCTGCCCGTCCGCCGTGGCCAGCGGTTGGGCCGAATCGAGCTTTGGGAAGGCCGGCGCCTGCTCGGCGTCCGCCCGCTCGTCGCGGCGCGAGCGGTTTCTCGACCTGGGCTCGGCGGTCGCGTAGCCTTCTATGCGGGTCGGACCGTCCACCACGTTCTTGGGTTCTTCTCGTAGCCCGGCGCCACCTTGATCGTCACCGTCACACTCAACGCGGCAATCGACCGGACCTTGACCGTGCCGAACTTCCAGCGCGGCCAGCGTCATCGCGCGAGCCAAGGTCTCACGCTCGCGGGCGGCAAGGGCATCAACGTCGCGCGCGCACTCAAGCATCTCGATGTTCCGGTCGTCGCGACCGGACTTGCAGGCGGGCGAACCGGCACGCGCATCATCGAAGAGCTGACGTCGGAGGCGATCCTCAACGACTTCGTTCGGATCGCGGACGAGTCGCGCACATCGACGGCAGTCGTCGACCCGACGAGCAACTCGTTCACGGAGATCAACGAGTGGGGGCCGGCCGTCACCGCCGAGGAGCTCGAGATGCTCTTCGAGAAGCTCCACTACCTCTCGCGCGGCGCGACGACGGTGGTCTTCTGCGGTTCTTTGCCGCGTGACGTCGAGGACGACTTCTACGCCGAGGCAATTCGCGACCTGACACGGCGCGGCGTCCAGTGCGTGCTCGACTCGGAGGGAGTGCCGCTGCGTCTCGGTGTCGAGGCGGAGCCGGCGCTCGTCTCGCCGAACCAACGCGAGGCCGAGGGGCTCGTCGGCCAGGAGTTCAACGACGACGAGGACTTTCTGATGGCGCTCGAGACGATCGCCGAGATGGGCGCGCGCAACGTGATCATCACCGAGGCGTCGAGCTGCTTCGCGCTCATTCGTGCGGACCGGAAGCGCCGCCGCTTTCATGCGGTCGCACCGCGAATCGACCCCGTGTCGTCGGTCGGCGCGGGCGACGTCCTGCTCGCCGGCTACCTCGCAGCAACCGCCGCCGACCGACCGCCGGACGACGCGCTTCGTGCAGCGGTCGCAGCAGCGGCCGCCTCGACGCTCGAGCTCGGCGCGGGCCGGTTGAACCCGCGCGAAGCAGCCCGCCAAGTAAGCGCAGTCGAGCTGCGCGAGCTCGAGCTGGCAGAGCTCGACTAGCGCGTACGCGCACGGTCTTCGTCGTCGGAACCCGCCGGTACAATTGTGAGATGGCGGAGCTGGAACTCGCTCAGCGAGACATCGAACGGCTCCTCGCCCTCGAGGAGAAGTTCGCAAAAGAAGGCCTGACCTTCGATGACGTCCTTCTTCAGCCCGCCGAGTCGCACGTCCTTCCGAACGACGTCTCGACGCGCACGCAGTTGACGCCGCGCATCTCGCTCGCGATCCCGATCGTCTCCGCCGCGATGGACACGGTGACCGAGGCGCGACTCGCGATCGCGCTCGCGCGCGTCGGCGGCATCGGCATCGTGCACCGCAACCTTTCGATCGCCGACCAGGTCGCCGAGATCGACAAGGTGAAGCGCTCCGAGTCCGGGATGATCGTGGAGCCGGTGACGCTGCCGGCCGATGCGCCCGTCTCGGCGGCCCTCGAGCTGATGGCGCGCTACAAGGTCTCCGGCGTGCCGATCACCGACGAGGAGGGTGTCCTCGTCGGGATCCTCACGAACCGCGATCTTCGTTTCGAGAACGACACGAAGCAGCCGGTGTCGACGCTGATGACCTCGCGCGATCTCGTCACGGCGCCCGTCGGCACGACATTGGAGGAAGCAACCGACATCCTTCACCGGCACAAGATCGAGAAGCTTCCGGTCGTCGACGAGCACGGACGCCTGCGGGGACTCATCACCGTGAAGGACATCCAGAAGCGCATCCAGTATCCCGACGCGACGAAGGACGATCGCGGACGGCTGCGCGTGGGCGCTGCCGTCGGTGTCGGCCCGGACGCGGTCGAGCGCGCCGAGGCGCTCGCCGCTGCGGGTGCAGACGTGCTCGTCGTCGATACGGCGCACGGCCACTCGGAAGGCGTAATCGAGATGGTGCGGCGGCTGAAGGGCTTGCTCGACGTCGAGCTCGTCGCCGGGAACATTGCGACGCCGGAAGCGACGCAAGCGCTCATCGACGCAGGTGCGGATGCGATCAAGATCGGAATCGGCCCAGGCTCGATCTGCACGACGCGCGTCGTTGCGGGAGTCGGCATCCCGCAGGTAACGGCGGTCTACGACTGCTCGCGCGTTGCTGCGCGAAACGGCATCCCGGTCGTCGCAGACGGCGGCATGACCTCGTCCGGCGACATCGCGAAAGCGATCGCAGCCGGCGCTGACGCCGTCATGGCGGGCTCGATGCTCGCCGGCGTCGAGGAGGCGCCAGGCGACGTGATCCTGCTGCAGGGCGAGCGCTTCAAGGAGTACCGCGGCATGGGCTCGATCGGCGCGATGAAGGCGCGCGGATACTCGAAGGACCGCTACTTCCAGAACGACGTCGAAGACGTCGACAAGCTCGTGCCCGAAGGCATCGAAGGACGGATCCCGTACAAGGGCCCGCTGCAGAACGTCGTCTACCAGCTCGTCGGCGGGTTGCGTCAGGCGATGGGGTACTGCGGCGCGCCGACGATCGAGGCGATGAAGTCGGCGAAGTTCGTGCGCATCACGGGCGCGGGCTTGCGCGAATCGCATCCGCACAACGTGACGATCACGAAGGAGGCGCCGAACTATCGGCGCTGAAACGGCGGCGACGACGACGGCACCGGTTCGCGAAAGCGAACCGGTGGAGGGACTTCGGGGGAATCGGGAGATTGCCCCGGAGCAGGAGCGAGACAGGCCGGTCCTCGTCGTCGATCTCGGCGGGCAGTACTCACAGCTGATCGCGCGCCGCATTCGCGAGTGCCGCGTCTATTCCGAGCTCGTCGGCCACAAGGCCTCGCCGGAAGAGATCGCGGCACGCAACCCGTACGCACTCGTTCTCTCCGGCGGCCCGGCGTCTGTCTACGCGGACGGCGCGCCGCATGTCGACCCAGGCATCTTCGACCTTGGCATCCCGACGCTCGGCATCTGTTACGGCATGCAGCTGATGGCGCTGCAGCTCGGCGGCCGCGTCGACCGCACCGGCGTCTCGGAGTTCGGCAAGACCGACCTTCGCGCGAACGAGTCGACGTTGCTTCGCGGCACGCCTTCGGAGCAGACGGTGTGGATGTCGCATCGCGACTCCGTCGTCGCCCCGCCCGAGGGCGCGGTTGTCGTCGCGGGTTCCCAGTCGACGCCGATCGCGGCCTTCGAAGAGCCCGAGCGCAAGCTCTACGGCGTCCAGTTCCATCCCGAGGTCGTGCACACGCCGCACGGGATGGACGTGCTCCGGAACTTCCTGCACGAGATCGCGCACGCGCCGTCCGCCTGGACGCCCGCAGCAGTGATCGAAGAACAGATCGAGCGCATCCGTGCAGAGGTCGGTACGGAGCGGGTTCTGTGCGCACTCTCCGGTGGCGTCGACTCTGCGGTTGCAGCGCTGCTCGTTCACCGCGCGATCGGCGACCAGCTGACGTGCGTCTTCGTCGATCACGGTCTCCTGCGGAAGAACGAAGCCGCGCAGGTGGTGGAGACTTTCGGCGGTCGCTTCCACGTGCCGCTCGTGCACGTCGACGCTTCCGCCCGCTTTCTCGAGGCGCTCGGCGGTATCGAAGATCCCGAAGAGAAGCGCAAGCGAATCGGCCGCGAATTCATTCGCGTCTTCGAGGAGGAAGCGCGAAAGCTCGGTGACACTCGCTGGCTCGTGCAAGGAACGCTGTACTCCGACGTCATCGAGTCCGGTGGGACCGACGGCGTCGCGGCGACGATCAAATCGCACCACAACGTCGGCGGCCTGCCCGACGACATGCAGATGGAGCTCGTCGAGCCGCTGCGTCTGCTCTTCAAGGACGAAGTGCGCCGCGTCGGCGAGGAGCTCGGAATGCCAGAGCGGATGGTCTGGCGGCAGCCGTTTCCGGGCCCCGGCCTTGCGATCCGCATCATCGGCGACGTCACGGCGGAGCGGCTCGAGATCCTTCGCGAAGCCGATGCGATCCTGCTCGAAGAAGTCCGGCGCGCCGGCCTCTATCGCGAGCTCTGGCAATCGTTTGCGGTCCTGCCCGCGATCCGTTCCGTCGGCGTGCAAGGCGACGAGCGGACGTACGGCTATCCGATCGCGATCCGTGCGGTGACGAGTGACGACGCGATGACCGCCGACTGGGCCCGCTTGCCGTACGAGCTTCTCGAGATCGTCTCTGCGCGTCTCGTGAACGAGATCCCAGGCGTGAACCGAGTCGTGCTCGACGTGACGTCGAAGCCGCCGGCGACGATCGAGTGGGAATAGCGCGGCTGCGCGCCGCGCCTAACGCACCTCGAACGACGCAGCGCCGACCGGGTCGCTGTCGACGATCTCCACGTCGTCAACCGACGCACCGCGCGGCCCCGTGCGGCAGAAGCGAACCAGTGCGTCCACCGCCTCGGGCTCGCCCTCGAGAACCGCTTCGACCGTTCCGTCGGGAAGGTTGCGGACCCACCCGTTCACGCCGTGCGTGCGCGCGGCGCGTTCGACGGCGTAGCGGAAGCCGACGCCCTGAACGCGTCCGCGCACGATCACGTGCTTCGTCACGCGCGTAGGCTAGACCGGTGCCTACGCACGCGCTTCCGAGCCAAGCGTTCGTCGAGCGGCTCGCGTGCGCGACGATCGGTGCGACGTACAACCAGTACGCGCACGCGTCATTCTTGCGACGCCGGCTCGCGCGCTATCTGGACGAGACGAAGACGGCGCGCACGGTGCTCGTCGGTGAGGCGCCGGGCTACCGCGGCGCGCGCGTCAGCGGAATCCCGTTCACGTCGGAAAGGCAACTGACCGGAACCGGACCCGCAGAAGCGACCGCGACGATCGTTCATCGCGTCGTCGACGAGCTCGCTGTCGCTGCTGACGTTGTGTTCTGGAACGTCGTGCCGACGCATCCCGGCACGGCGGCGACCAATCGCCGACCGACGCGCGCCGAGGTCGTGGCGTCGCTTCCGTTCCTCGAAGAGGTCACGAACGGGCGCCGCATCGTTGCCGTCGGACGCCTTGCCGCGGCCGTGACGGGCGCGCCGTACGTTCGACACCCTTCTCACGGCGGGGCAGCCGCGTTTGCAGCCATGCTGTCGGCATGTCTGCGGTAGCGCTTCCGATCCGTCGCAACACCGTCCTCCTTGCCGCGACGCTCGGCGTCAACTCCGCAGTCCTCCAGCTCGTCGCCGCGATCTCGTCGCTGACGTTCGTGCTCGTCACCGGGATCACGGGGCTGCTGGGACTCGGCCCCGCGATCTTTCTCGTGGCGGCCGGACTCACCGCTCTACCGGCCGGACGGTTGATGGACAAGCACGGCCGCGTTCCGGTGCTTGCGTGCGGGTACACGCTCGGCTGCATCGGCTGCCTCACGACCGCGTTCGCGACGCACACCGATTCGACGTTCGCAGTCGTCGCGGGCTTCGTGCTGCTCGGCTCTGCAACCGGGATCGCGCAGCTGATCCGCACCGCAGCGGGCGACATGTATCCGCCCGAGCGCAGAGCGCGCGGGATCTCGTACGTGCTTGTCGGATCCGTGTTCGGCGCCATTCTCGGCGCCACCGTCTACACGCCACTCTTTGCGGATCGAGACGTCGCGGCGGAAGCGTTGACGGTGCCGTGGCTCGTCGCGGCGGTGATCAGCGTCGCCGCGATGGTCATCGTCCTGTTCGTGCGACCGGATCCGCGCACGATCGCGCAGGAGATCAGCAGGCAGAGCAGCGGGCAGTACGAAGCCGACATCGGAGACGAAGAACCTGCTCCGCTGCGCGAGCTCGTGCGAAGACCGGGGGTTCGACCCGCGATGCTCGCAGCGTTCATGGCGCAAGCGGTGATGGTGTCTGTGATGAACCTCTCCGGATACATCGTCGTCGCGATGCACCACCACGAGCAGTCGGATGTCTTTCCTGTGGTGAGCGCGCACGTCTTCGGTATGTACGTGCTCGTTCTCGTCGTCGGCGCCCTCGTCGACCGGATCGGGCGAATCACCGCCCTCGTCGCCGGCTTGTTCGTCATTGCCCTTTCGACTCTGTCGATGGAGTGGTTCGTCGGCGTCCCGATGACGGCGCTGCTCCTCTTCGGCCTCGGCGTCGGCTGGAACATCTCGTACGTCGCAGCGGCGGCGCAGCTCGCGGACCTGACGCGCCCGATCGAGCGCGGCAGGCTCTTCGGGTTCAACGATTTGATCGGACAGCTGCTGGGAGCGACTCTCGCAATCGTCGGAGGGCTCGCCCTCGACGCGCTGGGCGTGATCTCTCTCGCGATCGGCGCTGCGATCCTGGCGGCCACGCCCGCGCTCTGGATCCTCTCGCGTGAAGCCGCGCCGGCGAGCGTGGGCGACGCGGCCTAGCTGCTACCATCGCCGATCGGCGCAGGCATCTGCGCCGAATTTGCGATGAGCACCAAGACTTACAACGCGAAGCCCGGCGAGATTGCGCGCGACTGGTACGTCGTCGACGCGACCGGTCAGACGCTCGGGCGGCTCGCGACGCGGATCGCCGAAACCCTTCGCGGCAAGGGCAAGCCTCAGTACACGCCGCACGTCGACACCGGCGACTTCGTCGTCGTCGTGAACGCGGAGAAGATCGCGGTAACGGGCAACAAGCTCGACCAGAAGCGCTACTACCGGCATTCGGGCTATCCGGGCGGCATTCGCAGCCGCACGCTCCGAGAGCAGCTCGATCGCCGGCCGACCGAGGTGCTTCGCTCGGCGGTGAAAGGAATGCTCCCGAAGAACAAGCTCGCCGCGCGCCAGATCACGAAACTGAAGATCTACGTAGGCCCGGATCATCCGCACGAGGCGCAGGCGCCGAAGGAGCTGCCGCTGTGAGCCAGGTCGCGCAGTACAGCGGCACCGGCAAGCGGAAGACGTCGGTCGCGCGCGTGATTCTCCGCCCAGGCGACGGCACGACGTGGTTCAACGGCCGGACGATCGAGGAGTACTTCCCGCGCGCCGCGCATCGCGTCCTCGCGCTCGCGCCGTTGAAGGTCGCCGGGCTCGAAGGACAGTACGACGTCCGTGTTCGCGTCCACGGCGGCGGGCCGACTGGTCAAGCCGGCGCAGTCCGGCACGGGATCGCCCGCGCCCTCGTCGAGGCCAATCCGGATCTGCGGGTCGCGCTCAAGCGGGAGGGTTTCCTCACGCGCGACGCGCGGATCGTGGAGCGGAAGAAGGCCGGCCTCCACAAGGCGCGCAAGGCGCCTCAGTTCTCGAAGCGCTAGCCGTCTCGTGCCGCTTCTTGGCGGGCGGCGTGAACTCACATAGATTGCGGCTCATGCCGACCGAGGCTGCCGCTCGCGAGCTGGCCGAGCGCTGGGTCGCCGCGTGGAACGCGCACGATCTGGACGGCATCCTCGAGCACTACTCCGACGACGTGGAGTACGAGTCGCCGTTCGCGACGAACTTCACCGCGGACGGCTCGGGGGTGATCAGCGGGAAGCACGCGCTGCGCGCGTTCTTCGTTCGGACGCTCGGCGCGTACCCCGACCTTCGTTACGAGCTCGAAGGCGCGTACGCAGGCGTTGCGACGATTGCCGTTGCATACAGAACGCAGAACGAGCAACGCGCAACAGAGGTCATGGAGCTCGAAGGCGAGAAGATCGCGCGCATCACGGCTCACTACGCGGCGCGGTAACGGCGCCGCGTCGGCGCTTCTGCCGAGAGCGGTACGCTCCGCGACCGTGGCCCGGCGCTACTTCGGAACCGACGGCGTTCGTGGAGTCGTCGGTGAGTTTCTGACTGTCGACCTCGTCGAGCGTCTCGGTCGTGCTTCCACGCTCTGGGCGAAGGACCGGCGGATCTTCGTCGGGCGAGACACGCGCGCATCAGGCGTCGCACTCGAGGAGGCCTTCGCACGCGGTGTCGTCTCGGCCGGCGGCAACGCTGTCCTCGGCGGTGTACTCCCAACGCCGGCAGTCGCGCTGCTTGCACTCGATCTCGGCGTCGTCATCTCGGCGTCGCACAACCCGCCGGAGTACAACGGCGTCAAGTTCTTCGACGAACGAGGACGGAAGCTGACAGACGGCGCCGAGGAGGAAATCGAAGCGCTCCTCGACGCGGCACCTGCCGAGTCTCCAGGAAGCATCGACCGCGTGGGTGTTGCGATCGACAGCTATCTCGACCATGTCATCCAGCGCTTCGGCTCCGACCTGACCGGGCTCCGCGTCGCGGTCGATTGCGCAAACGGCGCGTACTCCGGAGTCGCACCGCGCGCGTTCGCAAAGCTCGGAGCGGATGTCGAGGCGATCGGCGACGAGCCGGACGGGACGAACATCAACGTCGGTTGCGGCGCGACCGATCTGCGCGCGCTCCAGGAATTCGTTCGCGACGGGCGCTTCGACCTCGGCATCGCATTCGATGGAGACGGCGACCGCATGCTCGCCGTCGACGCGGAAGGAACGGTGGTCGACGGCGATCAGATCGTCGCGATCCTCGCGCTTCACCTCGGCGTCGATCTCGTCGCGGTCACGTCGATGACGAACCTCGGCTTCCATCGGCTGATGAGCGAGCACGGAGTACGCGTTCTCACGACGGACGTCGGCGACCGCTACGTGCTCGAAGCGCTACGACGCGAAAGCGGTTTGCTCGGCGGCGAGCAATCCGGTCACATCATCTACTTGAAAGACCACGTCACAGGCGACGGCCTCGCCGCCGCGCTCTGTCTCTGCGCTTCCATCGCCGGACGCACGCTCGCGGAAGCTGCCGCCGTCATGCCTCGCTATCCGCAGGTGCAACGAAACGTCGAGGTCGTACGCAAAGAGCTTCCGCAGAGCATTCGCGACGAGGTCGAAAGGCTCAACGGCACGCTCGATGGGCATGGGCGAATTCTCGTGCGTCCATCTGGAACGGAACCCGTTGTGCGCGTGCTCGCAGAGGCAGAAGCGCAGAAAGAAGCGGAAAAGCTCTGTGATACCATCGCAGCCCTCGTCTCACAGGAGCTCGGCTGATCCCTTCGACGTAGAAGGCGATCTCTGTGGCCGGGCTTCCGTTCGTTAAAGGAGCTCGCGTGTGCGGAATTATCGGATACGTCGGGAGTCGTGAGGCGAAGCCTCTGCTGCTGGAAGGACTCCGGCGCCTCGAGTACCGCGGCTACGACTCCGCCGGCGTCGCCCTAAACGAAGACGGCGGCTTGGACTTCGTGCGCGCGGTGGGACCGCTCGAGAACCTCGTTGCCGCGGCCGGATCAAACGGCTCCGTTTCGCGCCACGGAATCGGTCACACGCGCTGGGCAACTCACGGCGGCGTCACCGAGCACAACGCGCATCCGCTCACCGGGTGCGACGAGCACGAGGCCGCGATCGTTCTCAACGGCATCGTCGAGAACTATCGCGAGCTGAGGGACGCGCTCATCGCACAAGGTCACACGTTCACGTCGGAGACGGACGCCGAAGTGGTCGCCCATCTCCTCGAACGAGAGTACGACGGCGACCTCGCCGAAGCGCTGCGGCGTGTCTACCTGCAGCTCGAGGGGCACTTCACGATCGTCGCCATTCACCGCGCGCATCCGGACCTGCTCGTCGGTGTGCGCTGCCAGACACCGCTCGTCGTCGGGCTCGGCGAGGGCGAGAACTTTCTCGCCTCGAACGTCGCCGCATTCCTTTCGCAGACGCGAGCCGTGCATTTCCCGGACGACGGTGACATCGTCGAGATCACGCCGACGAGCGTCCGCTACATCCGCGCCGAGGACGGAGAGGAAATCGAGCACACGCTCAGCGAGATCGATTGGGACGACGAAGGAGCGGAGAAAGGCGGCTACGAGACGTTCATGCTGAAGGAGATCTACGAGCAGCCGGAGGCTGTACGCGAGACGATCGGAGATCGCGTCCGGCACGGCGAGCTCGTCCTCGAGAACCTCGGCCTCGACGCAGAGCAGATCCGCAACCTGCGCCGCATCGTGATCGTCGCGTGTGGAACGGCGTATCACTCGGGTGTCGTCGGCCGATACATCCTCGAAGAGTGGGCGCGCTTGCCGGTCGAGCCCGACATCGCGAGCGAGTGGATCTACCGCAACCCCGTTCTCTCGAAGGACACGCTCGTGATCGGCATCTCGCAATCGGGCGAGACGCGCGACACGGTCAATGCCGTGAAGCTCGCCCGCGAGCAAGGCGCGCGGACGCTCGCGATTACGAACCTGATGGGAACGCAGATCACCCGCGAGGCAGACGCGGTTCTCTACACACGGTGCGGTCTCGAGGTCGGAGTCGCAGCGTCCAAGACCTTCACCGCGCAAGTGGCGCTCCTCTCGCTGATTGCGCTCAAGCTCGCCCAGGCGCGGAAGACGCTGCCGGAGGAGGAGGTCGAGCTCATCCTCGACAAGCTCTACGAGGTCCCGGAGAAGCTCCAGCGGTTCCTGTCCGAGGTCGACAAGGGGCGCCATCGCGTCGAAGAGATCGCACAACGCTTCTACGAGCGACCCTTCTTCCTCTACCTCGGTCGTCACATCGGCCTACCGGTCGCACTCGAAGGTGCGCTAAAGCTGAAGGAGATCTCGTACATCCCCACCGAGGCGTACTCGGCGGGCGAGATGAAGCACGGGCCGATCGCATTGCTGGAGGAAGGGACACCGGTCGTAGTGATCGCAACGAAGCAAAAGCTCGTTTACGAGAAGGTGATCTCGAACATCCAGGAGACGCGCGCGCGCGGCGCGCACGTGATCGCGATCGCGACCGAAGGCGACGAGGCGATCCAGCATCACGCCGATGACGTGATCTTCATCCCGGAGACGCCGGCGTTCTTGCAGGCGATCCTCGCGGTCGTCCCGCTCCAGCTCCTTGCGTATCGCATCGCGCGGCTTCGCGGCTTGAACGTCGACATGCCGCGGAACCTCGCGAAGACCGTCACGGTCGAATAGCGCAAACGCGTCTAGCCGTTCGGGCAGCGCTGCACGGATCTGCTCTTCGTCTTAAGATCGGCGCCTCGCAGTGCCGATACCAAACGAGGAACTGTGTCGAGACGCCGCCATCAGCAACGCAAGCGCTTCGTTCTAAGCCTGCCGCTTCTCTGCGCGCTCGCACTTGCGGCTGCGACGCCGGCGCTACCGAGCGCGAGAGCGACCATCGATCGCGTCGTGGTCTCGGGCCGCGGCGTCGGACACGGCATGGGTCTCTCGCAATGGGGCGCTGCCGAGCGCGCGCGGACCGGCTCGACGTACCAGCAGATTCTCGGTTTCTACTACCCGAACGCGCAGCTCGGCGTCGCGCCGTCGCAGACGATCCGGGTCTTGATCGGCGAAGCGCCGACGCTCCTCGTCGGATCGCGCGGCATGTTCAGCGTCCGCGACGCCACGGGACGAGTGACGCGGATGCGCGGCGGCCTCTATCGGGTCCGCAGTTCCACCTTCGGCGCGCTTCGCGTCCAGCTTCCGCTTCGGATCGTCGCCGGAGGCCAGCCGCTGCGCTCAGGCGGAACCCCGTACGCGGGAAGTTTCGCGGTGTCCTCGACCGGAGGCTCGTTGGAGCTCGTCGACGCGGTTCCGCTCGAGGCTTACGTCCGCGGCGTCGTCTCGGCCGAGTGTCCCGGCTACTGGCCGCAGGCAGCGCTTCAAGCGCAGGCCGTCGCGTCGCGGTCGTATGCGATCGCGAACGCCAAGCCGGGGGCAGCATTCGACGTCTACTCCGACGACCGTTCGCAGAACTACCGCGGCTTGGCGCGGAACTACGACTCCGCGGCCTCGGCGGCGCGCTCGACAAAACACGTCGTTCTTCGCTACGGCGGCGCGGTGATCGACGCGCTGTTCTCTGCGTCGAATGGCGGACTGACGACGAACGCAGACGGCGTCTGGGGCGGCGCGTCGCTGCCATACCTCGACGTGCGACCCGACCCATACGACGCTCGCTCGCCGGTGGCGACGTGGGGTCCCGTCGTCATTCCGCTCGACACGATCCGGCGAGAGTTTCCGTCGATCCCGCCGGCCGTCAGCGAGATCGAGTTGACGCGCAACTCGGGCAAGCGGGTGATCGACTTCCGTTTCGTCGCGCCGGACGGACGAACGGCTGACGTCTCGGGCTACGCGTTCCAGCAGCGGCTGCGCTTGCGGTCGCTGTTGATCGACCTCACCGAGCAGTCATAGCCGAGCAGCCAGACGTCCAGTTTGGCGGCGAGTCGGTCGCGAACTAGACCATCGCCCGGCGATCGGCCGAGACACGATTCCTATAGTCGTCCCACGCGGCCGACTGCGGCACGGCGAGCGAACTGCTCGGCCTCCTGGTGTGGCTGCGCCTCTGGGCAACTCGCCCTTACCGCCGCCTGTGACCCCTCCGTCGCAGGCGGCGGCCCCCCGCCTTGGCCCACCGCCTTGGCTCCGCGCCGCAGGTGCGGGCGCGACCGGACCTAGGGCTAGCGTGAGCGAGCCCATGCGCAGCGACACTCGTAGAGGAGAGGGCCGTCACCCGGACGTTGGGTCTGCGGCGGCTGGATCACCACACGAGGGAAGACGGAGGGAACATGAGCAACATCAACGTTGCCGGACAGGGCCGCGCGCTGCCGTTCACGGGCCTCGCGACCCTTCCGTTGCTTGTCTTGGGCGCAATTCTCAGCCTCATCGGGGCATTGCTCGCCCGTTTCGGGTCGAAGAACCACGACCTGGCGTAAGGTGCGGTCGATGATGAGGAAGGCCGGATTCGCTGTCGGTGGACTCGGCCTTCTTCTGATCGCCTGGGTCGCCGTCACAGTCTTCTGGGGCGACCCGATCACGTCGCTCTACACGCGGCACGAGCAGCACGTGCTGGCGGACCGCCTGGAGCGCGTGGAGTCCGAGTGGCGGACGAGCCGTCCGGCGGTCGTGGCTCCGAAGGCGGACTCGAGCAGAGCCGAGCTCGCCGCGACGAAGGCGTTGCTGCATCGTCGGGCATTGCGTTTCCACCGGCAGGTTCGCGACGGCTCGCCGCTCGGGCGGATCGTGATTCCGCGGATCGGCCTCCGCATGATCCTTGTCGAGGGCACGAACGAAGCCGACCTGAGCAAGGGTCCAGGGCACTACAACAGCGCCTCTGGAGCGAGCACCGGCCTGCCGGGCATGGGTCGCGTGATCGGGATCGCCGGCCACAGGACGACATATCTGCACCCGTTCCGGCACATCGACAGCCTGCGGCCGGGCGACAACATCTATCTCCAGATGCCGTATGGAACGTTCCGGTACCAGGTCTACTTCCACCGGATCGTCGCCTCGAACGATTGGTCGATCCTGCGTTCGCGGCCGTACGAGAAGCTCGTCCTGAGCGCCTGCCACCCGCTCTACTCGGCCTCGCACCGCTGGGTCGTGTTCGCGCGCCTCGCCGGCGTGTCGAAGCAACCCATTCGGGTGTAGCCGAGGGGGAACGTTCGCCGTGGGTCCGGGACGGCTTAGACCGTCGTCCAGGGACGCGGGGGGCCGGATCAGGAATGGTTCCGCGATGCGGCAGGGCCTGATGAACCGGTTCTGGACAGCGTTGTCGGGTTTGTGGTCGTCGCGGCCGCACGAGCGAGAGCGCCGAGTCGGCGACCGCCGCCGAACGCCCGACCGCCGGCGACGCGCATCGATGGAGCGCCGCTGGGGGGCCGATCGTCGCTGGCGCGGCGACCGTCGCACCGGCGAAGACCGCCGCGAGGCCCTGGGCTAATCCGCGTCCGCCGGCGCTCTGGTCAGGCGGACGGCACGGAGGCCTCGGCCTCGTCGCGATCATCGCTCAGACCCTTGCCGAGCGCCCACGCAGCCGCTTCCGTCCGGTTGGAAACGCCAATCTTCCGATAGATGTTCGTCAGGTGGAACTTCACCGTCTGCTCGGTGATCCAGAACCGCTGAGCAATCGCCTTATTCGAAAGGCCACCCGCGACGGCCTTCATCATCTCGACCTCGCGGTCCGTGAGGCCGGCCTGCTTCGCGATCGTCTCGCCCGTGATCGCAGGCAGTCCTGACGCGTGGTACGCGGTGCCGTGAACCGCCTGCCGGATCGCGGCCGCGAGGTCGCGCGTGTCGACGCTCTTCACGATGTAGCCGCACGCACCCCGCTTGAAAGCCGCCTCGATCTGCTCGGGATCGGCGCCCATCGAGCAGACGACGACCTTGACGTCTGGGTACCGCTCGCGGACGCGCGCGAGACACCCGAGGCCGTCGATTCCGGGCATCCGCATGTCCAGCAGCAGGACGTCCGGCCGCGTCCGGCCCACCATCGGCAGCACCCCCGTGCCGTCATGCGCTTCGCCCACGATCTCGAACCCGCCGTCGCTCTCCAACATCCGCCTGACCCCCGCCAGCATCAGCGGATGGTCGTCTGCCATCGCAACCTTCAGCACAGCTCCTCCTTGGCCCCGGCCTCGTTACCTCCAGCTGACTGCGGCGGATTCGACGTATCGGCTTCGACACAAATCAGGCGCTCCACGGATCCCTCCACCCGCTCCGAGCGCTCGACGCGCCAGTCTACGTTCTGCACACGAATTACGTCACCAGGCTGAAGCGCCCGTTTCGATCGGTGTTCGCCGACCGAGAGCACGGAGCCGAAGGTGATTACTTCGTAGACATACATTGGCCGCAGTGAGTTGATCACGGGCCGAGAAGCCACCTTCTGCGGGCCCCTCCGCCCGACGGACGGTAGGTGAGTCGCCCGCCCTTTTCCCTAGCCGAAAGTTCAGGCCCCAAGTTCAGGCCCCAAGTTCAGGCGCAAGATCGAGGCGATGGTTCGGGGCCCTACGAGGGCTGGCGCAGGCGCCAGAGGGCGGCTTCGGTGCGGTTCGAGACGCCGAGCTTCCGATAGATGTTCGTCAGGTGGAACTTGATCGTCTGCTCGGTTACCCAGAGCTCTTTCGCAATCGCCTGATTCGAGAGTCCGCGCGTCACGGCTTCGAGGATCGTCGCCTCGCGAGGCGTCAAATCGCCTGAAGAGTCCACGTTCTCGTCCTCGGCATGCTCGGCGAGCGGGTGGTAGCCCTCGCCCTCGATCGACTGGTGGATCGCCGCGAGCAGGTGAGCGGGATCGACCGTCTTCAGGACATAGCCGCAGGCGCCTTCCTTGAGCGCGGTATCGATGCGCTCGCTGTCGGCGATCGCCGAGAGGATCACGACCTTGACGTCCGGATGCCGCTCGCGAATCCGCGTCAGGCAGCCGAGTCCGTCCATCCCGGGCAGGCGCATATCGAGCAGCACGAGATCCGGGTCGAGACGACCGACGAGCGGCAGGACGTCGGAGCCCGAGTGGGCCTCGCCGACGACGGTGAAGGAGGAATCCTGCTCGAGGACGGTCCGAACTCCTGCCACGATCAGGGGATGGTCGTCCGCGACCAGAACGCGCATGCTGTTGCTGTTTCCTTCTTCAACCACCGATTTGACGCTATTTCTACAGCCACGCCGGGTCGCCCGTCCTCCGGGTAGACGGGTCCTGACCTTCGGTTTCGCCCCAAACGGGTCGGAAACCGCATCCGAACGGGCTCTTCCGGTCGTCTAACTCGCCGTGGACGATCTCGAGGCACTCCGTTCCGCGCTCGAGCGTTCAGGCGGAGACGACTCGCCGGAACGGGCCGAAACGATCGCGGAGGCGCTTCGGAGCTCCGGTGCGCTCCCGGACCTCGCCGAGCTGCTCGCCGAGCTCGCCGATGAGCTCGAGGCCTCGCGCCGCCAGTTCAAGCGGCTCGGCTTCGACCTCCACGACGGGCCCCTACAGGACGTCGCTGCGCTCGGGACCGACCTCCATCTCTTCCGCGACCAGGTCGCCGGCATCGACGGGCCACCGACGGAAATCCTCGTGGGCCGCGTCGACGACCTCGTTGCTCGGCTCGTCGCACTCGACACGGATCTCCGACGTCTCGCGATCGACGTCGAGGCCACAGGGGTCGCGGACCGGAACCTCGAGACGGCGCTCGACGACGCGGCCGAGGCCGCGCGTTCGACCTGCGACGTCCGGGTCGAGGTCGACGAGGCGCTCGACGCGATGGAGCTCAGCGCGTCCCAGCGCATTGCGCTCGTCCGCATCGTCCAAGGTGCGCTTGCGAACGTCGTTCGACATAGCGGCGCGAGTCACGTGCGTGTTGGAGTTCGGCCGCTCTCCGACGGGGTCGAGGTCGAAATCGTGGATGACGGACAGGGGTTCGACGTCGACACGACGATGCGCGCCGCGGTCGAGAACAGCCGGCTGGGCTTGATCGCGATGCGCGAGCGTGTCCGGTTCCTGAACGGCGAGCTCTCGGTCGAGAGCCGGCCCGGCGGGCCGACGCGCGTTCGGGCCTTCCTGCCGCACTGGCGGCGCCGCGCCTAGCGGCACCCGCACCAGCCGCGCCCACTAGACCAAGGTCTGGACGGCACTGACCGTGCGCCTGCTTCGGCGCTTCGGCGACCCGCCTACGTTGCGACCCAGAAGAAGGGCGGTAGCGCAGCGGGCGGCCATTCGGTTGCTGCAGCCGCCTCGTACCGGGGGAAGCGAGGAGCGAGAGGATGCGGCGAAGGACAGCAGTCCTGATCGCGTGCAAGAACGGCGCGAGCACGATCGGAGCGACGATCGAGTCGACCGTCGACCAAGCGGACGTCTACGTCGTCTCCGACGGCTCGACCGACGACACCGCGCGTGTCGCGCGGGCCGCCGGCGCCCGGGTGCTCTCGCGCGACCAAAGCGGCGGCAAGCCGGAT
>JBKPRX010000076.1:0-10093 GCA_046734795.1 Actinomycetota bacterium
AGGTGGGGTAGATGTCGGTCGAGAAGTTGGCCGAGTCCGTCGGTGAGGTCGTAGAGCGCCGGAGCTTCCTCAAGCGCACCGGCGCGGCGACGCTCGGACTTCTCGGTCTCGCGACCTTCGCGCCCGCGGCAGCCAAGGCGAGCTACGATACGCACGGTTGCACTTTGTGCAACCCTCCAGGGAACTGTGGGCCGAGGCTGGAGTGCTCGTGGTGCTGGCAGGGCGCGTGCTACGCGGGCCACTGGTACTACTGCTGCGAGGGCCGCCAGGCCGGCGGGAACTGCAACAGCCCGTCGTGTCCCGCTTATTGCTCGTGGTACACCGGGCCGTGGGGGACCTGCTGATAGCAGCCTAAGCCGCCAAGGCGTCCGCCGCGCCGCGTTGGTCGGCGTCGCCGTTGCGGCGGTGGCCGGCTTCGGATCCTGCGCCGGGGCCGGCGCTGCGGGCATGTCGCGAGCCGCGACGAGTGCTGCGGGAAAGCCGCTGCTCGGCGTCCTCCAGTCGCCGACCGGCGCCTCGGCCACTCTGGCACGCCTCGATCCGCTCTCCCTCAAGCCCGTGTCGCGTCGCGTGCGGATCGAGGAGTACCACGAGAATTGGAGCCTCTCGCCGGACGCCTTGCACGTCGCGCTCGGCCGCGGGGGGCAGGGGATCGGGATCGAGATCGTCGACGTGAGGACTCTGAAGCTCGTCCGGCACGTGCGCACCGGAATCGCCGCGGAGGCGCTCGGCTGGCTGGCGCCGCGCCGGCTCGTGGCCGGTCTGCAGCGAGGAGGAACGGTCATCGTCGATCCCCGCAACGGCAGGATCGTCCGCCGCTTCGCCGACTTCTCGTTCCCCGACGTGTCGGCACAGACGCGCCAAGGCCTCGTCATGCTGCTCCCTCAGCTGCGGGCATCCAGCCTCGGCCTGCCGCTGAGACGCGTGTCGGGCGCCGTCCGCCTGGCGCTCGTCGACGCCCACGGCCGGCTCCGGAGCGTCACCCTGCAGCGCATTCGCCTCGGCGTCCGCACCAGGCGCGGCTTCGAGTACACCGACCGCGCAGGCCTCGCCGTCGACCCGGCCCGTGCACGAGCGTACGTCGTCGCAGCGGACGCGCCGGTCGCGGAGGTCGACCTGCACACGATGCAGGTCTCCTACCACCGGCTCGCCCCGCTCCTCGCGCGCCCGAGCGCCCAGGGCGTGACCGGTGTCCTCGCGCGAGAGCGGACGGCGCTCTGGCTCGGGCACGGGCGCCTGCTCGTCGTCGGCCGTGACTTCGTCAGTACGCGCGCGCGGAAGGAGGCGCTCGCGCCTGCGGGGGCAGCGCTCGTCGACACCGCCGCCTGGACTTGGCATACGCTCGACCGGCAGCCGACGGGCGCAGTCGTCGCCGGCGACGAGCTGCTCGTCTACGGGCCGGGGTCGTACCCGGCTCCGGGCGCCGGTCTGCGCGGATACACGCTCCGCGGGCGCAGGATCTTCGGCCTCTTCAATCACAAACGGGTGCTGAACGTACAGGTCGCCGGCCGCCGTGCCTACGTTCACACGCCGGCCGCCGTCCACGTCGTCGAGCTCGGGTCGTGGACCGTGATCCACGACATCGCGCCGCCGGTCGACCTCGTGAGCGTGATCGGCGCGCGCTAAGACCCCGGAAGTGGCGCAGGCGGCCGCCACCCCGCCGCGGCGCGCGGACGGCTGAGCTCGGCCCCAGGCTCGAGCTCCTCGAGGACTTCGTGGACGACCTCGACGACGCCGAGCCGATCGACACCCTGAGCGGCGACGTTGACCAGGTGCGGGCGCCGTTCGTCGTACTCGGCGTCTGAGGGCCGGGCCCCACGTCCGAAGGCGTTCCGTCTTCCGGGCTCGGCCCCCCAGCCACTTCGCGTTCTCTTTGCTCAAGCCCCACGCCGCCGTGGGAGTCGAGGCGCCCGAAGCAGCAGGCCCTGATGAAGTTCCGTGGGCACCGTTTGAAGCTTTTTCGCGAAAGGAACGGCATCGCAGCCCAGGCGCTCTCAGCCGGCTGCTGCCAACAGCGGGCGATCAGCCAAGTCCAGTCGGCTGATATCCCCCACTGGTCTGGAGGACCAGCACGCTGAGGCTTCAAAACCGGTGAGGTCTGGCAGCCCCAGGCTGGGTAGGTTCGACTCCTGCGCCGCTCCGCTCGAAGAAACCCTGCACTTCCCTCCGGGGTCGGGCACCCGACTCGCCGGCTCTTGAAACAGGGGCCGTCGCGGCTTAGCCTTGACAGCTGTTGGTCGGCAGGGGGACGGACGTTGGACGGTAATCCCAATGCGCTAGTGAAGGTCGATCTCGGCGACGGCCGAGTCATTGCCGTCGAGGCGCACAACGTCAGCCCGGAGAGGCCCGTCGGGATCGGAGACGTCCTCTCGTTCGACGGGGTGACGGACTCGATCGAAGCGATCGCGAAGCGCATGACGGCGGCCTTGGATCGCGTGCGACCCGACCGGGCCACAGTCGAGTTCGGCATCGACGTCGGCGTGGAGTCCGGCATGTTGACCGCGCTCGTCGTGAAGGGAACCGGAACCGCGACGCTCAAGGTGACGCTCGAGTGGCAGCACGCCGAGCCGACGAACGCCAAAGCATGAGCGCGGCGGGAAACGGCGCGGGCATGATCACCGACGGCGAGCTGCGCGTGTGCACGGTTTCGATCGACATCGCCGGCGCGCCGAAGGGGACCGGCTTCTTCGTCGCTCCAGGCCACGTAGTCACGTGCGAGCACGTGCTGGAGGGCACGACCGACGGCATTCAGATCACGGCCCTGGACGGCAACGACTACACGGTCGTCAAAGTGGCGGACGTCTCGAAGGACGCCGATCTCGCCGTCCTCAAGGTCACGCCCTCGGCCGCGCACCGCTGTGTGCTGCTCATCGGCGGGCAGAACTTCGACGATCGATTCCTCACATTCGGCTACCCCGAGCTTCACCGCGAAGGCGTTGCCAGCCCGCTCACGGCGGAGGGGAACACGGGGGATGAGCGGCTCCTCAGGCTCGGCCAGGGACAAGTTCAGCCCGGCATGAGTGGCGCTCCGATCCTCAACCGGCGCACGGGCGGCGTGTGCGGCGTCCTCAGCCGGACGCGGAACGAGCAGACGGACCTCGGTGGGTACGCCATCCCGATCGAGCGATTGTGGCTCCTGAGCCCGACGCTCAAACGGCTAAACGAGGCGTATCACGCGGCGCGTCATCACGAATGGTTCGACCTCTTGCCGACGACGCAGAAGACGGTGCTGCTCGACGCCCGGCCCGGAATGCCCTCCACCGCGGGCTTCACGACCTGGTTCGTCGTGTCAGTCGGCGGTGAGCAGCGCCACTGGCGGGTCAGCGCGACAGTGCACCCAGGCGGCGAGTTGCTTCCGGCCGAGCCGGCGGAGGTGCACCTGGTGCTCGACCAGGTAGCTCGGCTCTTCCGCGATTGGGCTGCGCGCGCGAGCATCGACCCGATTGGCGCCATCCGCAGACGGTTCAACCAGGGGGAGGCAATCCGCCTGCTGGGAAGCATCCTCTTCGAGGCCGTGCTCCCGGACGAGATCGGGAAGCGCTTCGACGAGCTGCTGTCGGCGGGCGAGCGCGTACAGCTTGCGCTGCATTTCGACCGGACCATCATCCCGACGGAGTTCGTGGACATGCCGTGGGAATACCTCTACCTCGGCGGCGAGCAGGGTTTCCGGAGAAGCGCGCAGCTGGCAGCCGAGGAGAAGCTCGCCTTCGTCCGTGTCGAGCAGAACGACTTCCGCGAACCCGACCCCGCCTCGGTGCGCCAGCTGTCCGCGCTGATGGTCCCGGTGACGCCGCCTGCGCAGGGAGGCGACTCTGCAGCCGACGACATCTCCGAGCACACCTGTGGCGTCATCGACGGCCTCAGTGGACTCGAGGCCAAGAGGCTTCCGATGGCGAAGGCGATGGACCTGAAGGACGAGATCGGCGACGGCGCGTACGACATCGTCCACTACGTCGGCTTTGGCCGTTACAACGAAGGTGCCGACCGCCTCGCGCTTGGAGGCGCGCCCGACTACGACTATCGAGAGGCGCAGATGTTCGCCGCCCTCCTGCCGGACGGCGAGCAACGACCGCGCGTCGTCGTGCTCCAGCAGATCGAGGGGCCAAGCGACTTCGTCCCGCCGGACCTTTCGGTCTTCGCCTGGAGGCTTCTCGAGCGCGGCGTGGAAGCCGTCGTTGCATACCAGTTCCCGCTCGCGGCGCGGCTCAGCAAGGAGTTCAACAAGAAGCTTTATAGCGAGCTCGCCGCCGGCGAGTGCCTGGAGACCGCGGTCCAGAAGGCACGCGCCTTGATCTGGACGATGGAGCCTGACCTGCATGCCTTCCTCGCGCCGGCGGCCTTCGTGGCTCGACCGGGCGAGCTCAGGCTGACCGCCTCGGCAGGGCCGTCTGCTCCGTTGGCCCGCGTCGGCGTCACCGCAGCACATGCATAGCACGCTGAGGCTCGACGACGTCCGCGAACGCTGGCGCGCCTCCCTGGCAGAGGTGGGCAACGACGTGGAGCAGGTCACCGGGCTGGTCGACGAAGCTCTCGCCTCGGCCGGCTCCCTGGAGCCTTTCGACGCCGAGCGCGACGCTTTTGAGAGGTTGGCCGCGGCCGGGAACCAGGCCGTGGGACGGATTCGCTCCGTTGTCGACCACATCGACCGGCTGCGCGACGAGTGGAGGGCTGAGCACCGCTTTACGCCCGAGGCACTTGAGCACCTAGAGGAGGAGCTCGGCGCCAGCCTCGGCCGGTCGAGCACGGGCGGCGCGCGAGCCTGGCTGAGCGAGCTCCTCGACGCAGCCGACGGCGGGGAGGAGGCGGCGGCGGCGGTGATCGCGACAGCCGACCTGCCCTGGCCGGAAGAGCTTCGCGCGGGCGCGGCACGGATCGCTGAGGCGTTTCGGGACTGGCGCGAGGACGGGCCGGTGCCTGCGCTCGAGCCGATCGAGGAGCTCGCGGCCGGAACCCTGGAAGGATGGCAGGAGCCGTTGACGGCCGAGCTTCGGAGTCGAGCTCATCGATTCGCCGCCTGGACGGCGCTGCGAGGAAACGGCGATTCGGCGCGGGCGGCCGACCATATGGACGCCGCCGTGGAGCTGTATCCGTATGCGGGTCGGATGCACGCGGAGCGCGCGGCCTTCCGCCTGTTCGTCGGTGACTTCGAGCGCGCAGCGACCGACGCTCAGCACGCGATCGAGACGACTCCACAGGAGCCGTTCGGCTACCTGATGCTGGGCACCTGGGCAGAGCTGACCGGCAAGTTCGCCACTGCCGACGACCTCTACCGGCGAGGGTTCAGGCGCATGCCGGTCGCCGCGGTGGCGCACTTGCACGACCGCGCTGCGCTCGTCGACCCCACCGGGCGCCTCCTCAAGATGGCGGCGGCGGTCCTGCTCGAGAGCGGTCGTCCTGAGCAAGCCCTCCAGCTCGCAAACGAGGCGCTGTTGAGCGGCGTCCGCGGACTGGAAGCGCACCCCGAGGCGGACGTGTACGTCATCCGCCGCAAGGCGCTCGAGCAGTTGCCTGACCGCCCGCGGAGCGAGGCCGCGGAGGCCGGCGTGCGGGCCGGCCGACTCTGCCTCTGGAACGGCGACGTCGACTGCGCGATCGACGAGCTCGAGCACGCGATCAAGCTGGACGGGCCTCCCGAGAGCGGCTGGCTGCTTGCCGACGCGCTGGTGACGAAGAGCTACCCGCTGGGCGCGGCGGCGCCCGACCAGGAGCTTGTCGCCCGAGCGCGCGCTGTCTGGGAGAGCACGGTCGACAAGGCGGGAGAGCCCCGCGGCCGTGGTGCGTGGGCATACGTCACGCGTGCGATCGTCGCGGATCTCGAGTCGCAACGTCCGGACACAGACCGCCGGCGCCCCGGCCTCTTCGAGGCGCTCATGTACGTCGAGAAGGCGATCGTGCACAACCACACCGACGCGCAGCGGTGGGGCTACGTCGCGCAGTACCTTCGCTATCTCGGGCTCGAGGAGCTCGCCTTCGAAGCTGCCGAGGCCGGGTACGAGCTCGCTGCGGCGGACAGACAAGTGCTTGCAGAGCGGCTTCCCCTGCTCTGCAACCGACGCGCATTCGATGAGGCCGAGGCCGTCGCGGAACAGTTGGTGGCCATGTACGGCGAGGACCCCTGGGTGAGCGCCGTTCGCGCATGGCTCGCGCTCCACCATCGTCGGGACGTCGAGCGAACGCTCGCACTCCTTCAGCTCCCGATCGCCCAGGGCAACGACAAAGCCTGGTACTACGAGCTGCAAGCGCTCGCGTATCTCCTCCGCGACGACGTCGAGGGGGCTCGCGCCGCATACGGCCGCATGCTCGAGGCGGAGGCGATCGACGGCAACACCAAGTGCCGCTTGGCGCGCGCTTCGCTGGCGCTCGGGAAGAACGGGGATGCGCGCTCGTGGCTCGCGAAGGCCGAGCACGATTCGACAACCCCGAGGCCGAGCTACGTCATGACCGCCGCGCTGCTGGCTGTCGCCACTCGCGATGCGGAGGCGGCGACGCAAACGCTAGAAGAAGCCATGCGTCTCGCATCGAGTCCTGTGGAGATCGACGACGTCGTCTTCGAGACCACGCTCGCTATGCGCGCGATCGCGACGGATGGAGCCGAGGCTGTCGCCGACCGGGAGCGCGAACTTGTCGAAGCCACGAAGGACATCGCGGCGGAACACAAGGTGCAGCTCGAGCGCGATCCTCCAACCGCCGACGCGGAGCTCGAGAGCGCTCTGGCACAGCTACCCCAGGGGCCTGTCGAGATTCCGGCGATCGCTCTCCTCGCTGTGGCCGCCCGCCGCGACGCGGCCGCCGGTCGCCACGACGTCGCCCGAGGGAGGTACGAGCAGCTGCGCGAAACGCGGTTCGAGCCGGAGGCCACGATCGCCTTCGAGCGCGAGCTCGAGCACGTCGGGACGCAGAGCCCCACCGTGCGGCGCTAGCCGTCACGGAGACGCAGCCCGACTGGGGTGGACGACGGGTCGGTTCACGCGGCAGTGGGACTTGAGACTTCGCTTGCACAAGGGTTCGCCAAGAGTTATCGATCGGCGATGGGCGCGAACGAGATCTCGCCGTGGCCGCTCGTCCGACGCGGCGACCAGGAGCACCCGGTGCGGACCGTGCAGCACCTGCTGGGGGCGCACGGGCAGAACGTCGCTGTCGACGGCATCTTCGGCGCGCAGACGGAGGCGGCAGTGCGCGCCCTTCAGAGCAGCCGGGGGCTGGGAGTAGACGGGATCGTCGGCCCTCAGACCTGGCCCGCGCTGATCGTGCAGGTCCAGCGCGGCAGCACGGGCGACGCGGTGCGCGGGGCCCAGGAGGAGTTCCAGTTCCGAAACCTTTCCGGCGATCCGAGCCAGGGCATCCAAGTCGACGGGATCTTCGGGCCGGAGACCGAGGCGGCGGTGCGCGGGTTCCAGCAGGCGCTCGCCGTTAGCGTGGACGGCATCGTCGGCCCGACCACGTGGCGGGCGCTCGTCAGCGGAATGCTGTCCTTCTAAGCCAAGCTCCTCGGAGCGAAGGAGAAGCCATGAACAGCGGACCCACCTTGCAGACCGGTTCGAAGGGAGCAGACGTCCGTCGTCTGCAGCGCATCCTCGTGATGATGAAGCAGCTCGACCCGATCGGGATCGACGGAGTCTTCGGCAACATGACGAAGCTCGCCGTCGAGGCGTTCCAGGAGGGCGCAGGACTCGCGGTCGACGGAATCGCCGGCCCCCTCACCTGGGCGGCCCTGCCGGCCGACCCGAACACGCCCCAGGTCGGCGCCGGCGCACACGGGCCCGTCGTCTCCGCGCTTCAGCAGGCGCTCAAGACGTTCGGAGCCGATCCCGGCGCGATCGACGGGGTCTTCGGCGCGCAAACCACAGCGGCCGTGCGCGCCTACCAAGGCGACGTCGGCGTCGCCGTCGACGGCATCGTCGGCGACCAGACCTGGTGGACGCCCGCCGGCGGCGCCGGCGCCACGCTCGCCTCCCTGGCAGGGCTGACGACGGTCTGAGCCGAAGCCGCGCCGGGCGTACCGGTACTCGCACGCCGGGACGACGTGGCCATGCAGCCGCTTCAACGGTGTCGATGCTTGAGTTCGGTCCGGGCCGCCCCTCCGCCTTCGTCGCCGAGCAGATCGACTCGTTCGCCGCAGGCGAGCAGGCACATCACGATGACGCTCGAGCACTCGAGCCGGTAAGGGGGTAACGCAGATGCAGGTAGACACGAAGCCGACCCGCGAGGTCGCCGTCAAGCTGGCGGCGCGCGAGACCGAATGGCTGTACGCGTCCGGCCGCACCGTAGACGGCAACACCTTCAACGGCCAGGTGCCGGGGCCGACCATCGAGGCCGAGGTCGGCGACACGCTCGTCGTCGAGTTCACGAACGAGCTCTCCGAGCCGACCACGATCCACTGGCACGGCCTGCGCGTGCCGGCCGACATGGACGGCACCGAGTCGGTGCAGCGCGCGGTCGAACCGGGCGAGAGCTTCGAGTACCGCTTCGTCGTTCGCGACGCCGGCACGTTCTGGTACCACTCGCACGTCAACGAGACCGAGCAGCTCGAGCGCGGCCTGTACGGCGCGCTGGTCGTCCGCGGCCCCGACGAGCCGGTCCTCGACGGCGAACGCGTCCTACACCTCGACGACCTCAAGCTCGACGAGGAGGGCCGGCTCGCTCCGTTCGGCGATCCGCACGAGCACCACGCCGGCCGCGAGGGCGACGTGCGCCTCGTGAACGGCGAGCAGGAGCCGGAGCTTCAGATCGCCGCCGGCCAGATCGAGCGCTGGCGGATCGTAAACGCCGCCAACACCCGCTTCGTCCGTCTCTCGATCGGCGGCCGGCCGTTCACCATCGTCGGCAGCGACGGCGGCCTCCTCACCGCGCCCGTGCAGGCAAGCGAGATCCTCGTCACCCCGGGCGAGCGGGTCGACCTCGCCGTCGGGCCGTTCGCGGAAGGCGAGCTGCTCGAGATCGAGGCCCTGCCCTACGACCGGGGCAAGGGCGAGACGCCGCGCGAGCGCTTCGCCACGCTCCGCGTCCGGCCGGCCGCGCCCTCCCAGGCGAGCATCCCCGAGAGCCTGCGGCACATCGAGCCGCTCGTCGCCGCCGGCGCCACGCCCACGCGCACGATCGACCTCAAGGCGCTCATGCACGGCGGCCACCACCAGCGCGACGATCCGGTCCGGGTCGGCGAGCTGCAGGTGTGGGAGCTCGTCAACGAGACGAGCCAGGACCACCCCTTCCACCTCCACGGCTTCTTCTTCCAGGTCGTCGACGAGAACGGGACGCCCACGTCGGCGCCGGCCTGGAAGGACACCGTCAACGTCCCGCGCAAGAGCCGCGCGACGGTCGCCTGGCTACCCGACGACCGCCCCGGCGAGTGGATGTACCACTGCCACATCCTCGAGCACCACGCGATGGGGATGATGGCCCACTTCGAGGTGGTCGCCTCCTAGCCGCGGCGGACAGAGCGGATCCGTGCGCTCCAGGCGCCGCCCGGCGGCTCCACGACGACCTTGTCGCCCGCCCGGTGTCCGGCGAGCGCACGGCCGAGCGGCGACTCCGGTGAGACCGTCCCGGGGCCGCCGACGCTCGAGATCTCGACCTCCATCCGCTCCCCTGCCTCGAGCTCGAGCTCGACGATCGAGCCCGCCGCGATCGCCCCCTCCACCACCTCCGACTCGTCGATCGTGACCGCATCGAGCAGACGCGCGCGCAGCGTCCGAATCCGCGCTTCGAGCAACCCCTGCTCGTTCTTCGCCGCGTGGTACTCGAAGTTCTCCGACAGGTCGCCGTGCTCACGGGCGGTCCTGATCGCCTGCACGACGCGGGCCCGCCGCGGCCCCTCGAGCTCGGCAAGCTCCGCCTCCAGCCTCGCGCGCTGCGACTCCGTCAGATAGTCGCTCCGCTCCTCGGTCACGAGCCCAGGCTACCCCCGCGGGGAGACCTAGTCTGAGCGCATGCGCCGCTTCGTCGGACGAGAGAACGTGCGCAAGCGGCTGGCCGGGCTCGAAGGCGAGCAGGGCCGGACGATCTATGCCGGCGGGACGGCCAGGATCGAGCTGCCCGACGAAACCGTCGTCGTCCGACCGCCCTTTGGGCTCGCGCACGAGGCGCGGTACGAGAC
>JBKPRX010000077.1:0-3937 GCA_046734795.1 Actinomycetota bacterium
CGAGGTCGCGGGCTCCGCGTCGTCGCGCATGCTCATCCGCATCCAGCAGGGTGTCGGCGCGGGCGATCAGGAGACGTTCGTGGTGCAGGGACTGCTCGACCTCGTCGACGTCGGCGAGTTCGTCGACCTTCCGCGGCCCGAGCTGAAGTACGAGCCGTGGGCCGGGATCACGAGCCAGCGGTTCGCGGCTCCCAACGGGTCGATCTTCGACGAGCTCCGGCGCGGGGACATCCTCGTGCATCACCCGTACACATCGTTCGCGACGAGCTTCGACGCCTTCGTGCGCGAGAGCGCCCGCGATCCGAAGGTCGTCGGGATGAAGGCCACGGTGTATCGCACGAGCGACGACTCGCCGCTCGTGCCCGCGCTCATCGAGGCGTCGGAGGACGGCAAGCAATCCGTCTGCCTCGTCGAGCTCAAGGCACGCTTCGACGAGCATCGAAACATCGAGTGGTCACGTCACCTCGAGCAGGCGGGCGTCCATGTCGTCTACGGATTCTCGAATCTCAAGATCCACGCGAAGACGACGCTGATCGTCCGCCGTGAACGCGACGAGCTGAAGCGATACGTCCACATCGGCACGGGGAACTACCACGCGCGCACCGCGCGAGGCTACGAGGACTTCGGCCTCTTCACGGCCGACGAGGAGATCACCGCCGACGTAGCCGACCTCTTCAACTACCTGACGGGCTTCGGCCGGCCGCGCGAGTTCCGCAAGATCCTCGTCGCGCCCTTCGCGTTGCGCGAGCGGCTCATCGCCGAGATTCGTGGCGTGGCCAAGCACGGAAAGGACGGGCGGATCCGGATCAAGGTGAACGCGCTGACGGACCCTCACGTCATCGACGAGCTCTATGCCGCGTCGCAGAAAGGTGCGCTGATCGAGATCCTCGCGCGCAGCATCTGCACGTTGCGCCCCGGCGTGCCGGGCCTCAGCGAGACGATTCGCGTGCGCAGCGTCGTCGGGCGCTTCCTCGAGCACAGCCGGGTGTTCGTGTTCGAGAGCCAGGATCGAACCGCAGCGTTCCTCGGCAGCTCCGACCTGATGCCGCGCAACCTCGACAACCGTGTCGAGGTCGTCGTACCGGTCGAGGACGCGCGCGCGCAGCACGACATCACTCGTGTTTTCGACGTCCTCCTCGCGGACAACAGCGAAGCCTGGGATCTGGACGCCGACGGCGGCTGGCGACGCGCTCGACCGCGCAAGGGTGTTCGCACCCGCACTGCACAGGGAGTGCTCATGCGGAACGCGCTCACGCGTGCCCGGCGCCGGCTGGCGAACCGCGGCGGCTGACGAGGCTCCAGCCGACGCCGCGCCCACAATGACGCCGATGCGAGTCGGGGTCATCGACGTCGGGGCGAACACGCTCCGGCTCCTCGTCGCGGCCGGCGGCGCCAACGGGCTCGACATCGTCCACCGCGAGCGCGTGCATCTCGGGCTCGGGGAGACCATCGAGCGGTGCGGCGAGATACCGCAGGCCCGTCTCGCGGCAGCGCGACGGGCGGCGCGGCAGCAGGCCGCCTCGGCGAAACGGCTCGACTGCGCCCGGCTCGAGATCATCGTCACCTCTCCGGGACGCCAGGCCGCGAACGCGGACCAGCTCGTCGCGGCGCTGTCGCGCGTCCGGGGCGCGAGCGTTCGCGTACTGACCGCGGAAGAGGAAGGGCGCTACGCCTACCGCGGCGTGCTCGGGACGGTCGAAACCGCCGGCGAGCGTCGCCGTCTGCGACGTCGGCGGCGGCTCGACGCAGATCGCGGTCGGCTCGCCGGACGAGGATCCCGTCTGGGTGCGCTCGGTCGACATCGGGTCGCTGCGTCTGACACGCCGCGCGCTGTCCGGCGAGACGCCGACGAGCAAAGAGATCGCGTACGCACGGGAGGAGGTCGACCGCATGTTCGCGGGCCTCACTCCGCCGCGGCCCCGCGGCGCATACGCGACGGGCGGCAGTGCGCGTGCGCTCGGCAAGGTGGTCGGTCCACGGCTCGGAGCGGACGAGCTTGCAGTCGCATTGCACGTCGTCAGCGAACGGTCGACGCGCCTGCTCGCGAAGACGTTCGATCTGTCCCCCGCGCGCGCGAGCACCCTCGTCGCGGGCACGCTGTTGGTCGCGGCAGTTCAGCGTCTGCTCGGCGTGCCGCTCATCGTGGCCCGCGCGGGCGTTCGCGACGGCATCGCGATCTCGCTCCTCGAGCAGGCGGCGGTGGCGGCCTAGTCTTCAAGCGCTTCGACGGCGGCGTGCAGCACGGCGACGTCGCGGTCGTAGCTCAGCCTCGCTTCCGCCTCGGGCGGCGCGAGCCACGCGATCTCGTCCACCTCGTTCCGCGCGCGCGCCGCTTCCGGGTGCTGCGCTTCGGCCAGCCAGTAGCGAACGCGCTTCGGACGGCCCTTGGAGACGTACTCGGTCGCGATGAGCTCGGCGCCCAGCCTGACGCTGAGGTTCGTCTCCTCCTCGATCTCGCGCAGCGCGCACTCCTCGTCGGACTCGCTCCCCGCGCACTTGCCCTTCGGAAACGACCAGTCGTCGTACTTCGGGCGATGGACGAGCAGGAGCTCGACGGAGCCGTCCCGCCGGCGCGGCACGATCGCGCCGGCGGCGCGGATCAGCTCGTCGCTCAGAGCGACCCCTTCGCCTGGAAGTACGTCACGCCGAGCTCGTCGAGGCTGCCGAGCTGCGCGGGCAGGCGAGCCTCGAAGTCGGCCCACCTTCGTTGAGCCGGCTGCGTCGCGGCCACCTCGGCGAGCGCGAGCAGGCGCGGGAACGCCATGTACTCGACGTCGCGGAACGTCACCATCGTCTCCGTCCAGAGGCACGCCTCGACGCCGACCACGTCGGCCCCCGTGACGCCCTCGACGTGCGTCTCCGGATCCCACTCGTACGCGTCTCGCACGGAGACATGGCCCGCCCACTGGGTGCCCAGCTCCGTCGCGGCGTCGTACTTGTGGTCGAGATACGTCCGCTCGCCCGGCGACATGAGAACACGCGCCCCCTGACGCACGGCCTCACGCGCGTGCTCCGGGTCCTTCCAGTGCTGGACGATCGTTCCCGGCTCGAGCCGCGTCTGCGCGATCTCCTCCCACCCCACGGGCTGCTTCCCATGCGCGCGGACCCGCGCGCAGACGTGCTCGACGAACGAGACGTAGTGCTCGCGCGGGATCTTGAAGACCTCGTCGCCGCCGATGTGGAGGTACGGCCCCCGCGTCAGCTCCGCGAGCTCACGCAGGACGTCGTCGACGAACTCGTGCACGCGCTCGCTCGTGACGTCGAGACAGCTGAAGCCGACGTCGGTGCCGCTGTACGGGACCTTGTCGAGCCCCGGCAGCGACAGCTCGGGATACGCGACGACGGCGGCGTTCACGTGTCCGGGCATGTCGACCTCCGGAACGACGACGACGTCGCGACTCGCAGCGTGCTCGACGATCTCGGCGTACTCCCGCCGCGTGTAGAAGCCCCCGGCCCCGCCGCCGACCGCGCTCGCGCCGCCGACCTCTGCGAGCCGCGGCCACGACTCGATCTCGATCCGCCACCCCTGGTCGTCCGTGAGGTGGAGGTGCAGACGGTTGAAGCCGAAGCGGGCGATCACGTCGACGAAGCGCTTGATGTCGTCGACACCGAAGAAGTGCCGCGCGACGTCGAGCATGACGCCGCGCCACTCGAAGGGCGTCACGCCTTGACTGCCCCCGCCGTCAGGCCGAACGAGATCTTGCGCTGCACGAGCAGGAAGAAGACCACAACCGGGATCGCGATCAGCGTGGAACCCGCCATCAGCGCGCCCCAGTCGGTGTGCTTGCTCGTCCCCGTGAAGTACGAAAGCCACACCGTGACGGTCTGCTTCGACTGGTCGTTCAGGAGCACACGCGCGAAGATGTACTCGTTCCAGCACGTGATGAAGGCGAAGACCGACGTGGCCACGAGGCCGGGCGCGATCAGGGGCAGCAGG
>JBKPRX010000078.1:0-27885 GCA_046734795.1 Actinomycetota bacterium
TGGCCGGTAGCCGCTCCCGACGCTTCGCACAGTTTGGTCGAGGTCTCGCGCCGCTGCAATGCCCCGACTGGCGGGCCGCGAACCCGCCGCCTGCTCAGATGGCGCTGAGAGCAGGGCCGGCGAGCTCGCGCCGCAGCTGCACGAACAGCGCTTCGAGGGCAAGCGTCGGGTTGAGCTGGAACTCCTCGAAGGCACGCCAGGTCTCGCGAACGTTCTCGCATGCGAGCTCCGCGCCGAGCATCCGCTCGATCGTGGCGTCCGCGGCGAGGTCCGCGAGCCGATCGCGGTGTACTGCGGTTTCGGGCGCACCCGCGGCGACGACGACGAGATCGCGGTACCACGCCGCAAGCTCCTCGAGAGCCGCGAGCAGCTCGTCGCGCTCGGCGCCCCGCTGCGCGCGGCGGATTCTCTGTTCCGCGTCTCGCTCGGGAATGTCGAGCAGGCGAACCTGCGCCTCGGCAAGCTCCTTCGCCTCGACGCCGCGCTCCGACACGCCCTCCATCACCGTCTCGGCCGCGGCACTCACGTCGAACGCGGGGTCGAGGTAGACGCCGCGCGCAACCTCGATCAACGTCGCTCTTCGTCGAACCGCGGCCGCGTCGAGCAAACGTGCAGCGCGATCGAGCCGGCCTGCGGCAACGCGCGCGACAGCGGTTTGCTCCTCCTCCGACAGCTCGGGAGCGCGAGCGGCGACCTCGGCGCGGACCGCCTTCTCCGACAACCGTCGGAATGGAACGAGCTGGCAGCGGGACCGGATCGTCTCCGGCAACGGGCCGAGGTCGTTCGCAACGAGGACGATCACGACGTAGGGCGGCGGCTCCTCCAAGTCCTTGAGCAGAGCGTCGGCCGCGTCTTCGTTCAGCGTGTCCGCGCCGTGCACGACGTAGATTCGGCGGTCTGCCTCGAACGGACGCATGTGCAGGTCCCGGCGCAGTTCGCGGATATCGTCGATCCGGATCTGGTCGCCGAGCGGCTCGAGGACGTAGAAGTCGGGATGCGAACCGCGCGCGACGCGTTCCGGCTCCTGCAGCAGCTCCCCGGCGAATGCGGTCGCCGCGCGACGCTTGCCGACCCCCGGCGGCCCGTAGAGGAGATACGCGTGCGCGGGCCCTTCCGTGAGCGCCGCGCGGAGAAGCCGCTTCGCCTCAGGTTGTTCCGGAAAGTTCTCGAAGCTGTCCATGAATCTCCTCTGCGAGCTCGCTTGCCGGACGGCCGCCGTCGAGCGCAATCACACGTCGTGGGAACATGGCCGCGAGTTCCCGATAGGCCTCGTCGACTTTGCGTCGAAACTCGTCGCCTTCTCGTTCGATGCGGTCGGTTTGGCCCGCTCTTCGCGCGGATTCCTCGGGATCGAGCAGCAAGAGGAACGTGCGGTCGGGAAGGAGCCCGCGGATCGCCGGCAGGTTCAGCTCGAGCACGCGCTCGACGCCGAGGCCGCGCGCAATGCCTTGGTAGGCGAGAGACGAGTCGATGTAGCGGTCGCAGACGACGTCGGCGCCGCGCTCGAGCGCGGGCGCGATCACGCGGTGGACGAGCTCCGCGCGCGCGGCCGCGAAGAGCGCCGCCTCGGCCCAGGTCGTCGGGCCGCTCGCGGGGCCCGAAAGGAGGAGCTCACGGATACCCTCGCCGAGCTCGGTGCCCCCAGGCTCGCGCGTTAGCACCACGTCCCGGCCCTCGGCGATCAGCGCCTCGCGCAGCATGTTGGCCTGCGTCGTCTTCCCGCATCCATCTAGACCTTCGAACGTGATGAACACCGGACCTACAATACGGTCGATGCGGGCACTCGTTACCGGCGGCGCGGGCTTTATCGGCTCGCACGTCGTGGATGCCTTGCTCGCACGCGGCGACGACGTTCACGTCGTGGACAACCTCGCGACCGGCGACCGCGCGAACGTCGGTGCCGGAGCGACGTTCCACGAGCGCGACATCCGCGATCCGTCGCTCGTCGACCTCTTCGCCGAGGTCGACCCCGAGGTCGTCTTCCACCTCGCCGCGCAGGCCGACGTCGGCACGTCCGTCGAGCGGCCCGACTACGACGCCGAGGTGAACGTCGTCGGGACGCTCCGCGTCCTCGAAGGCGCTCGCGGCACAAACGCCGCGGTCGTCTTCACCTCGACCGGCGGGGCGATCTACGGCGAGTGCGAGCGGCCGGCGCGCGAGGACGATCCTCGCCTGCCGCTCTCGCCATACGGAACCTCGAAGCTCGCCGGCGAGGAGTACCTCGCCACCTGGACGCGCCTGCACGGGATGCGGAACGTCGTCTGTCGCCTCGGCAACGTCTACGGGCCGC
The DNA here is from genome assembly GCA_046734795.1 of Actinomycetota bacterium. Taxonomy (GTDB): domain Bacteria; phylum Actinomycetota; class Thermoleophilia; order Gaiellales; family Gaiellaceae; genus JBKPRX01. The sequence continues at coordinate 2,291 of JBKPRX010000078.1, forward strand.
GGCAGCTCGCGAGCCTCGAAGGCGGGGTCGTCGCGATCTTCCTCGACCGGTTGCGCGACGGCGAGGCGACGCTGATCTTCGGCGACGGCGAACAGACGCGCGACTTCGTCTACGTCGGAGATGTCGCGGCCGCGCTCGTTGCCGCGGCGAACGGCGAGGCAGGCGTCTACAACATCGGCACCGGTGTCGCGACCTCGGTGAACGCATTGCACGAACTTTGCGCGAAGGCTGCGGGCGTCGACGCCAAGCCGAAGCACGCGGAGCCGCGGCCGGGCGACCTGCGCCACAGCGTGCTCGACCCGGCAAAGGCGAACCGCGCGCTCGGTTGGCGGCCGCAGCTCGATCTCGCAGGAGGTCTGAGCAAAACGTGGCAGTGGGTGAAGGAGCGCTAGCCGCCGGCTCGAACTAAGCGCTCCGCGATGGAGCAAGCCGCACCGCATCCTCATCCCGTCGAGCTTGTTGGCGCCTGGCGACGCGCCGCGCTCGTCGCGACGGGAATCGCAGGGCTCGAGCTGCTCGCGCTCGTTGCGATCGGCGTGGCGCTGCTCGCAGGACCGGTCGCGCACAGTCTTCGCACTCACGCTGCGGAGACAGCAGCGGCGACGCGGACGTCCGTGCCGTCGCCTCGCGTCGAGCATCGACTCGCCGCGAAGCGTCACGTCGTCGCCGCACCTCGGCTGACGCGTGCGCACACCTTCGTGCTCGTGCTGAACGGGAACGGACGTCAAGGCGCCGCCGCGGTCGCCGCGAGCCAGCTCCGCGGGCATGGGTACCGGATCGCGGCGACCGGCAACGCGCAACGGATGAACTACGCGACGTCGATCGTCATGTTCCGCCGCGGCTACGAGCCGGAAGCGCGGCGGCTCGCGCGCGACGAAGGCATTCGCGTCGTCGCCCCGCTCGACGGCCTGCGCCCACGCGAGCTCAGGGGAGCTCACCTGGCCCTAGTCGTGGGCAGCTAGGCCCGTAGCCCTTCACGACGCGACGCACGCGATCGAGCAAGCTGCAGTGCCGCGCAAGCGGCCCGTCGAGTCGATCGAGCCCCCAGGAGCGGTCGAGCGCGAGGTACGCACCGCCGAGATTCCCACGTTCGTATTCGTAGCGGCCGAGCTCGTACCACGTCGTCGGATTCTGCGGCTCTAGGCCAAGCGCCTCACGGTAGAGCTCGCGCTGCTTGCCCGGATTCGGCTCGACCGCGGCCCACTCGAGCAGCGCGTCCACCGAGAGCGGGTTCAACGAGTGCGCGCGGCGCGCGTGGTCGAGGACACCGGTCGCGCTCGCGGCGCGAGCCGAGCGGTCGAGCTCGCGCTCGGCGAGCCACGGCACCGCGAGCGAATACGCACCGACGAGCGCGAGCGTCGCGGCGCCGAGCGCCGGCACGAGCCGCGGCCGCGCAGCTTCGACGACGGGCGACTCCGTACCGAGGAGGGCGCCCGTAAGGAAGAGCAGCGGCCCGGCGACGGCGAGGAAGCTCCAGTCGATGTCGACGAGGAGGTGCACGAGCCACGCGCCGAGCCCGATCCCGAGAGCCGTGATCGCCGCGTCATGTGTGCGAAGTCGGGCGCGCACGATTCCGACGGTCGCCGACGCCGCGGCGCCGACGAAGAGCAGCAGCCCGACGATGCCGGTCTCACTCAGGAACTGAAGCGGCACGTTGTGCGGCTCGAGCGCGACGTTGAACGGGTTCGTCCGGCTGAGCTTGTTCGTCAGGTCAAACGTGCCCGCGCCGGTGCCGCCGCCGGGGTGACGAGCGAACGCATGCCACGCTTCCTGCCACCACGTCCAGCGGTTGCTCGATCCGAGCTTGCGCAAGTGACTCGGGCCCTGCGTGACCTGAACGGCTTCCTGGAAGTCCCGCCAGACTCGGCGCGCGAACACTGCGACGACGACGACGCCAGCGACAACAAGCACCGCAAGCGCCAAGAGGATCACGCGGTCGATTCGCACCTCGAGCTCTGCGGTGAGCGGTCGACGCGCCGCGACTCGCGCGAGCGCGGCCGCGGTGAGCGCGACCACGACCCCGACCCCGATCGTGACGAGCGCGAACCGCCAGCCGTCGTGGGCGCGCGCGGACCGCGTGACGCCGTCGTCGGTGATCCCGGGGAGCGACAGCGCGTAGAGGAAGACGCCCGCTGCCGGCAAGGCCCCGAGCGCAAGCGCGACTGCCGCGTCGACTCGGCTGCGCTCCGTCGCGATCCACGCTGCGGCGGCGGCGCCGGCCAGCACGACACCTGCACGCGAGTAGGTGAGGAGCACGGCGAGCCCGGCGCCGTAGAGAAGCAGAACACCGGCTGCGCGCACCTCGAGCGAACGTGTCCGCGCGCTCGCAAGCCGGAGCGCAAGCGGCACCGCGACCACAGCAAGCATCGCGAGCGCGTTCCAGTAGCCGACCGGCGACCTCAGTCGCGCGACGCGCTCGTAGTCCGCGTAGAGGCCGGGTACGACTTTCGCGAGCAGCGCCCAGCCGAGCACGAGCGCGAGCAACGCCGAGGCCGCGTCGGCAATGCGCGCCGCTTGCGGCACGACGCGGCCGCAGGCAACGCCGACTGCCGCGAACGCGACGTAGACGAGCATCCGGTTCGTGAAATCCCAGGAGTTCGAGGGCTCCGACGACCAGAGCACGGAGAGCCCGCACCAAACGGCGAGAGCGGCGAGGCACCCGAGAAACGCGGTCGCCCACGGGCTCAAGGGCTTCGGACGAAGGCCTGCCGCAACAGCGACCACGACGAGCGCGTATGCGCCGATTGCGACGAGCGGCCCGAGTCGAGTGGCGCCGCTGAAGAACAGCGCGGCGAAGACGATCACGAGGGCTCCGGCCGAGATCCACGCCCGCTCGGCCGCCGATCCCATCCCGACCGGAAGCTAGCATTGGCCCCTGACGCCGGACCGCGCCCTAACAAACCGTTTACGACCGGATCACGCTTGACTCATCCCGGGACCGGAAACTGAAATGATCTCCAAGCGGTTCGGCCGAGCGACCACTTGACTCCGACCACACTGACGAAGCCGGCGGGCTATGCCCGAGCAGGCAGGCGCCGTAAGGCCCTGCTCGTCGTTGCCGTTCTGGCGCTCGCAGCGGTCGCGACGAGCGCGCAAGCGGCCTCGGCGCGGTCCACGGCAGAGCAGAAGAGCGATGTTGCTCCTTGCTGGAAGAAGGTCCTCCAAGACTGGTTCCACGACGGTCGAATCGACGGTGTGTATCCGCGCAGGTGCATCGCCGAGGCCGAGGGACACATTCCTCCGGACGCCGAGCAGTACTCGTCGTTCATCGACGACGCACGCCGCGCAAAGCTCGCCGTGCTCACATACGAGCGGAACCACAACGGCAAAGATCCGCCGTTCACGTACACCGACGCCGGCCCGGGTCCTGGCCCCGCCGCCGACTCCGGCAACGACGAGAACGCATCGCCGATCGAGAGCACGATGGACAAGGTCGGTCCGTCGAGCGCCGAGTCGGTGCCGCTGCCGCTGATCGTCCTCGGCGGCATCGCGATCCTCTTGCTGCTTGCAGCCGTCGGCAGCTACGTCGCGCGGCGGATCCAGGCGCGGCGGTTGGATTCGCCGCCCGATCCAGACCTCACTTAAGCGCGCCGAAAACGGGGTTCGCGAGGCGCACGGACGCTCCGTCCGAGCCTGCTCCTAACCTCGCTGGTCCCCCTTTCGGCGACCGTCCGACGAGAGAACACCCGCGAGTACAGTGGAGGCGAAGATGGCGAGCGCAGGCGAGATTCATGTGTCCGACGAGACGACTGAGACCGTGAACACGGTCGTCAGAGAGGATGCGAGTCTCGGCGTTCGGCGACTCTTCACGATCCCCGGTCGGGATCCTTTCGACGAGATCGAGTGGGAGCTCCGCGACGCGCTCATTCCCGGTCGCGACGGGCCGGCGTTCGAGCAAAAGGACGTCGAGTTCCCGCGCTTCTGGTCGCAGACGGCGACGAACATCGTCGCGCAGAAGTACTTCCGCGGCCGCATGGCCTCACCGGAGCGCGAGCGCAGCGTCAAGCAGATGATCGGGCGCGTCGTCAACACGATCGGCGCCTGGGGACGCACCGGCGGTTATTTCGCCTCCGACGAGGAAGCGGAGACTTTCGAGGGCGAGCTCAAGGCGATCCTCGTGAACCAATACGCCTCGTTCAACTCGCCGGTGTGGTTCAACGTCGGCTTCGAGGAGAAGCCGCAGTGCTCGGCGTGCTTCATCCTCTCGATCGACGACTCGATGGAGTCGATCCTCGATTGGATTCGCCGCGAAGGCGTGATCTTCCGCGGCGGCTCAGGCTCGGGCGTCAACCTCTCGCGGCTGCGCTCGTCGAAGGAGCAACTCTCGAAGGGTGGGTACGCATCCGGCCCGGTGTCGTTCATGCGCGGCGCCGACGCGTCGGCGGGCACGATCAAGTCGGGCGGCAAGACCCGTCGCGCGGCGAAGATGGTCATCCTCGACGTCGATCACCCCGACGTCGAAGAGTTCATCTGGTGCAAGGCGAAAGAGGAACGCAAGGCGCGCGTCCTCGAGCAGGCGGGCTACGACATGTCGCTCGACTCGCCGGACTGGGCGTCGATCCAGTACCAGAACGCCAACAACTCGGTGCGTGTCACCGACGCGTTCATGGAGGCGGTCGAGACGGACCGCGAGTGGAACCTCGGCGCGCGCACCGACGGCAGCGTCGTCGAGACGGTCCCGGCGCGGCAGCTTCTGCGTGACATGGCGGCGGCCGCCTGGGAGTGCGCCGATCCGGGCGTGCAGTACGACACGACGATCAACGCGTGGCACACGTGCCCGAACACGGGCCGCATCAACGCGTCGAATCCGTGCTCGGAATACATGCACATCGACGACTCGGCGTGCAATCTCGCGTCGCTGAACCTGATGAAGTTCCGCCGCGAGGACGGCGAGTTCGACGTCGACGCGTTCGAGCACGCAGTCGACGTCGTGTTCCTCGCGCAGGAGATCCTCGTCGGCTACTCGTCGTATCCGACGCCCGAGATCGAGCGGAACGCGAAGGCGTACCGACAGCTCGGTCTCGGCTACGCGAACCTCGGCGCGCTTTTGATGGCGCGCGGGTTTCCGTACGACTCAGACGAAGGCCGCGCATACGCGGCGGCGATCACGGCGCTGATGACCGGGCGCGCGTATCGGAAGTCGGCAGAGATCGCCGCGCGCATGGGGCCCTACGACGGCTACCAGCGGAACGCGGCCGCGATGATCGGCGTCATGGCGCAGCACCGAGCTGCCGTCGGGAACATCGAGCATTCCAATTCGGTTCCGCGCGACCTGCTCCAGGCATGCCGCAAGGCGTGGGACGACGCGCTCGACCTCGGCGAGGTGAGCGGCTACAGGAACGCGCAGGCCACCGTGCTCGCGCCGACCGGGACGATCAGCTTCATGATGGATTGCGACACGACGGGCGTCGAGCCGGACTTCTCGCTCGTGAAGTCGAAGAAGCTCGTCGGCGGCGGCGAGATCACGATCGTCAACCGCACGGTGCCGCTCGGGCTCGAGAAGCTCGGCTACGCGCCGAACGAGATCGAAGAGGTCGTCGCGTACATCGACGAACGGAACACGATCGTCGGCGCGCCGTATGTGAAGACAGAGCACTATCCGATCTTCGACTGCGCAGTCGGCGACCGCGCGATCCACTACACGGGCCACGTGAAGATGATGGGCGCAGTGCAGCCGTTCATCTCGGGCGCGATCTCGAAGACGGTGAACATGCCCGAGTCGGCGACGGTCGAAGACGTCGCGCAGCTCTTCATCGACGCGTGGAAGCTCGGCGTGAAGGCGATCGCGATCTACCGCGACAACTGCAAGGTCGCACAGCCGCTGTCGTCGTCGAAGGACCAGGAGGCGCACGTCCTGCCTCCGGTGCAGCTGCGCGAGCGCAAGCGCCTACCGGACGACCGCACGGAGATCGGCCGGAAGTTCAAGGTCGGCGAGTACGAGGGCTACATCCACGTCGGCCTCTACGAGGACGGCTCGCCCGGCGACATCTTCGTCGACATCGCGAAGGAAGGCACGACGCTTGCGGGCCTCATGAACTCGTTCATGATCAGCGTCTCGCTCGGCCTGCAGTACGGCGTGCCGCTCGAGGTGTACGTGTCGAAGTTCGCGCACATGCGCTTCGAGCCGAGCGGCATGACGAACGACGCAGACATCCGCGTCGCGAAGTCGATCGTCGACTACGTCTTCCGGTGGATGGGCAAGAAATTCTTGACCTCCGAGCAGCAGGAAGAGATCGGCATCCTCTCGCCCGAGGTCCGCGCGCGACTCGCGCAGGCCTACAACGCGATCGAGGGCAAGGAAGCCGTGAGCGATCCGCTCGACGCGCCGCCACCCGGACAGACCGCGCTCTTCAACGCGTTCGAAGACGCGGTCGAGTGCGCCCGCTGCGGCGGCCGCATGGTGCGAACGGGCTCGTGTTACACGTGCCGCGACTGCGGCACGAACACCGGCTGTAGCTAGTGCATGCGCGCAGAGACATGTCAGCGCTCGAACCGCATGATGTAACCGACGCACGCGCCTGACGACCCAAGCGCTTGGGCAGCTCCGGCGTCGAGTTGGGGCGGCGACCCGTGCGAGAACAAGGCGCGCTGAGGCGTAGGCCGCGCGAGCGCTGCTCCGCCGGAGCGCTTCGCACTTCTCGCTTCTGCGTCGCGGCGCGCCAGCCGACGCAGACGATCCAAGCGGCTCAGACGAGCCGCTTGTGCCTCCCTGCGTAGCGCAATCGAGCGCTGCACGGGACAATGCGCGCGAGGTGGCCGGACGAGGCGAACAGACGCCGGTCGACGAGCTCGCACGCGCACATGACGCGTACGCGAGGCATGCGTGGCTCAAGGCGTACGAGGCGTTCGCGCGCGTCGACGAAGAAGCGTCGCTCGAGGCGGAGGACCTGGAGCTTCTGAGTACGGCGCTGCTGATGCTCGGCCGAGACGACGAGGCGAATCGGATCACCGAGCGTGCGCACCACCGCTACCTCGAGAACGGGGAGACGCTCCGCGCCGTCCGCGCCGCGACTTGGATTGGTCTCAACCTCGCAAGCCGCGGCGCAGTCGGCCCTGCGATGGGCTGGTTCGGACGCGCGCAACGCCTCCTCGACGGCGAGGCGGGCGAGCGTGCCGAGCACGGCTACCTCCTGCTCCCGACGATGTTCCGGCACGAGGCCGCCGGAGAATTCGACGCCGCCGCAGCTGTGGCGGGCGAGGCGGCGGCGATCGGACAGCGCTGCGGCGACACCGACCTGTTCGCGTTGAGCCTGCACGCGCAGGGGCACATGTTCGTCATGGCCGGCCGCCCCGAAGAGGGATTGGCTCTGCTCGATGAGGCGATGGTGACGGTGACGACGACGGAACTGTCGCCCTTCGTCGTCGGCATCGTCTACTGCGGCGTCATCCTCGCCTGCCAAGCCGCATTCGACGTCGGCCGTGCACGGGAGTGGACGATCGCCCTTACCGAGTGGGTGTCCGCGCAGGAGGATCTCGTCGCCTTCACCGGCCGCTGCCTCGTCCACCGCGCCGAGATCCTGCAGCTCGACGGCTCGTGGTCGGACGCGCTCGAAGAAGCACGCCGCGCCAGCAGGCGCTTCGTTGAGACGAAGAACGCGGCGGCCGGTGTTGCGCACTACCGGCAGGGCGAGTTGCTCCGGCTGATCGGTGATTTCGCGGCGGCAGAGGAGGCGTACCGCGAGGCCAGCCGGTTCGGCTGGGAACCTCAGCCGGGACTCGCGCAGCTCCGGCTCGCGCAGGGGAGAAACGACGCCGCGCTCGCGGCGATTCGGCGAGCGAACGCGGAGATCTCGGAACCGCTGAAGCGAGCAGCGCTTCTCCCCGCCTATGTCGAGATCGCGCTCGCGTGCAGCGAACTCGACGAGGCACGGGGTGCATCTGGTGAGCTCGACGAGCTCGCAGCCGGATACACGAGCCCGATGCTCGGCGCGATGTCGCGCCACGCGCGCGGCGCGGTTGCGCTTGCGGGAGGCGACGTGCAGCGGGCCCTCGTGAGCCTTCGGGACGCGTGTCGGGTCTGGATCGAGCTCGACGCGCCGTACGAGATCGCTCGCACCCGCGCAATGATCGCGCAGGCATGCGCCGCGCACGGCGACGACGAAGCGGCAACGCTGGAGCTCGCGGCCGCGCGTGAGATCTTCGGTCGGCTCGACGCCGCACCCGATCTCAGGCGACTCGAAGCATCAGAGTCGCCTCCTTCACACGGTCTGTCACAGCGAGAGCTCGAGGTGCTGCGACTCGTCGCTTCCGGCAAGAGCAACCGCGAGATCGCGACGGCACTCGTGATCAGCGAGCACACAGTCGCACGCCACCTGCAGAACATCTACGCGAAGCTCCGCGTCTCGTCACGCGCGGCGGCGACCGCATTCGCATTCGAGCACGACCTCGTCTGACCACGTCCGTGGTCAGAAATGACCACGGACGGGTCGGCGAAGTTGGTAAATCGCGGCGATGTCGCACGCCGAGCACGGATCTAGCGTCACGTCATCGGCAACTGGACGGGAGGCAGAGACGATGCAACAGCTACAGCACTACGAGACGGTCGTGATCGGAGGCGGCCAGGCGGGGCTCGCGACCGGCTACTACCTGAAGCAGAACGACCGCTCGTTCGTGATTCTCGACGCGAGCGCACGCGTCGGCGACAGCTGGCGCAATCGCTGGGACTCGCTGAAGCTCTACTCGCCGGCGCGCCGTGACGGGCTCCCGGGAATGGCCTTCCCGGCGCCCCGCACGGCGTATCCGACGAAGGACGAGATGGCGGACTACCTCGAGTCGTACGCGGCGCGGCACGCGCTTCCGGTCGAGTCAGGAATCGCGGTCGAGAGCGTCGCGCGAGAGAACGGCCGTTACGTGATCCGCGCTGGCGAGCGCTGCTTCGCGGCGGACAACGTCGTGCTGGCGACGGGCGTGATCCAGAAACCGAAGACGCCGGAGTTCGCGACCGACCTCGATCCGAGCATCACGCAGCTGCATTCGTTCGACTACCGAAACCTCTCGCAGCTCCAGGACGGCCCCGTGCTCGTGGTCGGCGCGAGCCATTCCGGCTCCGACATCGCTTTCGAGGCGGCAGCGCGGCACGAGGTCATCCTCTCGGGGACCTATAACGGGCAGCTGCCAGCACCGATCGAGACACGTCGCGGGCGGATGTGCTTCGCCCTCCTGTTCTTCCTCGGGACGCACGTCCTGACCGTTCAGACGCCGCCGGGGCGGAAAATGCGTGCGCACGTCCGCCACGGCGGCGCGCCGCTCCTGCGCTACCGAAAGAACGAGCTCCGCGCTGCCGGGGTCGAGCGCGTGCTCGCGCGGACGGTCGGCGTCGAAAACGGCCTGCCCGTGCTCGACGACGGACGCGTCGTCGACGTGAGGAACGTCGTCTGGTGCACGGGCTTCGGCCCCGACTATTCGTGGGTTCACTGCCCGCTCGAGCTCGGCGCGGACGGTTTTCCGATTCAGCATCGTGGCGTGGTGTCGTCTTCGCCGGGTCTCTACATCGTCGGGATGCTGTTCCTGCACTCGTTCACCTCGATGCTGATCGGCGGCGCGGGCAGGGACGCCAAGCGCGTCGTGCGGCACATCCTCACCGAGCGAGCGGCCAACGTGGCCCAGGAGCAGCAGCGACCCACCAGCGTCGCCGAGGAGCCCGTCGCGTCGTGAAGCCACGTCGCGAAGAACCGGTGCTCGTCTGGAACGGCCGTGTCGAGGAGCCCGTGGAGGCGTCGAGCTCGCCAGGAGCTCCTCGACATCCGGCCGCCGTCGCGCACGAAGCACCGGACGGCGAAGACGCGGACGACATCGACGCCTCCCGAGGTGCTGCGATCGCGCCGCGCCCCGAGTTGGCGTCGACTCGCTCGTTCATTCGAGCGACGCCAGCGCGTCTCTCACGAGGACCTGCGCGAGGTGGCGGCGGTACTCGGCGCTTCCGTTCGTGTCGCTCGGCGGGTCCGTGCCTTCATCGGCTCGGGCAGCGGCGGCTTCGGCGTCGGCGCCTCCCGCGAGCGCTTCCTCGACGCCGCGCGCTCGGAGCGGCGTCGTCCCCATGTTCGTCAGCGCTACTCGCGTGCTGTCACCGACGCGAACCGCTGCGACGCCGACGGTTGCCCAGTCTTGCTCGCGGCGGTGGAACTTCACGTACGCGCCCGACGCAGCGGGGACGCGAATCTCCGTCAGGAGCTCCGTCGGCTCGAGCGCGCTTTCGAACACGCCGCGGAAGAAATCGGCGGCTGCAATAACCCGTTCGCCTCCTACGCCACGCGCGACGAGCTCCGCTTCCAATGCCACGAGGACGGTCGGCAGGTCCGATGCCGGATCGGCGTGCGCGATCGAGCCGCCGATCGTGCCGCGGTGGCGCACTTGTGGATCGCCGATTCCCGCGGCTGCCTCAGCGAGCACGGCACACCGCGAGCGCGCGAGCTCGTTCGTCGCGAGGTCGTGGTGGCGCGTCGTCGCGCCGATCGACAAGCCGCCGTTTTGCTCGCGCACGCCGGCGAGCTCCGAGAGCTCGCTGATGTCCACGAGCAGCTCGGGTCGGGAGAAGCGGAGCTTCATCAGCGGTAGAAGCGAGTGGCCGCCCGCGAGCGGCTTCGCGTCGCGGCCTGACGCAAGTAGCTCGAGCGCTTGTTCGACTGACTCCGCGCGCTCGTACTCGAAGGGCGCCGGGATCATCGCCGCACCTCCTCGAGTGCGCGCCAGACTCGTTCGGGACTGGCCGGCATGTCGACGTCGGTGATGCCGAACGGGCCGAGGGCGTCGACTACGGCGTTCATCACCGCGGCAGGGGCTGCGATCGCGCCGGTCTCGCCCACGCCCTTCGCACCGAGTGGGTTCGACGGGCTCGGCGTCTCCGTGCGATCTACCTCGAACGACGGCAGGTCGGCAGCCGACGGAACGAGGTAACTCGCGAACGAACCCGTGAGCAAGTTGCCCTCGTCGTCGTAGATCGCTTCCTCGTACAACGCCTGTGCGATGCCTTGGGCGATGCCGCCGTGCACCTGGCCCTCGACGATCTGCGGGTTGATCACCGTGCCGACGTCGTCGACCGCGACGTAACGGACGACACGCGTGTCGCCGGTAACGGTGTCGACCTCGACAACCGCGATATGACAGCCCGCCGGCCAGCTGAAGTTGATCGGGTCGTAGACGGCGCTCTCTTCGAGCCCCGGCTCCATTCCGTCGGGCAGCGCGTGTGCGGTCCACGCGGCGAACGCGGTCTCGGCGACCGTCGTGGACTTGTCGGTGCCCGCGACGGTGAACGTGCCGTTCTCGTAACGGAGATCCTCCTCGGCGACCTCGAGCGCGTGCGCGGCGATCGTCCGCGCTTTCGCGATCACCTTCTGCGCCGCGTTGTGCAACGCGACGCCGCCGACGACGAGACTGCGACTGCCGTATGTGTCGAGCCCGAGCGGTGACGACGCCGTGTCGCCGTGCAACACCTCGACCGATTCGATCGGCACGCCGAGCTCGTCGGCGACGATCTGTGAGAACGTCGTCACGTGACCTTGTCCGTGCGGCGATGTTCCGATCACCGCTTGCACCACGCCGGTCGGCAGGCAGCGAATCGTCGCGGCGTCCCAACCGCCCGCGACGTAGTCGAGCGAGCCGAGCACGCGCGACGGAGCAAGACCACACATCTCGATGTACGTCGCGAAGCCGATGCCGAGTCGATGACGCGCGTTGCCCTCGACGCGTGAGCGTTGCTCGCGCCGAAACTCGTCGTAGTTCACGAGCTCGAGCGCACGATCGAGACACGCGTCGAAGTCGCCCGCGTCGACGGTCAAACCGGACGCAAGGTCGGCGGGGAACTCGCGGATGAAGTTGAGCCGGCGGATCTCGACCGCGTTCTTGCCGACCTTGCGGGCAAGCGCGTCGATCGCGCGCTCGATCGCGTATGTCGCCTCGGGCCGGCCGGCGCCGCGGTAGGCGTCGATCGGCGTCGTGTTCGTGAAGACGCCCTCGCAGTGAAAGCCGTACGCCTTCAGCGCGTAACAGCCGCCGTAGAGCCAAGCACCGAGGATCGGGATACCCGGCGTGACGAGCTGAAGGTATGCGCCCATCGCAGAGACGAGGCGCACACGAACGCCGCTGATCTTTCCTTCGGCGTCGGCAGCGAGGTCGATCTCTTGGAGAACGTCGCGGCCATGGATCGTCGCGACGTGCGCTTCGGAACGCTCTTCGACCCACTTGAGTGGACGCCCGAGCCGCTTCGCAAGTGCAAGGGCGAGCGCTTCCTCCGCATAGACGTCGAGCTTCGAGCCGAAGCCGCCGCCGACATCCGGGGCGATGATGCGGAGCTTCGACTCCGCGATCCCGAGCGTGAGTGCGAGCGTCGTACGCAACACGTGCGGGATCTGCGTCGCGGACCAGAGCGTGAACTCGCCGCTCGCCGCGACCGGTTGCACGAGGACGCCGCGCGGCTCGATCGCCGCGGGGATCAAGCGCTGCTGGCGATAACGCTCCGTGACGACGATGTCCGCGCCCGCGAACACGCCGTCGACGTCGCCGTTCGTCATCTCCCAGACGTACGAGCTGTTCGTGCCGAGATCCGGATGGACGAGCGGGGCGCCGTCTGCGAGCGCCTCGCCGACGTCGACGACCGCCGGGAGCGGCTCCCAGTCCACCTCGACGAGCTCGGCCGCGTCCTTCGCCTGCGCACGCGTCTCCGCGACGACGACCGCGACGCCGTCACCTGCGTACCGCGCGGCACCGCGCGCGAGCGGCCAGTGCTCCGGGTTTCGCATCTCCGGCGTTACCGGCCAAGCGCACGGAAGCGGCGCGGCGAAGTCTTCGGCGAGATCCTCACCGGTCAGGACCGCGATGACGCCATCGGCCTCGCGCGCGCGACTCGTGTCGACCGCGCGGATGCGTGCGTTCGCAAACGGACTGCGCACGAGCGAGAACCACAGCATCCCGGGCAGCGTCAGGTCGTCGATATAACGGCCTTGGCCGGTGAGGAGCTCCGCGTCTTCCTTGCGCGGGACCGACCGACCGACGTACGTGGTCTGTTCTTCGGTGACGGCCATCGCGCGCCTCCTAGCTCGCCCCGGCGGCGGACTTCACCGCGCGGACGATGTTGACGTAGCCGGTGCAACGACAGAGGTTGCCCTCGAGCGCTTTGCGGATCTCGTCCTCGCTCGGGTCGGGTTGCTCGCGCAGGAGACTGACCGCGGCCATCACCATCCCAGGGGTGCAATAGCCGCATTGCAGGCCGTGGTGTTCGTGGAACGCCTTCTGCACGGGGTGCAGCTCGCCGTCTTGCGCGAGCCCTTCGATCGTCGTCACGTCGTGTCCGTGCGCCTGGATCGCGAGCACCGTGCACGACTTCACCGACTCGCCGTCGAGCAGCACTGTGCAAGCGCCGCACGACGTCGTGTCGCAACCGACGTGAGCGCCGAGGAGTCCGAGCTGCTCTCGCAGGAAGTACACGAGCAGCTGGCGCGGCTCTACCTCGGCCTCGTGACGGACGCCGTTGACCGTCGTCTCGACGCGCATCATCCGCGGCCTCCTCTCTCGGAACCTGAGCCGAGGATACGCCACCTCGCGCGTGCACGACAAACCGCGCGGCAGGAGACGCTCCACGCTCGCCGAAGAGGCCTAGCTCCGAGATGTTGGGGGGTAAACCGATGCCGAGTCGTCGCTCGAAAACCGAGACTGCGCGTCGCGCCGTGCTGGATCGCACCGACGAAGGAGCGAGGACGCGCCGGCGGATCGCCGCGCTTGCCGGCTGGGCTCTCCTGACCGGAGCCTTCCTCGCCGCGATCGGCTCGGCTCGGGTCGCACTCGCGGTCCTGGTGGTCATCGGCCTCGGCGCGCTCGCAGGCGCACTCCTTACGGCTCGGCGCCGTGGGCGGCTGCGCCGGCCCGTCGGCGGGTGGCCCGTCGGCGGCTGGCCCGTTCGCAGCTGGCCCGTCCGGCACGACGCGACGTCCGGTATGGCCGCAGCGCCACGCGCGCCGCTACCTGCCATGCCTCGGGCGGCACTCGCGCCCTATGCGAGGACTCCTCTTGCGGGCGCACGATCCGCGCTCTTGACGCTCGGACTCGGCTCGCGCCGTCTGCTCGGCGAACTCTTGTGGATTCCGGCCGCGCTGCGACAGAGTGCGACGGCGGCGCAGGCACTCGTCCAGCGGATCCCGCGACGGACAACGGCGGCAGCCGAGAAACCAGCGGCTGCCGTAGCCGGTGACGATCTGCGGCACGCGCTACGCCTGAACGCGCTCGGCGCCGATCTCCGCCGCGCGGGCGAGCCGGAGCGCGCCGTGGAATGCCATCGCTCCGCGCTCGAGATCCTCGAGCGGCTCGGTGACGAACGGGCCATCGCTCTCACGCAGAACAACATCGCGCTTGCGCTCGAACGGGCCGGCGCAGAGGACGAGGCCGTTGAGCACTTCGAGGAGGCGATCGCGATCCTCCGCGACCTGGACGATGCCGAGCGCGAAGGCCAGGTGATCGCGAACCTGGGCGTCACGCTCCTCCGGCGCGGGCGACGCGACGAGGCGGTCGAGCTGCTGACCGAATCGCTCGAGAAGCTCGACCCCGATTCGCCGGCTCACCTTCAGGTCGAGCGGCAGCTGCTTCGCGCAAGCTGATCTGCCGGTTTCGAATCTCGCAAAGAGCGAAGAAACCGGTGCGGGCCGGCATCAGATCGGCCCGAGGGGGAAGGACGACTGAAAGTCGACCGAGGAAGGGGTACGTATGCAGTTGACGACGCTCCAGGACGTCTTCGTGGACCAGCTCGAGGATCTCTACAGCGCGGAGACGCAGCTTCTCCAGGCGCTCCCGAAGATGGCGAGCGCCGCGAGCAACGACGAGCTCCGGCAGGCCTTCGAGCACCACTTGAACGAGACGCAGGATCATGTTCGCCGCCTCGACGAGATCTTCGGCCAGCTGGGAAAGCAATCCGGCACCGAGACGTGCGAAGGCATGCAAGGCCTCATTCGTGAAGGCGACAAGATCGTCCAGGCGACGGGCGACGGCCCGGCGAAGGACGCCGCGTTGATCGCGGCAGCGCAGCGGGTCGAGCACTACGAGATCGCCGGCTACGGCACGGCGCGTACGCTCGCCGACGCGCTCGACTACGACGACGCGAAGGATCTCCTCGACCAGACGCTGGACGAGGAGTCGAACGCAGACAAGCTGCTGACGAAGATCGCAACCGGCGGCTGGATGCGCACCGGCGTCAACGAGCAGGCGCGCTAGCGCGACGGTCATCCGTGGAGGGGCTCGCAACGAGCCCCTCCGCTCGCGTACACCCATGGCCGCAGCGCCTCCGGCGGCGGCGCTATAACGTCGAGGTGCACCTCCGGCCGCCCTGCTCGAGCTGATGGCGCTCGAGCCGCACGTGAAGACGATTGGCGGCCTCGGCATCGCAGGGCTCGAACTCACGACGAAAGACGCGCAAACCGTAACGCCGGACGGGGCACGGCTCGTGGATCCGATCGTCGGCGTCCGCCTACGCAGGCCGCCGACGCAGGCAGACGAACGGGGATCGCTGTGCGAGATGTACGACGTCCGCTGGGACTTCATGGACGAGCCGCTGCCGTACGCGTACCAGGTAACAGTTCGGCCGGGCGAGGTGAAAGGTTGGAGCGTCCACCTGCGACAGGACGACCGCCTTTTCTTTGCGTCCGGTCTCGCGCGACTGACGTTGTACGACGGGCGGCGCAAGTCGCCGACGTTCGGGCGCGGGAACGTCCTTCATCTCGGCGACCACGACCGCGCGCTCGTGCTGATTCCCGCCGGCGTGTATCACGCGGTCCGGAACGTCGGCGACGGCGACGTCGTGTTCGTCAGCCTGCCGACGCGCCCGTACGACCACGCGAATCCGGACAAGTACCGCCTGCCGGCGGGAGCCGACCTGAGGACGCTCGACCCTGAGCCGGCCGCCTTACGCTCGGAGGACGTCGTGGGCCTCGATCAGGCGATCCAGGCAGGCCCGATCGAGCCGAGCGGATTCACCGTCGTCGAGAGCGAGATCGCCGGCGTCCATCTTCAGCATCCCGTTCTGCACGAAGACGAGCGTGGCAGCCTTTGCGAGATTCTCGACGAGCGGTGGGACTGGAACGACGACGCACTTCCGTTCGCGTATCGCGTGACAGTGCGGCGGAACGAGCTGCGCGGCTGGGTCGTGCACGCTCACCAGGACGACCGCCTGTTCTTCACCTCCGGGACGGCGCGAGTTGCGCTCTGGGACGGTCGCGTCGACTCGCCGACGTACGAGAACCTCGAGCTCCTTCTGCTCGGCGCGGGTGTACCCGCGCTGCTTCGAATCCCGGCGGGCGTGTATCACTCGGTGCGCAACATCGGCGACGACGAGATCGTGTTCCTGAACTTTCCGACGAAGCCGTACGACCACGAGGATCCGGACAAGTTCCGCCTGCCGCTCGACAACGATCTGATCCCGTACGCGCCCTAGAGCGGCCCCGAAAGGCCGTTCGCCTTGCGTCTACCTTGGGTGGTCTCGTCGCAGCGTCGCTGAACGCGCCGACGCCGAAGACGAACCCGCTCGTCACCGTCATCATCCCGACGTACAACTGGAGCAGCGTCCTGCAGTACGCGATCGCGTCCGTGTTGCGGCAGACGTACCGACACTTCGAGCTCCTCGTCGTCGGAGACTGCTGCACCGACGATTCCGAAGAAGTCGTCGCGAGCTTTCGCGACGAACGCGTCCACTGGCACAACCTGCAGACGAACTCCGGCAGCCAATCGGCGCCGAACAACGCGGGGATCGAACGCGCGCGCGGCGAGCTCGTCGCGTACCTCGGACACGACGACCTTTGGGCGCCGAGTCATCTCGCGCGGCTCGTCGCGGCGCTCGAGGGATCGCAGGCCGTCGGTGCATACGCCGCCACGCTCGGCCTGGGGCCGCCCGGCAGCCACGTTCGCGTGCTCGGCGGCCTGCGGGCTTGGAGCGAAGAGCTCTGGGTGCCGCCGACTTCGCTTGCGCACCGGCGCGACGCGGTTGAGGAAGTCGGCTCGTGGCATGACTATCGAACGCTTGTCGAGCCGCCGGATAGCGAGTTCGTCACCCGGCTTGCCGGAGCGCGCGGTGGCCTACTTCCGGTACACGCACTCACGGCGTGCAAGTTCCACTCGATGTGGCGACGGAACAGCTACGTCCTTCGCCGAAGCGAAGAGCAGGCGGCGTACTTCCCGCGCATCGAGCACGAGTTCCGGTTCGTGAGTCGCGAGCTCGCCGTCTACGTCTGGGACCGGCTGGGTCGCCGCGGCAACTTGCCGCCGGCTTCGCTCGAGCCGGCGCCGGAGGTGATCCCGCCGGGCTGGCGCGTCGCTCAGTGGCGGAAGATCCGCGGCCTGCCCGAGCATCCTGAGGGCTAGCCGCCCCCGAAACGCCCAGCTGTCAGACTCCTGCGCTGGCAGTCCAAAACAGGGGGGAACACATGACACGACCGGTTCGGATGGCAGGTCTCGCTGCCCTCATTGCCGCAAGCGTCTTGGCCGCGCTCACAGTCGCGACCGCGCGTGCGGGATCCAGCAGCACGTACCTCGTGGTCTTCAACGGAACGTCTGTTCCGGCGAATGCCGGTACGACGATCGAGCGCGCAGGAGGAACGCTCGTCTACAGCTACGACGCGATCGGCGTCGTCGTCGCCCGCTCGTCGAGCGCGTCTTTCGCAGCCACCATGCAGTCGCAGGCTGGAGTACTCGGAGCCTCGGCGACCGACTCGTTCGCCACACGGCTCGACACCGGCGAGGCCGCAACCGACGCCGGACCGCTTCCGGGCTCGGCGCCGGCGCCGGGAAGCGACAACCTTTCGGCGCTCCAGTGGGACATGGACCAGATCCAGGCTCCTGCAGCGCGTGCGATCAACGGCGGCAGCCCGTCCGTCGTCGTCGGTGACATCGACACCGGCCTCGACTACACGCATCCTGATCTCGCGCCGAATGTCGACTTCGCGAACAGCGTCTCCTGCGTCGGCGGCGTGCCGAATCAGGCTCCGACCGCGTGGGCGGACGACAACGGCCACGGCACGCACACTGCGGGCACGATCGCCGCGGCGAAGAACACGATCGGCATCGTCGGTGTCGCACCTCGGGTGAAGATCGCCGGCATCAAGGCGGGTAACGCCGACGGCTTCTTCTTCCCGGAGGCGGTCGTGTGCTCGTTCATGTGGGCCGGAACGCACGGCATCGACGTCACGAACAACAGCTACTTCGCGGACCCGTGGCTCTTCAACTGCCGCAACGATCCGGAACAGCGGGCGATCTGGATCGCCGAGAAGCGCGCGATCGAGTTCGCACAGAAGAGCGGCACCGTCGTCGTCGCGGCTGAAGGAAACCAGTCGGACGATCTCGCACATCCGACGCTCGACGAGACGAGTCCCGACGACACGACGCCAGTCGAGCGTCGCGTGACGAACGCGTGCGTCGTGATCCCGGTCGAGATTCCCGGCGTGATCGGCGTGACCGCGAACGGGAACCGGTTGCTGAAGGCGTACTACTCGAGCTACGGCGTCGGGAGCGCCGACGTGATCGCACCCGGTGGCGACCGCAGGTTCCAAGTGACGCCTGCCGCGCCAACCGGACGCGTGCTCTCGACGTGGCCGGCTTCTCTCGCGGCAGGCTGTCCCGCGTCACTGACGGTGGTGGACGGCGCCGCGGTCTACTGCTACCTGCAAGGCACGTCGATGGCGTCGCCGCACGTGGCGGGAGTGGCTGCGCTCGTCTTGAGCCAGTTCTCGAACATTTCCGACCGCGCGGTCGCGTCGAGAATCGAGCAGACCGCTGATTCGATGCCGTGCCCGGACACGTCGCTGCCGATGTACGCCGACTTCCCGGCACTCGACGGCGGCGCGCCGCAGCAGTGCCAGGGCGGGCCTGGTTACAACTCGTTCAACGGACACGGGCAGGTGAACGCGCTCAGCGCGATCACGAAGTAACGCCACGAGGTTCAAACCGCTGAGGGCTCGGCGCACTGCCGGGCCCTCTGTGGTGCGCGGCGCACGTCGACCTCCAGTAGGGTCGCAGCGTGCGCTGCCGGGCCGAAGCGGACGGCCTCTCCGTCCACGCGATTGCCGGCACCCACGTCGTGCTCTTCGGGATGGACGTGCCGCGCGACCGGCTCGAAGGTCTGCTCGGCTTCGCGATCAGCCGCCGGATCAGCGGTCACGACGCCGTGTACTGGCTTCCGAACTTCCTGCGCTTCGAGGCAAACAAGAGCGAACCCGGCGCGAGCCTGAGCTCCGACAACCCGTTTCAAGCCTTCGTCTGGGGCGACTACACCGTGTCGCCGGGCGCAAAGCTGGCCTATCGCGTCGAAGCGAGGTACGGGACGCCACAACACCTCGAGACGCGTGCCGCCGTCGAGCTCGACGTCAAGGTGGAGCCCGAAGACGACGGAGCGCACGGCATCTGGTTCAATCGCGGCGCCGCGGGCTCGCAGCGGTATTCCGAGAAGTTCCGCGACAAGGATCCGCGAACGGACGCCGAAGCGCGCAAGTGGCTTTCGCGCGGTCTCGAGGAGGCGCTGCGCGACTTCGTCGCGGAGGCGACACACGGCGACGCCTTGCGCGGCGCCTTCTACGAGTTTCACCACCGCGCGACGCTCGACGAGCTCGCCGCAGCAGTCGCGCGCGGAGTCGACGTGCGTCTCGTCGTAGCGCACCCGTCCCCTGACGATGCGGGCAAGTCCACGTACCCGGCGGCAGAGAACGCTGCTGCCGTCGCGGCGGCCGGTCTCGACCGTGTCGTCACGTGGCGTGAGCGATCGAGCGGGATCGCGCATAACAAATTCCTCGTCTTGACGCGCGACGGCCACGCGCGCGCTGTTTGGACCGGCTCGACGAATATCACCGACGGCGCGTTCTACGGGCAGTCGAACGTCGCGCATCTCGTCCGCGGCCCGCAAGTCGCAGGGGCGTTTCTCGCGTACTGGAAAGAGCTTTCGAGCGACCCGACGACACCGGCGTTGCGAACGTTCGACGAGCGCTCGAATCCGGTGCTGAAAGGCGAGCCGGAGCGGCGATCGACGCATCCGATCTTCTCACCGCATCGCGGGGAAGGGGCACTGCGCTGGCTCGCGGCGCGAATGCAAGCGGCGCGCCGCTCGCTGTTCTTCACCGCACCCTTCGGCGTCAGCGCGACGCTCGAGACGTTTCTGCTCGCGCCGCACGAGTTCGCGGCGTACGTCTTGCTCGACAAGGGCGACAACCACATGGATCTTCTGCGAGCTGCCGGGAACGAGCTGACCGCCGGCGCGTACCTCGGCAAAGGCGCGTGGCATCAGTTCCTTCGCGAAGCGCTCGTCGACCACTTGAACAACCACGTCAGGTTCGTCCACACGAAGTACGCGCTCATCGACCCGCTCGGAAGCGACCCCGTCGTGATCACAGGCTCGGCGAACTTCAGTGCGGCGTCCGTTGCGGAGAACGACGAGAACATGCTCGTCATCCGCGGAAACCAGCGAGTGGCAGACATCTACCTGACAGAGTTCATGCGCTTGTTCACGCACATGTATTTTCGCTCGCGCACGATCGGCGACAGTCGCGACGCGGGCACGACGCCCGCTCCGACTCCGAGGCAGAACGCCCACGCGCCGCTCTCTCTCTCGCCGACCGACGAGTGGCACCGCCCCTGGTTCGACCCAGCCGACGCGCATGGACGCGAGCGGCTCACGTTCCGCTGAGTCAGGCCGCGACGACGTCTGCGTCGGAGCGCCGCGCGAGCTCGAGCCATTCGTGCTCGACCTGCGCGCGCAGCGTCTCCAGGAGCCCGGCGTTCTCCGGCCGGAGCAGATGCGCGAACCGCGCCTGTGGGCGCAGCCACTCTTCGAGCGGCGCGACGGGGTCGGGACGGTACGTCAGCGCGTAGCGGCGGTCGACGACTTCGTACAGCGGCCAGAAGCACGTCTCGACCGCCTGGTCGAGGATCCGGGCGGAGATCCGCGGCTCATGGCCCCACCCGAGCGGGCAGTCGGTCAGCACGTTGAGGAAGGCGGGACCAGCCGCGGCGACGGCGCGCTCGACCTTCACGCTGAGGTCGTGCCAGTGCGAGGCCGCGGCTTGCGCGACGTACGGCACATGGTGTGCGACGGCGATCGCCGTCACGTCCTTCCGCTGCTGCGCCTTGCCGAAGCCGACCTCGCCGATCTGCGTCGTCGTCGTGCGTGCGCCGAATGGTGTTGCGCCCGACCGCTGGATGCCGGTGTTCATGTACGCCTCGTTGTCGTAACAGACGAACAGGAAGCGGTGACCGCGCTCGAGCGCACCGGAGAGCGCCTGCAGCCCGATGTCGTACGTGCCTCCGTCACCAGCGAAGACGACGATCGTCGGCTCCTCGTCCGCAGGCAGCGCACCGCGCTTGCGCAGCGCGCGCAGCGTCGTCTCGACGCCACTCGCAACCGCGGCCGCGTTCTCGAACGCGACGTGCAGCCACGGAACGTTCCACGCAGTCGTCGGGAACCGCGTCGTCGCCACCTCGAGGCAGCCGGTGGCGCTCACGACGATCTTCGGCCCGGCGATCGTGTTCAAGACGGTGCGCACGACGAGCGGGATCCCGCAGCCTTGGCACAGGGCGTGCCCTCCGCCGAGCGGAGGCGCACCGGCCTCGTGCTCGACGAGCAGCTTCAACCGAGACATGGTTCCTCCCGAAGCCCGACGATGGCAGGCGCCTCGCCGCGAACAACCGCGCGCAGGTCAGCCGGATGCAGGTCGCGGCCCCCGAGCCCGTAGACATGGCTGACGAGCTCGACGTCGCTCCCGTAGAGCGTCGTCGCGAGATCGCTGTAAAGCGGCGGCCGCGTGCCGGGCGAGAGCGCCCGGTCGAGGACGATCGCGCGGCGCACGTCACGAAGCGCGTCCCAGACGGTCCTGGCGGGGAACGGTCGATACGCAACGAGCCGTAGGAGACCCACGCGCTCGCCGTCGGCGCGCAATCCATCGACGACGTCCTTCGCAGTGCCGGCAGTCGAGCCGAGCATGACGAGCGCGTGGTCCGCGTCGTCGAGGCGATACGTCTCCACGAGTCCATACTCGCGCTTGCTCAACTCCGCGTAATCGGCGGCGAGTGCCGGAAACACCTCGAGCGCCGCCTGTACGGCCTCCGCTTGCTGATACTTGAGCTCGAAGTAGTAGTCCGGCATCGCGAACGGCCCTTGCGTCGTCGGTTGAGCGGAGTCGAGCAGCGGATACGGAATCGCGTACTCGCCGACAAAGTTCTTCGCGAGCTCGTCGTCGACGAGCACGACGGGCTCGGCCGAATGCGTGGTCGTGAATCCGTCCTGGCACACGACCACGGGAACGCGCACGTTCGGATGCTCCGCGAGGCGCGGTGCGATCAGCGTGAGGTCGTATGCCTCCTGCGCGTTCTCGGCGAAGAGCTGGACGACGCCGGCGTCGCGCGCGAGCATGGCGTCGGCGTGATCGCAGTGAATGTTGATCGGGCCGGACAGGGCCCGGGTCGCGAGTGCCATGACGATCGGAGCACGTAGGGACGCCGCGATGTAGACGACTTCGATCATCAGCGCGAGCCCCTGCGAGGACGTCGCGGTCATCGTCCGTCCCCCCGCAAGCGCGGCGCCGATCGCGGCGCTCATCGCCGAATGCTCCGACTCGACGTTGATGAGCTCGCTGTCGACGCGGCCTTCGGCGGCAAAGCGTGCGAAGGCTTGGATGATCGGCGTCTGCGGCGTGATCGGGTAGATGGGCACGACGTCAGGATCGATCTGCCGCATCGCGTGCGCCGCGGCCTCGCCGCCGGTCAGAAGGAACGGCGCTCGGAGCTCAGTCGCCATCGTCCGCCTCCGCGACCATCTCGATCGCGCCGGTCGGGCAGCGATCCGCACAGATCTCGCACCCCTTGCAGAGCTCGTAGTCGATCCGGGCGAAGACGCTGCCGTCGAGGATCACCGCAGCGTCCGGGCAATAGAGCCAGCACAACATGCAGTCGATGCACCGCTCGAGGTGCGCGACAGGCTTCACGCCGGTTCGCCACGCGCCCGTGCGCAAGCGCTCGGCGGCACCAGGCACAACGACGGCACCATCGTGGAGCTCCTGCCAGGACCTCAGCTCGCCCATGCGTATCCCTCCCGGATCGCGACGCGGACGTCCGCGGCGGAGGCGCGCTTGCCGAGCACTTCGAGGGCAGCGTGCTCCAAGTCGGCGAGCGGCGGCTCCTGCAGCACCGCAGCGAGCGCTCCGAGGACGACGACGTTCGCGAACTTCGAGCCATGCGTGCTCGCAATGCGCTCGGCGGGAATCGCGACCACATGCGCTGCCCTGAGATCCTCGGGAGGCCGCTCCGCGTTCACAACCAGAATGCCGTCCGGTGCGAGGCCGCCGACGACGCTCGCGTCATCGAGGAGTGACGGCTCGAGCACGACGACCACGTCGGGCTCCTCGATCGTGTCGTGTCGGCGAATCGGCCGCGAGTCGATCCGCGTGTACGCGCGCAGCGGTGCGCCGCGACGCTCGGGGCCGTACTCGGGAAACGCTTGGACGCTCTTGCCGCTTCGCAGCTCCGCGAGCGCGAGGATCTGGGCTGCGGTCTTCGCACCTTGTCCAGCTCGGGCGTGCCAGCGAATCGAGATCACGCTGCCCCTCCGAGGAGCTCGTCGATCCCGCGCGCGGCGCGCTTTCCGTGCGCCACGGCTTCGACGGCCGTCGCACCGCCATTCACAGCGTCGCCGCCGGCGAAGACCTTCGGGTGGCCGGTCCGGCCCGACGCCGGATCGACGACGACGCGACCGCCTTCGAGCTCGAGGCCTGCGACGTTCGCGAAGAAGTCTCGGCGCGGCGCCTGTCCGATCGCGAGGACGACGGTGTCGACCGGAAGGAGAAACTCGGTGCCGGCGACCGGTTCAGGCCGCGCGCGGCCGCTCGCGTCGGGCTCGCCGAGCGCCATGCACTGACACTCGAGGGCGCTCACCTGTGCGTGACCAATGATGCGAACGGGCGCGCTCAGCCATTCGAAGCGGACGCCCTCATCGCGTGCTTCCTCGACCTCGTGCGCGTATGCAGGCATCTCGGCCTCGGTCCTGCGGTACACGAGCACGACGTCGCCTGCGCCGAGACGAAGGGCTTCGCGCGCGACGTCGATCGCAGTGTTGCCGCCGCCGACGACGGCGACGCGCGAGCCGACGTCCGGAGGACGCCCGCACTTCAGCGCCTCGACGAAGTCCAGCGACCTCCAGACACCGGGCAGCGCCTCGCCCGGCAGATCTGGATCGAGGTCGGCACCGAGGCCGACGCCGAGGAAGACGGCATCCGCCTCACTCTCGAGTTGCGCGAGGAACGCTGCGTCGACGCGCTCGCCGAGTCGGAGCTCGACTCCGAGGTCTTCGAGGAGACGGACCTCGGCCGGCAGCGGCTCTCGTAGCTGGCGATAAGGAGCGATCGCGTATCGCACGAGCCCTCCGCACTCTGCGCGCTCGTCGTAAACAGCCACCGAGTAGCCGCGCGCAGCGAGCTCGCCCGCGCAGGCGAGACCGGCAGGGCCCGCACCGACGACGGCGACGCGCCGACCGTTCATTCGCCGGCCGATGCGCAGCGCGACGCCGTTTTCGAACGCGCAATCGACGGCGAAGCGTTGGAGGCGCGCGATCTCGACCGGTCGGCGCCCTTCATGGAGCAGAACGCACGCGCCTTCGCACAGCACCTCGGCTGGACACACGCGCGCACATGATCCGCCGAGTAGGTTCTCGGCGAAGATCGTGGTTGCGGCCTCGTCGAGGTCGCCGCGCGCGATCGCCTCGACGAACCTCGGCACGTCGACCTCGGCCGGGCACGCGACGACGCACGGCGCCGGCGCATGATGGCCACCGCAGCCGAGGCAGCGGTCCGCCTCGAGCACCGCGACGTCGTCCGCGAGCGCCGGCTTCAACTCCCTGAAAGGCTCTTCGAGCACCCGCTTCGAAGCGACGGCCATGGCTCAAGTCTGGGAACCGGGCAGGGCTGCGGCATCCGTGCGTTCCCCCACCGGACATCGGGGATGGTCCCGATCCACCTAGCCTTAGAGACGTGGAGGAGCGGCAGACGCCTGCGTGGGAACCCGCCTTCGAGGCCGACGCCGAGCCGCGGCCCGAGTCACCGATCCTGGCGTTCCTCGATGGTCGTCTCGTCGTCACCCGGTCCGAGCCGGTGGAGCTCCCGACGTTCCGGATGCTTGCGGCCGACGCTGCGCGGGTCTGGGCGATCGGTCGATTTCAGGGTGAGACGGCTTTCGCGACGGAGCTTCTGAACGGCACGGAGCTCGAGACGAAGAGCGTGCGCGCGGTCCTCGCCGAGGCTCCCGCCCCGATCGCAGCCGCGGCTTGCCGCGCGGTGCAAGTAGTCGAGTGGGAGGTCGCCCACGCGTTCTGCGGACGCTGCGGGCAACAAACGACGCCGCACCCGAGCGAGCTCGCACGTGTGTGCGCGCGCTGCGGTACGCACTTCTATCCGCGCATCACGCCGGCGGTGATCATGCGCGTGGACGACGGCGAGCGCATCCTCCTCGCGCGGCGGGCCGGCCTGGCGCGGCCCTTCTTCAGCGTTCTCGCAGGATTCGTCGAGCCGGGCGAGTCGCTCGAGGAGACCGTCCGCCGCGAGATCCACGAGGAGGTCGGGATCGAGGTCGACGACGTGCGCTATTTCGCAAGCCAGCCG
>JBKPRX010000079.1:0-8959 GCA_046734795.1 Actinomycetota bacterium
TTCCGCCGCGTCATGATCGTGCGCCGTGACTGCCTCGATGAACCGACGTGCGCAGGCGAACTTCGCTTCTAGCAAGCGCTCGCGCGCGTGTTGTTCATCCGCGTTCAATGAGCTCGATTCGATATCCGCCGGGATCCTTGATGATTCGAACAGACGAGACCATCACGAGCAACGTTGTCGCGCAGGTTCATCCGCGAGCGCGGCCGGAAAATGCGCCACGACCCCGCCCTCGCCCGGCTCGGTCTGGCGCCGACGTGTTGGACGAACGAAACGGCAACGGCATTGGCCATGTTTTCATCACCGTCGACGAGAAGCTTCTCGGCGGCGGCGAGTGCGCGATCTCGAAGCTTGCTCCCCTTCCTGGTCGTCCATGTGCTCTTCGTCCGCGGTTCGGAACTCAGGAACGTTCTCTACGAGCCCCTGCGCCACCTCATCTCCGTACGAAATAGGCACTGCCGCGTAGCTACGTACCGCTCCGATCGATCAACTCGATGCGGTAGCCATCCGGATCCTGGACGAAGCAGATGCGCGAGCCGCCTTCGCGGACTCGGTACGGCTCTCGCTCCGGCTCGATGCCCTGACCCGCAAGGGCGGCGAGCGTCTCGTCGAGATCGTCGACGGCGTAGGCGACATGCCCGTACGCGCTGCCGAGCTCGTAGGTGCGCCCGTCGTGATTGAACGTGAATTCCAGCTCGACGTCCTCGTCAGGCACACCGAAGAAGTAGTTCGTCGCTTCCTTCTCGCCGTTCCGAACGATGTCGAACTCACGGCGGAACTCGAGCCCGAGCGCTTCGTAGAACGAGCGCGTCTTCGAGGGATCGGTGATGCGGAGCATCGTGTGCAGGTAGCTCGTCATGGCGCCGATCCTAGTGGAGCGTGCATCGCATGTGCTCGGTCCCAAAGGTGAGAAAGTGCTACTCGCCGGACAATTCAAATAGCGACCACCTACGGCGGCCCTTGCTCGCGTGCCAGCCGCGCCGAGACGAGCCGTCGCCGCACGCGGACGGCGCCCGTCGCCAGCGCCGCGCCGATGAGGATCAGCGCCAGGCCGGCGAAATCCGACGCACCAAGTGCCTCGTCGAGGAAGACCGCGCCATAGAGCACGGCGAAGCCCGGCACGAGATACGTGACGAGGGACGCTCGCCCCGCGCCGGCGAGGGTCATGAGCGCGAAGTAGAGGAGATACGCGACGCCCGTGCCGAAGACGCCGAGCGCAACGACCGAAGCGATCGCCTTCCAGCCGGGGACGTCGTGCGGGCCGCGGGCGATTCCGAGCGGAAGGACGTAGAGCGTCGCGGCGAGCGTGGTTCCGAGCGCGACGAGCGGCGCAGAGACATCCGCGAGCAGGCGCGCGGTCAGCAAACCGCCGACTGCGTAGGAGAACGACATGCCGACGACGGCGAGCGCACCAAGGAACTGCGCCTGCGGCTGCACGCCGACGAGCAGAGCAACTCCGCCGAAGCCGACGAGCAGGCCGACGAGACGCATGCCGGTCACGCGCTCCGACGGCACGAATGGAATCGCAAGCAGCGCGATGAAGATCGGCACCGCGGCGTTGATGATCCCGCCGAGGCTCGAGTCGATCCGCGTCTCGCCCCACGCGAGGAGCCAGAACGGAAGCGCCGTGTTGACGAGGCCGAGCAGGAGCATCACGCGCCAGCGGCGCGCGACGATCGGCCATGTCTCCAACCCGCGTCGCCGCTGAAGCAATGGCACCGCGATCGCGAGTGTCGCCGCGCCGAAACCGATTCGGCCGAGGATCAGCGTGAACGGGTCGAGCTCGCGGCCCGCGACCTTGATGAACATGAACGACGCGCCCCAGATCGCGCCGAGCACGACCAGCATGACGACGTAGCGGCGACCCACAGCCACCACAAGGTTGCAAACGTGCGACACCCTGCGTCGGTGAGGTTGTACGGTCGCCTCTGTGGACGACGCCTTCGCGCACCTCACCCGAGCGGCCGAAGTCGCCGGGCTTGGCGAGCTCGAGGTCACGCTTCCGGAGGATCGCGAGGTCGACCTACGCGGTCTGCGCTTCCATTACCTCGATTGGGAAGGTGACGGCCCGTCTGTCGTCTTCCTTCACGGCGGTCTCCTCACGGCACACACGTGGGATCTCGTCTGCCTCGCGCTGCGCGACCGCTACCGCTGTCTCGCGCTCGACCTGCGCGGCCACGGCGACAGCGACTGGGCTCCGGATGGCAACTACGACCTCGACGAGTTTGTCGCGGACGCGGACGCGTTCGTAACCGAGCTCGGGCTCGAGCAGCCCGCGCTCGTCGGACAGTCTCTCGGCGCGCTCGCTGCGCTCGGACTTGCTGCAAGCGACCCGGACCGTTTCTCGGCGCTCGTGCTCGTCGACATCGGCGCACGCGTCCGGATCCAAGGCGCAAGCGAGCTCCGCGGATTCGCGACTGCGTCCGCCGGGCCGCGCACGCTCGAAGAGCTGATCGAGCTGTCGGTGGGGTTCAACCCGCGCCGGCACCCGGCGCTCCTCGAACGGAGCCTGCTCCACAACCTGCGCCCGGTCGGCGAGGGGCGATACGTGTGGAAGTACGACGGCGCCGGCCTCGCGGCGAGGTTCGAGCGCACGCGCGCTGCGGCCGACTCGATCCCGGACCTGGCGCGACGCGTCTCGTGCCCGGCGCTCGTCGTACGCGGTGGCGAGAGCGCCCTCGTCGAGGAGAGTTCGGCGCGCGACCTGGCGGCGCTTCTCCCACACGGCCGCTTGGTCACGATCGCCGGCGCGGGCCACAACGTGCAGGGCGACGAGGCGCGCACGCTCGCGACCGAGCTCGGCGAGTTCCTCGCTGACGCCGCGTCCTGACTCGCGGCTACGATGCATCACCTGACGCAGGTCGCGGAACAGCAGCTCCACCGCGCTCTCGGTCTCACCGACCGGGAGTTCGACCGAATCCGCGAGCTGCTCGAGCGCGACCCGAACCACTTCGAGCTCGCCGTCTTCTCGCTTCTCTGGTCGGAGCATTGCGGCTACAAGCACTCGGCCCGGCTGCTGAAGCGCCTGCCCTCGAGCGGCACGCGCGTACTGCAGGGGCCCGGAGAAAACGCGGGCGTGATTGACGTCGGCGACGGGATCGCGGTCGCGTTCAAGGCCGAGAGCCACAACCATCCGTCCGCGGTCGAGCCGTTCCAGGGCGCTGCGACCGGCGTCGGCGGGATTCTCCGCGACATCGTCGCGATGGGTGCGCGCCCGATCGCGCTCCTCGACGGGCTCTGGTTCGGCGAGCCGAACTTCCATTTCAAGCAGGCCGTCGCCGGAATCGGTCACTACGGCAACTGCGTCGGTGTGCCGACCGTCGGCGGCGAGACCGTCTTCGATGCGGCGTATGCGGACAACTGCCTCGTGAACGCGATGTGCGTCGGCGTGCTGCCCGTCGAGCGGCTCACCCGCGCGCAGGCGAGCGGCGTCGGCAACGTCGTCGTTCTCTACGGCGCGACGACCGGACGCGACGGTATCGGCGGCGCTTCGGTGCTCGCGAGCCAAGAGCTCGGCGAAGAGGACGCCGACAAGCGGCCGAGTGTCCAGGTCGGCGATCCATTTACCGGCAAGAAGCTGATCGAGGCGTCCGTCGAGCTCGTCGAGTCGGGGCTCGTCGAGTCGCTACAGGACTGCGGCGCTGCGGGCCTTGCATCGGCGCTGTCGGAGATGGCGCGCGAGTGCGGCATCGATCTGCAGCTCGACCGCGTGCCGCTGCGCGAGACCGAGATGGAGCCGTGGGAGATCATGATCTCGGAGTCGCAGGAGCGGATGGTCGCCGTCGTGCGGCCGCAGATGCTCGACGCGGTGCGCGCGGTTTGCGAACGGTGGGAGCTGCCGTGCACGCCGATCGGCGAGGTCACAGAGGACGGCGCCTTGCGGGTGCATTGGCACGGCGAGGTCGTCGGCGACATTCCGGCGCGGTTCCTGACGGACGAATGTCCGCGATACGACGTCGAGCGCACGCCGCGCGATCCCGCTGCGCTCTCGCCGCGCCCGGCGAGCAGCGCAAACCGCCAGTCGAAGCGGTGGATCTACGAGCAGTACGACCACATCGTCGGCGCGCGCACCGTCAAGCGGCCGGGCCTCGACGCAGCCGTCGTCCGCTTGAAGCCGTCACTACGCGGCCTCGCCCTTTCTCTGGACGGCCCGCCGGTTGGCGAGCGCGACCCAATTCGCGCCGGCGCGCTCTCGGTCCTGACCGCCGCGCGCAACGTCGCGTGCGCCGGCGGCGAGCCACTCGCGCTCACGGATTGCCTCAACTTCGGGAACCCGGAGAAACCGGAGGCGGCGTGGGAGCTCGAGCGCGCGATCGAGGGCATCTCGATCGCGGCTGAAGCACTGGGGATCCCCGTCGTGTCGGGGAACGTGTCGCTCTACAACGAGACCGACGGTCGTCCGATCCCTCCGACGCCGGTGATCGGTTGCGTCGGCTTGGTCGAGGATGTGCGTGCAGTGCCGTCGCGGTGGCGAAGCGGCGACGCCGTATTGCTCGCGCAGGCAGTCGACCCGGGCGAGCTCGACGCCGAGGCCGACTTCGTGCGCTTTCTCTGGCAGGCGGCGCCGCAGCTCACACTCGCGCACGACGTCGGTGACGGCGGCCTCGCACTCGCACTCGCGGAAGCAGACGAGTGGAGCGGTCTTCGTGCCGACGTCGAGCTGCCGGACGAGCCGGTCGGCGGCGCGGCGATCCTCGCGTGCGCTCCGGAAGCCGTTCCGCAGCTCGCGTGGGGCGCGCTCGAGCAGATCGGCGAGGTCGGCTAACGCGATGTGCGGGATCTTCGGCGTGTACGCAGGCGAGCGCGATGTCTCGCGGCTGACGTACTTCGGTCTCTTCGCGCTGCAGCACCGCGGCCAGGAGTCCGCGGGGATCGCCGTTTCGGATCGCGGTCGGCTGACGGCGCTGCGCGACCTCGGACTCGTAACGCAGGTTTTCGACGAGCAGAAGCTCCGCGGCCTCGCCGGCCAGGTCGCGATCGGGCACACGCGCTATTCCACGACCGGCTCTTCGCAGTGGGTGAACGCGCAGCCGCTCGTGCAACACGGCCGCGTCCGCACCGTCGCGCTCGGGCACAACGGCAATCTCGTCAACGTCGCCGCGCTGCGTGCGGAGCTCGCCGAGCAGGGCCTCGCCCTCAATTCGAGCTCCGACAGCGAAGTGATCGCCGCGTTGATCGCGAACGATCCTGCGCCGCTCGAAGAAGCGGCCGCAAACGCGATCGCCCGACTCGAGGGCGCGTTCTCGGTCGTCGCGCTCGCGGAAGGGAAGCTGCTCGCGTTTCGCGACCCGCACGGTTTCCGTCCGCTCTGCCTCGGGCGGCTCGGCGACGACTGGGTCGTCGCGTCGGAGACGTGTGCGCTCGACCTCGTCGGCGCAAAGTTCGAGCGCGAGCTCGGACTCGGCGAGCTCGTCGTCATCGACGAGAACGGCGTGCACGCAAAGCAGGCGGCGCCGCCCGCCAACGGAGGCGCGCTCTGCATCTTCGAGTTCTTCTACCTCGCGCGGCCTGATAGCCGTCTCGAAGGCGTCGAAATCCACGGCGCGCGCGTACGGATGGGCGAGCGGCTGGCCGAAGAGTCACCTGTCGAGGCCGATCTCGTGCTGCCGATCCCCGACTCCGGCACGCCGGCCGCGATCGGCTTTGCGCGCGCGCTCGGGATTCCGTTCAGCGAAGGGCTGATCAAGAACCGCTACGTCGGCCGCACGTTCATCGAGCCCGACCAGGAGCTCCGCCAGCAGGGCATCCGCTTGAAGTTCAACCCGCTGGCGGAGGTCGCGGGCAAACGCGTCGTCGCGGTCGACGATTCGATCGTGCGCGGTAACACCACGCGGCAGATCGTGAAGATGCTGTTCGACGCGGGCGCGAGCGAGGTGCACGTGCGCATCTCGTCACCGCCCGTGATCAGCCAGTGCTACTACGGCATCGACTTCGCGGATCCCGAAGAGCTGATCGCGAACAACCGGAGCATCGAAGAGATCCGCGACTACATCGGTGCGACGTCGCTTGCGTATCTCTCGCACGAAGGTCTCGTCGCGTCGACGAAGCGGCCCGAGTCGTCGCTTTGCCGTGCGTGCCTCACGCGCGAGTACCCGACGCCGCTACCGGAGTCGGGCTCGCACGCGAAGCTTCGGTTCGAGACTGCGAAGGTCTAGCGTCCCGGTCAGTCCGGGCGCCAGCGCTACTGCTCGAGCACGCGGCTCGCTTTCGCGATCCCGCGGCTGATGAAGTACGCGAAGGTGATCGCGGCAGTCAGCGTGCAGAAAAACGCCGCGTCGACGGCGTCGCTTGCAATCCAGACGATCGCGAAGACGATCTCGACGATCACATAGAGCGCAAGCTCGGCGTTGCCGGGAATCGGCACGATCGCACCGGTCGTTCCGCCGAGCCCGCGGTACACGCCGGGAGGATCGGTCCTGGTGGGCGGGGTCGTCGTCGGCTCCTCCGGAGGCGTCGTGGACATGGGGCTCCTTTCAGGCCGCTTGGGCCGGGACGTGGACGATCTCGAGCTTCATTCCGTCCGGGTCGTAGAAGAAGACTGCGTAGTACCCAGGCAGGTAGGTGTAAATCGCCGGCTCGTTTTCAATCTCGGCGCCGTACTCGCTGAGCCAGGCCGCGCGCTCGTCGACGGCTGCCGGCGACGACGCTTCGAAGCACAGGTGATGGAGCCCGACGCGATACCGATCGTATGGCTCAGTCGGCGCGTCCGGTGCCTCGCGAAGGCCGATCGAGGTTGCGGGTCCGCTCAGATAGAAGATCGTCTCGCCCCGCTCGCCCTCGACTTCGCCCAGGCGATGCCAACCGAGCGGGCCGAGGAGGTCGCGGTAGAACGGCAAGCTCCGTTCGATCGACGAGACGACCAAGTCCACGTGGTGGACGCCAGTCGTGTGCACGGCTGCGAACCATTCGACGTCACACTCGCGTTCCCTACCTACAATCGCGGCCGTGCAGCTCTTCCACTACCACCTCGTGACGAGCAAGGTGCGCGAGGTCGAAGCCCGATACCTCGGCAAGCTCGGCTTTCATCTCGTCGCGCGACACGGTCGCGTCGGCGAGGATCTAACGTCGTACGAGCCCGGCGTCTCGTGGTCGGAGCTCGACGACAGCGGCTTCAAGCTCCGGTTGAGCGAGCTCGAGAAGGGCGCGATCAACATCGTCGTCCAACCGGGGCAATGGCCGCTGCCGCGCGTCGACCACTTGGGGCTCGTGCTCGACGAGGACGACTTCGAAGAGACACTTGCGCGAGCTACGAACGCCGAGCTGCGTGTGCAAGAGCACGGCGGACGTCGCACCTTCGTCTCCACCAACGCGGGGTATCGGCTCGAGCTGCATCCGCCGCGCGACTGGATCGACGAGCTGCTCGCCGAGTCCGGCGAGCTGCGGCTCGCCGAGCTCGAGCTGCGCGCGGACGAACCGAAGCTGAAGGCCGAAGCCCTCGCGGCGATCTTGGACCTCGACGCCGACGATGGGGCGGTGCAGGTCGGAGACACGGTCGTCCGCTTCGTTCCGGGCGGGCCGCAAGGACGGCCCGAGCTTCACGGCGAGCTCTTTATCTAGCCGGAGTCGGCCCGCCTCGCTGGCCGCAGAGAGCGTCGCCGACCGACGGTCGCTGCGTCAGGATCGCGCCACAGGCCGAGATTGAGCTCGAGGCCGCGCGCCCGGAAGCGCGCGTTGGGTCGGCAGACCGCGTCGACGGCGCGTCGAACGAGCTCCGAGATCGGAAGTCCCGTTCGTGCCGATTCTTCCTTCAGCATCGCGTGTTGGCGATCGGTCAGGTTGACCTGCATTCGGCGCCCGATCGGGCCTCGGCGGGTCATCACGTCTACATAGCGGTCGATGGATGTCGCCATCGATGTTGATGTACATCAACCGCAGGCACGGGTACGTGCCATCTTCGTCACGAATCGCGTACGGGCCGGATCATCCAGCGCTCGTCCGGATCCTCGAAACCGAACTTCCGGTAGAGCTCATGCGCGTCGAGCGTCCGAAGGAGCCACGCATGGTTGGCGTACGGCCCGCGCTCGACCGACTCGCGAACTAGCTCGACCCCGAGCCCGCTACCTCGGTATTCCGGCAGGACGTACACGTCGAAGAGGAACGCCGTCGGCTGCAGCCCTACGCCGGCGCCGAGGTCGATGGTTCGCGTGAATCCGATCTGTCGCCCGTCGTGGTAGAGGCCGACGACCCTGGACGCATCCTGGATCGACCGGGTCACGTCCTCGCGGCTCCGGCCTGAGGCCCAGTACGACTCCTCCGAGAGGAAGCTGTGAACAGCGTCGACGTCGATCCGGGCCGGATCGTCGTCGAGCTCGAATCCACCCGGCAGCTCTCTTCTCACGGTCCCGGCCTCATCTGCGCACGATCGTAAACTTGTCTTCTTGGCGGAGGACGCTTCACGGACGTACGAAGCGGCAGGGGTCTCGCTCGCGACAGCCGAGGCGCTCGTCGATCGCCTACGCGCCGCGGTCGAGTCGACGGGAGCCAAGGGATTCGGCGCGTTCGCAGGCCTCTTCCCGCTCGACGGGCAACGGCTACTTGCTGCGTCGACTGACAGCGTCGGCTCCAAGTTGATGCTCCAGCGCCGAGCCGGTCGGCTTCGCTGGGGCGGCATGGACCTCGCGGCGCACTGCATCAACGACGTGCTCACGTGCGGCGCGGAGCCGCTGTTCCTCCTCGACTACGTCGCCGCGAGCACGATCGAGCTCGACCAAGTCGCCGAGCTCGTCGAAGGCGCCGCCGAAGTCTGCCGGCAGGCCGGTTGTGCGCTCGTCGGTGGCGAAACAGCCGAGCTGCCGGGCATCTACCAGCCCGACGAGCTCGACTTCGCCGGCACGTGCGTCGGCATCGTCGATCGCACCGACCTCATCGACGGATCACGCTG
Source organism: Actinomycetota bacterium (assembly GCA_046734795.1). GTDB lineage: Bacteria > Actinomycetota > Thermoleophilia > Gaiellales > Gaiellaceae > JBKPRX01. The sequence goes on from JBKPRX010000079.1 coordinate 8,879, forward strand.
CGAGCCAGGCGACGTCGTCATCGGGTTTGGGTCGAGCGGACTCCACACGAACGGCTTCTCACTCGTTCGCGCCCTCATCGG
>JBKPRX010000080.1:0-10912 GCA_046734795.1 Actinomycetota bacterium
GGCCTGATCAGGTCGCAAGCCTCTTCCGGTGACGACGCACGCGCGATCGCGTCTTGCACGTCGCTCACGAACACGCGCACGCGGTCGGTGTCGAGGACGAACTCGTCACTCATGCGAGCGTCGAACTGTGCCAGGCCTCAGTACCCGGTGCCAAAGCCTCCGCGCGGAACGGTCGCAAGCACCTGCTGCTGGTAGTACACGGGCCCACCTTCTTGCGCCGTGACGTCCGACGGGTAGTGCGTCGAGACGAAGAGCGCGTAGATGTTCCCGCTCGAGATCGCGAGTCCGAAGTAGTCGCCGATGAATCCGCCCCCGTTCGGGCAGGGATCCAATGCGGCTGCGCACGGGTACTGCGAGAGCCCGCCGACGTGCTGCGCCGGTTGCTCGGGATCCCAGGTGAACTGCGTGATGCGTGCGTTCGAGCCTACGGCGACAGCGCCGGCGCCCGAGTCCTTGTAGGCCTGCAGGGTCACGTCGATGCAGAAGTTCGTGCGGCCGACGTCGGCCGGGATGACGCTCGGGCCGCTCGGGCACGCGGCGCGCCGGTCGTAGAACGCAACGGCGACCGCTCCGCCGGAGCCTGCTGCGACCGACGGCTGGAACTGATCCGTGGTCGTGCCGTTCGGGTCGACGTTGTCGTTGACCACGACCGGCGTCGACCAGGTCGCGCCGCCGTCGATCGACTGCGTGAACTTCACGTCGAATTGTCCCTTGGCGGAATCCCAATCCTCGTATGTGAGGTAGAGATGGCCGGCGTAGGTCGGGCTCGCGGCAAAGCTCTCGGTGATGCCGTCGCGGAAGCGCGTGTTCGGCAGCGCGGCGGTCGGGAGCAGGCTCACAGTCGTCACCGGCACAAACTGCGAGAACGTGCGGGCGTCGTCCGTGGAGCGCGTGACATAGATCGTCGATGCTGCGCCGTTCGGCGGGAACGAGACGAAGGCGACGTAGACGTCCCCGGCGGCGTCGATCGACGGATACACGTAGGTCACCGACGAGCTGACCTGCGAGGGCGGGCTGAGGGTGATCGCCTTGTCGAACGTTGCGCCGCGATCGCGAGAGACAGCCATCCGAACCTTCGTGGCCGAGCCGTTGAAGACGGCCCACGCAGCGTAGACATGGTCGACGAAGCGGCTGCCCGGAATGTGATTGACGGCGATCCACTGCTTGTCCTCGACATGCCCCGCCTGTCGAGCCGAAGCGTTGTTCGGCGGCTCGAGTGGCACGCCGCCGTTTCCTTTCACCCAGGTTCGCCCGAGGTCGTCGCTGTAGGAGATGTCGATCTCGCCGTCGGGGTGGAGCCGCGAGTCGTCCCAGTATGCGTTGAACGGGAGCATCGTCTGGTACACGCGGCCCTTCGTGTCGAAGTCGGCGTTCGGGTCGGTCGTGTCCGTCCAGCTCGGCGGCATGTCCTGCGTGCCGGTCGAGACGCAGTCGTAGCCCTGCACCTGGTTCGAGCCGAGCGGCGTTCCGTTCGCGATCTGGTACGCACCGACGTAGAACATGTAGTACGTGCTGAAGTTGTCGAAGAAGAACTTCGACACGCCGACGATCGATTCCGTGTCCGGCTTCACGGCGAGCCACGACTCGGAGTGGTTCGAATCGAACGGGCCACTGCGGCACGTGCCGGCGAGCGGTACCCGTGAGCCCGCGGGGACCGGATAACCACCGCCTGTCGTCGGACTGCTCGCGACGACGTTCGTGAACGGAACGGTCGTGGTCCAGCCGTTGCCGTTTGCTCCGGCCGATCGTGACGCACCGACCGCCGCGAGCGCGGCAAAGATCGCAAGCAACGCGAACCGCGCCGCTCTTCTCGTCGTGACTGCAGTCCGCATCGCGAGCCCCCCTCTGCCGCAGCTCCGAGTCGCGCTCGATGCTACGCCCCTTCCGTCGCGTGGCGCAAGTGCGCGTTACCGGTCGGAGCCGCGATAGGCTCGACCTCATGCGTCCGATCGAGGAAGCGACGATCCTCGTCACCGGTGCGACCGACGGTCTCGGCAAGGCGGTCGCGGCTGCGCTCGCGCGCGACGGTGCGCGCGTCCTCGTACACGGTCGCGACGACGAGCGCGGCGCGCGGACGCTGCGCGAGCTTCAAAGCGAAAGCGGAAACGACAAGCTCGAGTGGTACCGCGCCGATCTCGCTTCGCTCCAGGAAGTGCGCGGTCTCGCCGATCAGGTCGCGTCAGATCACGAGCGGCTCGACGTTGTCGTCAACAACGCGGGAGTCGGAAGCTCCATACCCGGTCACGGCGAGCGAATGGAGAGCGCGGACGGATACGAGCTGCGCTTCGCGGTCAATTACCTCGCGCCGTTTCTGCTGACGAGGCTGCTCGAGCCGTTGCTCGTCGCATCTGCGCCGGCGCGCATCGTCAACGTGAGCTCCGGGGGACAGGCGGACCTTCGCTTCGACGACCTGATGCTCGAACGTGACTACGACGGCTGGCAAGCGTACTGTCAGAGCAAGCTCGCGCTCGTGATGCTGACGCTCGATCTGGCAGACGAGCTCGCCGATCACGGCGTCACCGCGACGTGTCTCCATCCCGGCACGTTCATGCCGACGAAGATGGTGCTCGAGGCGGGCCGGACGCCCGTCGATTCGCTGGAGACAGGGACCGAGGCGACGTTGCGGCTCATCCGCGACCCGGCGCTCGACGGTGTCACGGGGAAGTACTTCGAGCGCACGATCGAAGCTCTCCCGCTCGACCAGGCCTACGACGACGGCGCGCGACGGCGGCTGCGCGAGGTGAGTGAGCAACTCGTCGGTCTCTCGGCAACGGCGGAGCGCGGCTGATGCGTACGAGCGCCTTTTCGTTGATGCAGTGGCCGGAGGATCGCACGCAACAAGACGTTTACGCGAACGAGATCGCGCAAGCGCTCGCCGCGGAGGAGCTCGGCTACGACGGATTCTGGTTCGCCGAGCATCACTTCTCGCGTTACGGCATCCAGCCGTCGCTCCACCTGACCATGGCGCACGTCGCCGCGCTGACCTCGCGGATCCGTCTCGGCACCGCGGTATCGGTCGTGCCGCTCTACCATCCGGTGCGCCTTGCGGAAGAGCTCGCGATGCTCGACGTCTTGAGCGGCGGCCGGCTCGACTGGGGAGCGGGCCGCGGCTATCAGCGGCACGAGTTCGAGGCCTTCGAGGCCGACATCACGACGTCTCGCGAGCAGTTCGCGGAGGCGCTCGAAATCATCCAAACGGCGTGGAGCGACGAGCCTGTGCAGCACGACGGCCGGTTTTGGAAGATCCCCGAAGTCGACGTGCTGCCGAAGCCGGTGCAGCGTCCGGGGCCGCCGATCTTCGTCGCGGCGATCAGCCCCGAGTCGGTTGTCTGGGCTGCAGAGCACGGCCTGTCGTTCGTCGCGGATCAGTTCGCGCGCTTCGAGCGGCTCGAGGAGGCACACGCGACCTTCGACGAGACGATCCGCGCGCGCGGCGAGGATCCCACGAGCTACCGAACGCCGGTCTTGCGGCAGATCTTCGTCGGCGAGACGAACGACGAGGCGCGGCAGCTCGCGGGCCCGGCGCTCCTCTGGTACTACCAGCGGCTAGCCGCTGTCGGCTCGCCCGCGGGCCGGCGCGGCGCGGAGATGCCCACGGGCTACGAGGGGTACGCGCGTTTCTTCGACATCGTCGACTCCGCAGTCGCAGACGAAGACGCATTCCTCGAGCGTGTGCTCGCAGACGTGGCGATCTGTGGCGACGCGGACATGGTCGCCGAGCGCGTCTCCGAGCTTGCCCGGTACGGCTTCGACGAGGTGATCTGCTGGATGAACTTCGGGAACTTGCAGCAGGACCAGACGCTCTCGTCGATGCGGCGGTTCGCGGAGCAGGTTCGTCCGCAGCTACCGACGACGGTCGGCGCGACGGCGTAGACGCGTGGGCGGCAGCAACTGGCTCGACGCGGCGCGCGCGTTCGAGCTCGGCTCGCGCACGGGCGATCGCGTCGACGTTGCGATCGTGGGCGCAGGAATCACGGGCTGCGCTGCCGCGGTGCGTCTGGCCGAGCACGGGTTGCGCGTGCGCGTACACGAGGCGCGAACGATCGCCTCAGGCGCGAGCGGGCGCAGCGGCGGCTTCGTCCTGCGCGGCGGCGCGCTGCCGTACGACCGCGCCTGTGAGGCGTACGGGCGGGAGGCGGCGCGGATGCTCTGGCAGTGGACCGAAGCTGCGCTCGACCGATTCGCCGAGATTGCGGGCGACACGTTCGCACGTGTCGGCTCGCTTCGGCTCGCCGCGGACGAGGCTGAGCTCGCGGCGATCGCGCGTGAGTTCGAGTCGTTGCGCGAAGACGGCTTCGACGTCGAGTGGCCGGACGAGGTGCCGAACGGTTTTCACGGTGAGTTCCTCCATCCGCGCGACGGCTCGTTTCATCCGGTGCGGTTCGTGCATCGGCTCGTCGAACGTGCAGTCGCGCTCGGAGTGGAGTTCGTCGAGCAGAGCCGTGTCCAGCGCGCGAACGATCTCGACGCCGACGCAGTGCTAGTGGCAACGGACGGGCTCGGCGGTGAGCTCGTCGCGCACGTGCGGCCGGTGCGGAACCAGGTGCTCCTGACGGCGCCGCTCAGGCAGCGCGTCTACGCACGGCCGCACTACGCACGCTACGGCCATGCGTACTGGCAGCAGCTCGAGGACGGGCGTCTACTCCTCGGCGGCTTCCGCGACGTCGCGCCTGCGGAAGAGGAGACGACCGACGAGGCGACGACTCCGGCGATCCAGGAGGCGCTCGAACGCTTCCTGCGCGAGACGCTTTGCATCGATGCAGCAATCGAGCGGCGCTGGGCGGGCGTCTTCGGCGCGACCCCAGATGCCCTCCCGCTCGTTGGCCGCCTTGCCGGGAACGTCTGGGTTGCGGCCGGCTACTCCGGCCACGGCAATGTCCTGGGCTTCGCCTGCGGCGAGCTCGTCGCAGGCGCAATCGCGGAAAGACGCGACGAGGCATTGCTCGCCCTCCTCGAGCCGAACCGCTCCGCTACGACGTGATCCGCCTGAGCGCCTGCGTACGGACGTACGCGCAGACCTCATCCGGCGCGACGCGCGCGCACTGACGCAGCGCCAGCTGATTGCCGTACAAGAACCTGGAGTCGGTCGCGTATGGATGCGTCTGTTGTTCGTACGCCGCGGTTCTCGCCTCCGATCGTGATGAAGGTCGGCACCGACGCAACCTCTGTTTGTTACGGCTTGGCAGCCTCTGCCGCGAGCAGGTCGCGGATCTCCTTTAACAGCTGTTGGTCGAGAGTCGGCTCCGGAGGGGCTTCCTCGCCTCGTTTCATTCGTTCGGTGTAGTAGTTGTACGGCTTCACGACGAAGAAGAAGACGGCCGCGGCGATCGCCACGAACGTGATCAGCGCGTCGATGAAGTCGCCGTAGCGGAAGACGCTGCCGTTGAGCGTGAAGCTCAGCGAGTCGAACGGTCCGTTGCCGCCGAAGATCGCACCGATGATCGGCGTCACCCAGTCGGCGACGAACGCGGTCACGACCGCCGCGAATGCGACGCCGATCACGAACGCGACCGCAAGCAGAACGATGTTGCCCCGAAGCAGGAAGTCCTTGAACTCGGCCAAAGCGCCCTTCACGTTTCCTCCCTTGTCAGAGATCGATCGTCGGTAGCTCGAGCTCGTCTGCACGCTCGTACGCTGCGAGCGCAACGGCGAGATCCTGGATCGCGAGCCCCGTCGAGTCGAAGGCGGTGATCTCGTCGGCTGCGCGGCGGCCTTCTGCCTCACCGAGGAGAACCGCGCCGAGCTCGCCCACGTCCTCCCGCGCGAGGCTCGACGCTGCGATCTCGCCGCCGTGGCTCGCTTGCTCCCAGTCGTCGCAGAAGACACGGACGCGCTCGAGCTCCTCGGCAGCGATCTCCGCTTTGCCGGGGCCGTCGGCGCCCATCAAGCTCACGTGCTGGCCGGCGCGTAACGAGTTCGCTTCGAAGAGCAGCTCGCGGCCGGGTGTAACCGTCACGACCACGTCGGCGGCGAGCGCTTCTTCGCGGGTTTCCGCAACCCGGCCGCCTGCGTGCTCGGCGACCGCATGCGCTCGCTCGCCGTCGAGATCCCAGACGAGGGGCGCGCGTCCTGAAGCTGCGAGCGCGAGCGCTGCAGCTTCGCCGTTGACGCCGGCTCCCACGACCGCTGCGCTCTCCGCGTCCTCGCGCGCCAGTGCATCGGCCGAGACAGCGGCGGCAGCTCCGGTGCGAAGCGCGGTGACCGCACCCGCGTCGAGGCCCGCTACCAAGCGCCCGTCGGTTGCCGAGGAGAGCAACACGATCCCGCTCACCGTCGGCAAACCGTGTGCAGGGTTGCCGGGGAAGGACGTGACCCACTTCAAGAGCGCGAACCCGCCGCCGAGCGCGGGCATCGCGCGAAAGTCGCCCGCCGGATACGCAGGCACGTAGACCTTCGGCGGCATCGTCCACTCGCCCCGCGCGAACGCGACGAACGCGTCACGAACGACCTCGACCGCGCGTCCCGGCGAGACCGCCTCGCGCACCTCGTGCGCTCGAAAGAGCGGGATCACGCGCGCACTCTAGGCTAGGCGCGTGCCGATCCCGCCGCACATCAAACGACTCCGCGAGCTGATCGGCACCGAGCTCTTGCTCGTACCGTCCGTCGCGGCACTTGTGCGCGACGCCGACGGACGGATTCTCCTCGTGCAGGTCGCAGACCACGGTGAATGGACGCTGCCCGGCGGCCTGCTCGAGCCGGACGAGCGTCCGGAGGACGCCGTTGCGCGCGAAGCCCGTGAGGAGGCAGGTGTCGAGGTCGAGGTCGCCGCGCCGCTCGGCGTCTTCGGCGGACCCGAGTTCCGGCATGCGTACGCGAACGGTGACGAGATCGCGTTCATGCTCGCGGTCTTTGCGGCGGAGTTCCGCAGCGGCGAAACGCGTGCGGACGGCGAGGAGACGACCGACGTCGGCTGGTTCGCGAAAGACGAGCTTCGAGATCTCGCGCTGACGCCGCGTGCGCGCACGGTGCTCGACCGGCTGCTGTGACAGCCGTCGCCGTCGACGAGCTGCGCGTCGTACGCGGTGCAAACCTCGTTCTCGACCGGCTCTCGCTGAAAGTAGCCGCCGGCCGCGTAACGGGACTCCTTGGACCGAGCGGTAGCGGCAAGACAACGCTGCTGCGAGCCATCGTCGGCGTCCAGCGAATCGACAGCGGGACGGTCACCGTGCTCGACTCGCCGGCTGGCGCACCGGAACTGCGCCGTCGAATTGCGTACGCCACGCAGACGCCGGCTGTCTATCCGGATCTGACCGTGCGCGAGAACGTGCGCTTCTTCGCACGCGTCCTCGGCTTGCCGCCGAGCCGTGTCGACGAAGCGATCGACGCGGTCGCGCTAACGCGATTCGCCGGCCGCCTCGTCCGTGATCTTTCCGGCGGGGAGCGCGCCCGTGTTGCGCTTGCGACCGCGTTCGTGGGCAGACCCGAGCTGCTCGTGCTCGACGAGCCGACCGTCGGGCTCGATCCGGTCCTGCGGCGCGAGCTCTGGCAGCTCTTCCGCTCGCTGGCGGAGAACGGCGCGACGTTGCTCGTCTCGAGCCACGTGATGGACGAGGCCGACCGCTGCGACGACCTGCTCCTCCTGCGGGAAGGTCGGCTGCTCGCCGCGGGGACTCCGGACGAGTTGCGAACGCGCGTCGGCGCCGATTCGCTCGAGGGTGTCTTCTTGCGGTTGATCGAGAACGGCGCGCAGTGAGCGCGCGCGTGACGCTGGCCGTCGCGGCGCGCGTGCTGACGCAGCTTCGGCGTGATCCGCGGACGCTCGCCTTGCTGCTCGCGGTCCCCGTCGTTCTGATCGTCCTCTTGCACGAGCTCTTCGCGGACAACAACGCGATCTTCCAGCACGTAGGCGGACCGTTGCTCGGCCTCTTTCCGTTCATCTCGATGTTCGTGGTCACGTCGATCACGATGCTGCGCGAACGCACGTCGGGCACGCTGGAGCGGCTGTTGACGCTGCCGCTCGCGAAGCTCGACCTCCTGCTCGGATACGCCGTCGCCTTCGGGCTCGTCGCGACGGCACAGGCGGTGCTCGTCTCGGTTGTCGCCTTCGGGCCCCTCGATCTCAACTCGGAGGGACCACCGTGGACGGTCGTCCTCCTCGCGATCGGGAACGCGATTCTCGGGATGGCGCTCGGCCTCTTCGCGAGCGCGTTCGCGCGCACGGAATTCCAGGCCGTGCAGTTCATGCCTGCGTTCGTGCTGCCGCAGCTCCTGCTCTGCGGGCTCTTCGTTGCGCGCTCGGAGATGGCCGACTGGCTGCGCGTCGTCTCAGCTTTGCTTCCGCTCACGTACTCGTACGACGCACTCGCGCATGCGACAGCCGGAGACTTCGATGCACGGTTCGCGCTCGACGTCGCCGTGACAGTCGGCGCCACGTTCCTCGCGCTTGCGCTCGGCGCCGCGACGCTCAGGCGACGAACTGCCTAGGCTTCGCGCATGGACGATCCGCGCATCGACGAATACGCAACGCTTCTGCTCGACCGCTGCGTCGGTGTCCAGCCGGGTTGGCAGGTGATGGTGAAGTCGCGCCCGCAGGCGCGTCCGCTCGTTGAGGCGCTCGCGCGCGAGCTTGGCCGCCGCGGCGCGTATGCGCTCCTTCGGATCAACTTCGGCGGGTACGACGTCGATCCGGAGTGGCTGAAGGCCGCGCCGCTCGAGCTCGTCGAGCGGGCGGCGCCCGCAGAGACGAATGCGTACGAGACGATCGACGCCTGGATCCACGTGACGGCACCCGAAGATCCGCACGAGGGCAGCGACATCCCGAACGAACGCGACGTTGCCTACATGACGATGATCCGGCCGTTCCTCGCGCGGCGGCTGTCGTTCGAGATGCCGTGGGTCGGCTGTCACTACCCGACGCAAGCGCTCGCCGACGAGGCGGGGATGACGCTCGAGGAGTACACGGACTTCCTGTTCGGCGCGTGCCTTCTCGACTGGGACGCCGAGGCGGAGCGGATGCAGGCGTACAAGGAGCGCTTCGACGGCGCGCGTGAAGTCCGCATCGTCGGCGAGGGAACCGACCTGCGGCTGAGCCTCGCGGGGCGCGAAGGGATGGTCGACGAGGGCCGGTTCAACATGCCCGGTGGCGAGTTCTTCTTCAGCCCCGTCGAGGACGCAACCGAAGGTGTGGTCGAGTTCTCCGAGTTTCCCGCTATGCACGGGGGTCGCCACTGCGAGGGCGTGCGCCTCGCCTTCGAAGGCGGACGCGTCGTCGAGGCGAGTGCGAAGACCGAGGAGGAGTACCTGCTGTCGCAACTCGATGCCGACGACGGCGCGCGCGTGCTCGGCGAGCTCGGCGTCGGCTGCAATCCGGGCATCGAGCGACACACGAAAGACGTCCTCTTCGACGAGAAGATCGACGGGACGATCCACCTCGCGGTCGGCGCCGGCTTCCCGTTCCTCGGCGGCAAGAACACGAGCGTCGTGCACTGGGACATGGTCAAGGATCTGCGAAACGGCGGCCGGATCTCGATCGACGGCGAGCTCGTGCAAGAAAACGGCGCCTGGCTCCTCTAGCGCTCGGTTCGAGCGGAACTGTCCGCGCCGGTCGCGCCACTTCGTTCGGACGGAAGCGCAGGCTTCCGCGCGCTGGCTAGAGCGGCTTGACGCTCTGCGCGAGGTTGACGATCGACTCTTTCGCGTCGCCGAAGAGCATCACCGTCTTCGGGTTCAGGAAGAGCGGATTGTCGATGCCGGCGAATCCGGGGTTCATCGAGCGCTTGAGGACGACGACCGTCTGGGCCTGATCGACGTTCAGGATCGGCATGCCGTAGATCGGGCTGCCTTGGTTGTTGCGCGCGTCGGGGTTGACGACGTCGTTCGCGCCGATCACGACGGCGACGTCTGTGCGCGGAAACTCCGAGTTCGCATCGTCGAGCTCGTGCAGCTGCGGGTACGGGACGTTCGCCTCGGCGAGCAAGACGTTCATGTGGCCCGGCATGCGTCCGGCGACGGGATGGATCGCGTAAGAGACTTCGACGCCTTTCTCTTCGAGGAGATCGGCGAGGGCACGTACATCGTGCTGCGCCTGCGCGACCGCCATCCCGTAACCGGGAACGAAGACGACCTTGTGCGCGTAGGCGAGCATCACGGCGATGTCCTCCGCGCCTGCGGAGCGCACCGAGCCGCCGTCGGTTCCCGCTGCCGCGGCGCCGTTGCCTGTCTGGATCTGACCGAACGCGCCGAAGAGGACGTTCGCAATCGAGCGGTTCATCGCGCGGCCCATCAGCATCGTCAGCAAGGTTCCTGACGCACCGACGAGCATTCCGCTCACGATCAGGACGTTGTTCTCGAGCTCGAAGCCACCTGCCGCGACCGCGAGGCCCGTGAACGCGTTGAGGAGCGAGATCACGACCGGCATGTCCGCGCCGCCGATCGGCAGGACGAAGAGGATCCCGAATACGAGCGACGCTGCGATAAGCGTCCAGAGGAGCCATTCGTCCTGAACGCCGGCGACGAGCGCGATCCCGCAGCCGACCGCGCCGAGGAAGAGCGCGGCGTTCACGAACTGCTGGCCGGTGTACGTGATCGGCCGGCCGCCGATCAGCTCCTGCAGCTTTGCGAACGCGATCATCGAGCCGGAGAACGAGATCGAGCCGATCAGCGCCGAGAGCACGATCGCGAGCGAGATGTCGACCTTCGGCGCGCCTGGGGCCGGAAGGATCCGGTGGAGCTCCGCGAGCGCGATCAACGCCGCCGCGCCGCCGCCGACGCCGTTGAAGAGCGCCACCATCTGCGGCATCGCGGTCATCCTCACCTTGCGCGCGGCGATAGCACCGAAGCCGCCGCCGATCGTCATCGCGATCACCATCGCCCACCAGCTCTCGGTGCCGACGTTGATCCACGTGACGACGATCGCGACCAACATTCCCGCGGCGCCGATCTGGTTGCCGCGCCGCGCGTGCGCCGGATTCGA
>JBKPRX010000081.1:0-28272 GCA_046734795.1 Actinomycetota bacterium
TTCATGAGCGCGTTCGCGGCGCTCGCCGTCGCCGACGCGGAAGCGCTCGCATTCGTCGCCGAGCTTGCGACGGCGATGGCGTGCGAAGCACTGCTCGGCAACCGCGGCCACTTCAACGCGTTCCTCTTCGAAGCGAAGCCGCATCCGGGGCAGATCGCAAGCGCGCGTGTGATCCGCGAGCTGATCGAAGGCTCCGAGCTCGCGCTCGACAGCGAGGCGATCTTCGCCGACGAGCAGCTCGACGGGCGGGCGTTCCTGCAGCTGCACCGGCAGGTTCAGGACCGCTATTCGATCCGCTGCGCGCCACACGTGATCGGCGCGCTCCGCGACACGCTCGCGTGGGTGCGCGAGTGGGTCGAGATCGAGATCAACTCGTCCGACGACAATCCGCTCTTCGACGTCGGCTCCGGCCGCGCGCAGAGCGGCGGCAACTTCTACGGCAGTCACATCACGCAGGCGATGGATGCGCTCAAGATCGCGCTCGCGAACCTCTGCGACCTTGCAGACCGGCAGCTCGAGCTCGTCGTCGACGAGAAGTTCAACGCCGGGCTGACGCCGAACCTCATCCCGTTCTTCACCGAAGACGACCCCGAGGCCGGGTTGCATCACGGCTTCAAGGGCATGCAGCTCTCCTGCTCAGCGCTGACAGCGGAAGCCTTGAAGCGGTGCAACCCGGCCAGCATCCACTCCCGCTCGACCGAGGCGCACAACCAGGACAAGGTCAGCATGGGGACGATCGGCGCGCGTGACGCGCGCGACATCGTCGAGATCGCGCAGAACATCCTCGCGATCCACCTGATCGCCGTTGCCCAGGCCCTCGAGCTCCGGGGTCTCGAGCAGGCGAGCCCACACGCTCGCGCGGCGCACGCGTTGATTCGAGAGCACGTCGCCTTCCTCGACCGCGATCGTCGCCTCGACCGCGACGTCGCTCGCGTCGTCGAGCTGATTCGCGAAGGGGAGCTGCTCCAGCTTCGCGTTTGACGGACCGACCGGGACTTGGTCCGCATGAGACGGCTCTCGCCACGAGGCGGGAGCCGTCAATCCCTCGTTAGTGCGCAAGCGCGAGCATCGGCACGCCGTCCGCGACGATCTCGCAGAAGACGGCGACGACAGCCGGATCGAACTGCGTTCCCGCGCACCGGCGCAGCTCGTCGAGCGCGTCGTCGACCGGAATCGCCGACCGGTACGGACGATCCGTCGTCATCGCATCGAAGGCGTCGCACACCGCGATGATTCGCGCGCCGAGCGGAATCGCTTCCCCCGCGAGGCCGTCCGGATATCCCTGTCCGTCCCAGCGCTCGTGGCTCGAGCGAACGAGCCGGCCTGCGCCGGCGAGCGACGGCGCGCCCTGGAGGATCCGTTCGCCGATCAAGGTGTGGCGGCGCATCAGCTCCCACTCGTCGGCGTCGAGCGGGCCGCGCTTTCCGAGCACCGCGTCGGGGATCGCGATCTTGCCGACGTCGTGGAGAACGGCGGCGCGCATCGTCTCGGTTACCTCGATATCGGAGAGCCCGAGCGTCCTGCCGACTTGCTGTGCTAGCGCGGCGACACCCGTCGTGTGGTCGCCGAGCTCCGTGCTCGTCTCCGCAACTGCGCGCGCCAGGACTTCCATGCTCTGTCGCACCGCGGATCCGCGGGCGCCGTCGCCGCGTGTCGTGGCTTTGTGCGAATACATCCGCGCGTCAGCGAGGCGCAGCGCGTCGGCCGCGTTCTCCGCGTCGTTCGGAATCGCGGCGGAGCCGTAGGAGCAGGTGATCTTGAATCCGTCGCCGATCTCGCTGAGCGCGCTCGCCGCCGCTGCGAGCGTGCCGTCCGCGTGCTCGTCGTGCGCGACGATCACACAGAACTCGTCGCCGCCCATCCGAAACCCGGTACCGCGACCTTCGATGGCGCTTGCGAGCCGGTGTCCCACTCGTGCAAGCAACGCGTCGCCGGCCGGATGGCCGTAGCTGTCGTTGTAGTCCTTGAATCCGTCGAGGTCGAAGACCGTCACGAGGATCGGGCGCTCGCGCGTGGCGGCGCTGCAGTGGGCGTCGAGTTCGTGCGACATCGCGAAGCGGTTGCCGAGGCCCGTGAGGCTGTCCTGGAGCGCAACGCGCCTCAGTGCGCGCTGCGAAGAGCGGAAGCCGCGGAGCGCGATGAGGAACAGGACGAGGGCGCCGGCCAAAAGCGCGAGGTTCGCGTAGCCCCAGGTACCGACCCATGAGGGCGGGGGGCCCGTCGGCAGCACGGCGACTGCCCAGTCGTTTGCGTTACCCCGCGACGCGACGACGCGGTTGTACGCCGCGTCGCGGCCCCCGACCTCGAACGTTCCGGCTTTCCGAGGGCCGGCCGTGAGTACGGAGAATCGATGGTCCGCCGGGGAACCGAGAGGCGCGCGCGCGAGCTGCCTGTGCTTGGTGTCGATCACGACCGCGCCGGTGCGGCGATCGATGACGACGACCTCGTACCCGGAAGTCTTCGGCGTGATGCTTCGCGCGAGGCTTGCAAGCGAGATCTCGAAGTGGACGATCGCCTGCTTCACGCCGTTGCTGCTCGGGATCACGGCCGAGTTCGCGAGCACCCAGTCGTGCGTGTCGGGCGACCGGTACGGCTCCGACTGATAGACGTCGTTCGGTGCCCGTGCAAACGTCGGCGCGAAGAACACGTTGCGGCTCTCGTTCTGCGACAGCTCCGAGTTCGGTGCGATGCGGCCGCGCACGGCGCGTGCGTTCTCGGCTCCGCCTCGGTCGATGAAGCACGCCTCGCCCACGGCGTTCGGGAGCACGTCAGAGAGCGCGACGAGCGCGCGCTGCGCCTCGGTGAGCGCACGCCCGCCTGCGCGGAGCTTTTGCGCCCGAGTGCCCGGCTGCTCGTAGAACTCGCGGAAGCTCGGGTTCAGGCTCAAGAGCTTCGTGAGCGAGCGCGACCGGGCGAAATACGCTTCGACGTCCTCGGAATGCTCGACGGCGAGGAGCTGCAGCTCGTGGTAGGCCTCGCGCTCGCGCTTCTTGTGCTCCGAGATCGACGCTCCGACGGCGAGCGACAAGAGCCCTGCCGCAACGAGCAGAGGAAAGATCGCCGCAACACTGGCGCGCGGAGACGCCGGAAACCGCCGCACAGTCGGATGTTCCCCTCGGCGGAGGACGCGCGCATGCTCCGATTGGGGGAGGGAGGGGCGGCGGGCGGGAGCGGATTGCCGCGGGAGCGGCGGAAAGAAGATCTCCGCAAACGCGGTGCGTAAACGATGAGAGCGCCTAGAGTGGAGGCGTGCAGACGCAGGCGCCTGTGGATCTTCGCGAGCTCGCGCGAGAGCATCTCTGGCTCCATTTCTTCCGTCACGGCGCCGGCGACCCGCCGATCATCGTGCGCGGCGAGGGCTGTTATCTCGAGGATCTCGAGGGCAAGCGCTATCTCGACGCGCTCGCGGGCTTGTTCGCGGTTCAGATCGGCTACTCGTACGGCGAGGAGATCGGCCAGGCTGCGCACGAGCAGCTGCGCGAGCTGCCGTTTTACACGAACTGGGGCTACGCGCATCCGCGGGCGATCGAGCTCGCGGGCGAGGTTGCGCGGCTCGCGCCCGGCGACCTCAACCGCGTGTTCTTCGTCTCCGGCGGTTCAGAGGCCGTCGAAACTGCGTGGAAGCTCGCGCGTCAGTACCACCTTGCGCGCGGCGAACGTCGGTGGAAGGCGATCGCACGGCGCGTCGCCTACCACGGCACGACGCTCGGCGCGCTGTCGTTGAACGGCGTCACCGGCCTGCGCGCACCGTTCGAGCCGCTCGTGCCGGACGTGATCCACGTGCACAACGTGAACCGCTACCACCGGCCGCCGGACGAGACGGAGCAAGCGTTCACAGCTTCGCTGCTCGAGGAGCTCGAGGATGCGATCCTGCAGGCGGGTCCCGAGACCGTCGCGATGGTGATCATGGAGCCCGTCCAGAACGCAGGCGGCTCGTTCACGCCGCCGGCCGGTTATTACGCCGGCGTGCGGGCGATCTGCGATCGGTACGGGATCCTGCTCTGCGCCGACGAAGTGATCAACGGCTTTGGCCGCTGCGGCGCCTGGTTCGCGTCCGAGCGCTACGACATCCGGCCCGACCTGCTGACGTGCGCGAAGGGGCTCTCGTCAGCGTACGCGCCGATCGGTGCTGTCGTCGCAACGGACCGCGTGCTCGAGCCGTTTGTCGAGAGCGAGCAGATGTTCGCGCATGGCATCACGTTCGGCGGCCATCCCATGTGTTGCGCAATCGCGCTCAAGAACCTGGAGATCATGGAACGGGAGCGCATCGTCGAGCACGTCGCTGAAACGGAGGAGACGTTCCGCGGAAAGCTCGCCCAGCTTCTCGACCTGCCGGTCGTCGGCGACCTGCGCGGCGTCGGTTTCTTCTACGCGCTCGAGCTCGTGAAGGACAAGGACACGCGCATGCGTTTTCCGCAAGATGAGCGCGACGCACTGATTCGCGAGATTCGACCGAAGCTCCTCGAGCACGGATTGATCGCGCGCGTGGACGATCGCGGCGATCCGTGCGTGCAGATCTCGCCTCCGCTCGTCGCGGACGCCACGGAGTTCGACGAGATCGTGGGCGTTCTCGGCGACATCCTCGCCGCCTGGGCGTGAAGACGAAGGAAAGGACGCTCGAAGCCGTCCGGCGTACCTGCCTGTCGCTGCCCGAGACGACCGAGCGCCTGAGTCACGGGTCGCCGTCGTTCTTCGTGCGGGACAAGAAGATGTTCGCGATGGTCACCGACAACCATCACGGCGACGGCCGCTTCGCCATCTGGTGCGCCGCTCCCGAAGGCGCGCAGCGCATGCTCGTCGAAGCGGACGCCGGACGTTTCTTCGTGCCGCCGTACGTCGGTCACCGCGGCTGGCTCGGGGTTCGTCTCGATCACGCACTCGACTTGGACGAGCTGACGGGAATCCTCGAAGACGCGTACGCATGCGTCGCTCCTGCGTCGCTCGTCGAGCGAGCAGCGGCGCAAACGGAACGCGCTTCGTAGGTCACCGTCGATCGGGTCGCCGGTAGGCTGAGATGGTGGACCCGGCGACGGTCACGGATCTCGACGACGACGTCAAGCGAATCACGCATCCGCTGCCGTTCGCGCTGAACCACGTCCACTCGTATGCCCTCGAGGGCGACGACGGGTGGACGATCATCGACGGAGGCCATGTCTGGGACGCGGAGGAGCGCTGGCGCGACGTGCTGGCGCAGCTCGGGAACCCGCCGGTCGCGCGCATCGTGATCACGCATTACCACCCCGATCACATTGGCGGCTCGAGCGCGCTGCGCACGCTGACCGGCGCCGAGGTGATCCAGGGACGCATCGACCGAGACGTCACGTTGCGTCTCTATTCGAGCGGCGTCATGCCGGCTGGGATCGTGCCGCCCGAGCCCGACCGCCTCCTCGACGAGCACGACCGCCTCGACCTCGGCGGCCGCGAGTTCACGATCCTGCACCTGCCCGGCCATGCGGACGGCCACATCGTCCTCCACGACGAGCGCACGGGCAGGGTCTTCGGCGGCGACGTGATCCTCAACAAGATCACGCCCAACATCTCGTGGTGGCCCGGGATGATGCCCGACCCGCTCGCGATGTACTACACGACGCTCGATCGCATCGAAGAGCTGCGGCCGACGCTCGTCTATCCGGGACACCACGGCGTGATCGACGACGCCGCGTCTCGTGCTGCGGAGATTCGCGAGCATCATCACGAGCGGCTCGACATCACGGAGCGTGCATTGCGTGACGGCGCGACCACGCCCGAAGACGTGCTGGTCGCGATCTGGGGTCGGAAGCTCACGAAGCACGAGCATCGGTTCGCGTACGGCGAGGCCGTCTCGCACCTCGTCAGGCTCGAAGGACTCGGGCGCGCGCGGGAGATCGAGCCGGGGTACTGGCAGGCCGCCTGAGGTGGGCGCGGTGGCTGGTTCCGCCTTCGACCAAGAGGTCTTCCGCGATGTCATCGGGCATTTCCCGAGCGGCGTGACGATTGTCACTGCGCGTGACGGCGTGTCCGACTACGGCGTCACGGTCAGTGCCGTCGCGTCTCTCTCGATGGAGCCGCCGATGTTGCTCGCCTGCCTCAACCAGATCTCTCGCACGAAGGCGGTGATCGAACGGACCGGCTCGTTCGCCGTCAACGTCTTGACGGAGCAGCAGGAGGAGCTCGCAGCGCGCTTCGCGACGAACGCCGACGACAAGTTCGACGGGCTCGACCTTCGCTACGGAACGCTCGGTGCGCCGCTCCTTCCCGACGCACTCGCGCACGTCGAATGCCGCGTCGTCGACACAGCCGTCGGTGGGACGCACACCGTGTTCCTGGCAGAGGTCGAACGCGCGGAACGCTTCGAGGGCGCGCCGCTCGCTCACTTCCGCGGGCGCTACGTCCGCCTCGCGCCCGGAAGCTGACTGCGCGCTCGGGAACGCCGTCCGGTTTAGGGTTGCGTCATGTCGCGGTCCGGCTCAGACGTGCTGATCGAGGCGCTCCAGACCGAGGGCGTCACACATGTCTTCGGAAACCCGGGAACGACGGAGCTTCCGCTCGTCGACGCGCTCGTCGAACGCGACACGCCGCGCTACGTGCTCGCGCTGCAGGAAGCGACTGCGGTTGCGATGGCCGACGGCTATGCGCGCGTCACCGGGCGGCCGAGCTTCGTGAACCTGCACACGGTCGCCGGCCTTGCGAACGGGCTCGGCAACCTCCAAAACGCTGCCGGCGCCGGAACTCCGATGGTGATCACCGCCGGCCAGCAGGATCGGAAGCATCTGATCGCCGAGCCGCTTCTCTCCGGCGACCTTGTCGGTCTCGCGGAGTCGCTCGTGAAGTGGTCGCACGAGGTACGCACGCTCGGCGAGCTCGGCACTGCAATTCGTCGTGCGTTTCGAATCGCTGCCGCGCCGCCGAGCGGGCCCGTCTTTCTCGGGATGCCGATGGACATCCTCGAGGAAGCGGGCGAAGCGTTTCTACCGGCACGATCGACAATCGACGACGCACCGACTGCAGGCTCGCTCCCAGAGCTCGCCGAACTGCTCGCGAGCGCGGAGCGACCGGGTCTCGTCGTCGGCAACGAGCTCGCCCGCTCACCGCGCGGTCTCGAAGCTGCGGTCGAACTGGCGGAGACGCTTGGCGCTTTCGTCCACGGCGCGCCGCTGACCTCGTACCTGCCGTTTCCGCCGACGAATCCGCTTTGGCGCGGGCCGCTCATGACGGATGCCGACACGATCGCCGGCGCGCTCGCTGGTTACGACCGCGTACTCGTGCTCGGCGCGGATGCGTTCCTCGTCTACCCGTACACGCCGGGGCCCCCGATTCCCGAGGGCAGCGAGCTTCTCCAGATCCACTCCGATCCGGCGAAGCTCGGGCGGACGCTGCCCGCGCGACTCGCCGTGCTCGGCGATCCCGCGCAAAGCGCGCGTGAGCTGACGCGACTGCTCGGCGACCGCGTGCCGTCGGAACGTCGCGAGCGAGCGCTGGCAGACGGCGCCGCGTTCCACGAGCAGGCGGCCGGACGGCTGATGGAGCAAGTGACGAAAGGCCGCGAGTCCACGCCGATCTCGCCCGCGGCTGCCGTCGCGTCCGTCTTCTCGCAGCTGCCGCCGGAGACGATCTTCGTCGACGAGGCCGTCACGACGAGCCTCTTCACGCGGCTCTTCCATCGGGGCACGGAGGCGACGAGCTACCTCTGGAGCGGCGCCGGCGCCCTTGGCTGGGGGCTGCCGACGGCGGTCGGTGTCAAGCTCGCCCGACCCGACCAGCCGGTCGTGACGATGGTCGGAGACGGCTCGGCGATGTACGCGCCCCAAGCGCTCTGGACCGCCGCGCGCTACTCGATCCCGTTCGTCGCAGTGATCGTCGACAACCGCGAGTACAGGATCCTCAAGGTCGGCCTCGATCGGATGGGCGGCGCGGCCGCGCGGACCGGCAACTACGTCGGGATGGACCTCGGGGATCCCGGGATCGACTTCGTCGCGCTCGCGCAGTCGATGGGCGTTCCAGCTCGTCGCGTCGAGGCGGCGGACGACGTCGCGAGTGCGGTCGGCGAGGCGCTCGCTTCAGGAACGCCGCAGCTTCTGCACGTGCCCATCTCCGGGCATCGCGGCTGAGCGACCGCTACGGCAGGAACTGGGCGAGGAAGCGCTGCGCGGCCGGAGTGTCGACGCGCGAGGCGAACGACGGGCCGTTGCACTTGCCGTTCGATCCGAAGGAGACGGTTGCGACGATCGTGCTCGACCCTGGGAGGAGGAGCGGTCCGCCGGAGTCGCCGAAGCACGGCGTGCCGGTGTCGGGGCTCAGCTTGAGAAACTCGTCCTCGAGCTTGTTTTGCGTGTTGGCGACGTCGACGCTCGCGTTGAATCGCGAGCGGAGCACAACCGGTTGCGGCTTCCCGCCGCCCTGCGTGAACTCCTCTGCGCCGTACCCCACGACTGTGAGCGACGTCTGCTTCGCAAGCGCGCCCGTCGCACCTAGCGCACTAACCGTTGCGAACGGCCCGCTTTGCGCCGTCGTCAGCACGACGACCGCGATGTCGTGCGTCTGCGGGTTGTCGATGCCGCAGCAGTACTGCGGATCGGCGAAGAACGTTCCGGATGCCGTGAACGACGTCACGTCCGACTGGAAGCTCACGACGACGGACGTGCCATCTGCGAAGCAGTGCCCCGCCGTCAGCATTACCGTGGGCGTCAGGAGTGAGCCCGAGCAGAAGGCTCCGCTATTCGCGTCCTTGATGACGCCGACGTACGGGTGCTGATTCCCGTCGACGGATCCGCCGACGATCGCCGAGGCTGAGCTCGCGCAGGCAAGCGCAACCACGCAGAGAAGACCGCAGAGTCGCCGCATGTGCAGAATCGTCGGCATCCGTCGGGGCCCCACTATGCCTTGTTCGGGGGATGTCTGCCGGACTCGACGCGCACAGGGGACGTCCACCCGCCCGGAGCGGGGAGCCACCGTGGCCCGATCCGGCCGCGGCTCATGCGGCGTTAGCCGCGCGCGGCGCGAACCGGCGGCGGGGACGTGGCGGCAGCGCTTACGAGCGTCGCACGAACCGACGCCTGCGTATTCCGCTGGATCTCGACCTGGCAGAGAGCCGCCTGCGCCTGCAGCTTGTAGCCGAAGGAACGGGCGTCGCCGATCACGAAGCCGATGAGGCCGCCGACGATCGCCCCGACGAGCATGGTCGCGAACCCGAATGCATGCGGGATCGGCCAGTTCTCACCGAGTGACGTCAGCGGAATCCCGCCGAAGACCGCACCGAGTACGACACCGACGACGATCGAGCCTCGCTGCGCCGAAACTGCCTTCCGATAAAGGCTCTCGGCGAACTGCTCGATCACCCGCGGGTCGTAGTCGACGCGTGGGATTGGAGTGGGCATGCCCCCACCATCGGCCGAGGCGGAGGCGAACTTAAGCAGGAATCGGGTAGGAGCCTGGAGGACCGCTCGCGGCGCGGCGCCGTCAGGTTCCGACGACCTGCACGAGCCAGCGGCGGTCCCGCTCGCGGTCGAGCTCGAGGAAGAGGACCCGCTGCCAGGTGCCGAGCTGGAGCTCGCCGTTTCGTACGGGCACCGACTCGCCGGCCGTGCCGAGCAGCATCGCCATGCAGTGCGAATGGCCGTTGCCGACCTCCATGTCCTCCGGGCAGATGTTCTCGGTCCGGCGATCCCAGTCGTCGTGCGCGTAGTAGTTGTCGCGCGGCACGAGACGGCGCAGAAGCTCGGCGAAGTCCTCGAGAAAACCGGCCTCGAACTCGTTCACGCGAACGCAGCACGTCGTGTGCGGCGAGTAGATGCATGCGATGCCGTCGACGACCCCGCTCGCTCGCACAGCCTCGATGACCTCGTCCGTGATGTCCGTGACCGTCAGTCCGCCTGCCGTGCGCAACTGTCGCTCGTGCTGGAAGACCTTCACCGCGTCCACTCCTCCCGCCGGATTTCGGAAATCGCCGCGTATTGTTGCGCGAACTCGAGTGAAGTGGGAGCCCGAGGACACGGGACGGCCGGACCAATCGGCCTCGACGACGGTCCCGACCCGCGTCTCCTCGTTCGGGGACAACTTCTGCGAGCCGGGGCCGTCGACGCAGTCGCCCGGCACAGCCGCGAGGGTCTGAGCGGGGCCGGACGCTTGTCCGGCATACGCGTGGCGCGAACTGCCGGATTGGCGGGCGGTTTAGGCTGTGATCGCTGCGGGCCCGTAGCTCAGCTGGTCAGAGCAGCGGACTCATAATCCGTTGGTCCCTGGTTCGAATCCAGGCGGGCCCATCGAGAACGTGCTGGACGATCTCCGCCGAAGGCCGGTCGTCCGGGTCGGGCGCTGGTTCGACTGTCAACTCGCTTCCGCTCTACCGGCTAGATGAGTATCCGATCCTTCACGCGCCGCTGCTGCGCCAAGCGCGGGACGGCAAATCGCCGCGGGTTCGCTGCGCGTACGGAATCGTCCACGGGCCTCGCGCGACACACATCACCGATCAGACCCGATGGATTTGCGTCGACCTGCGCCCGACGCACGAGCGTTGGCGTTGACGCCCGAATACGACCAAGGCCAGACGCCGTTCGACCTTGACGAGATGGGCAAGAACCTGACCGCCCGAGGTCTTCCCGTCCGTCCCGGCGGCAAGGGGGTGCGCGGTCTGATCGTCACGCGCGCCTACAGGTTGTCCGATCGCAGGGCGCACGTCGCGGCGACTCCGATCGAGACGGTCTGAGCCGGGCCTCGCCGCGATAACGGTCGCGGTCGCCGCCGCCTCGGCCGTTGCGTCGAGTCGGCGCTCAGTGCATTGCCCAGCCGCCGTCGATCGCGACGGTCTGGCCGGTGATGAACGACGAGGCGTCGCTCGAGAGAAAGACGACGAGGTTCCCGACATCCTCCGGAGTGCCGCGGCGCCGAATGCACTGCTGGTCGAGGACCCACTGGTTGTAGCCCTCCGGGTCGGGATGGATCTTCTCCGCGTCCGTCGGGAATGCCCCTGGCGCGATCGCGTTGACGGTGATGCCGTCGGGACCGACCTCGTGCGCAAGGGCCCTGGTGAAGCCGATGATGCCGCCCTTCGATGCGACGTAGTCGAGCAGCATGTCGAAGCCCATCAGAAACGTGGTCGAGGAGATATTCACGATGTGACCCCGGCCGCGCTCCTTCATCGACCGATGGCAGGCGCGGGCACAGAGAAAGTACGCCTTGAGGTTGACGGCAAGCACGCGGTCCCATTCCTGCTCCGTGATCTCGGTCCAGGACCGGCGCGGGTAGATGGCTGCGTTGTTGACGAGCACGTCGATCCCGCCGAACTCCCGGACCGTGTTCTCTACAGCGGCCTCGACCGCGGCTGCGTCGGACACATCGGCCTGAAGTGCGAGCGACCGCCCGTCTTCGTCGGCGAGGCGCCGGGCGATGCGGTCCGCGCGGTCCGCATCGACGTCCACGCAGGCAACCGCTGCTCCGGCCGCGGCGAGCGACGTGCAGATCCCTTCGCCCAAGCCTCCGCCGGCACCGGTCACGAACGCGACGCGTCCGTCTAGGCGGAACGGCTCGGAGCTCATCGGAGCCATCCTTCCGAGCCGACGAGCTGCGTGAGCTCGTCGGCGGGAAAGCTCGCTTCGAGGCGCTCGACATCCTCGTTCACCGGTCGCCCCGGATCAGCACCGAACGGACGGGTCTCGGTTCGCCATTCGGCCGCATACGCGTCGGTCCCGAGATTCAATCTGAGCGGAATGCCGGGCCAGGAGACGACGGCCAACTCGGTTGTGCGAGGCCGTGCCGGCGAAGTCCGCAAGGGAACCAACGAGCCACCATAGCCCGTCGGGCGGTGCTCGAAAGACGAGGCCGAACGTCTCGGCGTACGTCCGGGCATCTAGGGCGGCGGGGGTTCGATCGGGGTGTCGATGCCTGCGCCCGTCTCCGCGATCGCACGCTCGAGCTCGGCCAGCGTCGCCTCATCCAACACCACGTCAGCGGCATCCAGCCACTCGTCCACCTGCTCGGGTTCGCGTGCGCCGACGATCGCGCCGGTTACGCCCGGCACCGTGAGCGTCCAAGCGACTGCGAGTGCAGGAACCGTCGTCCCCAGACGCTCGGCGACCGACTCGAGCCGCTCGACCAACGCCAGGTTCTGCGAGAGCTTTGGCTCCTGGAACGGCGGTGCGCTGCGGCGGAAGTCGTCCGGTGCCAGCCGGTCGAGCCTGTCGCGGGAGAACGAGCCCGTGAGGAGTCCCGACGCCATTGGCGAGTAGACGATCACGCCGGTTCCGTTCGCGGCGCACCACGGGATCACGTCTGCGCGCGCGTGCCGGTTGAGCAACGACAGGGGCGGCTGCAGAGAGTCGACGTGGCGCACCGCCTCGCAGCGCTCGAGCAGCTCGATGGAGAAGTTCGAGACGCCGAGCCAGCGCACCTTCCCCTCGTCGACGAGTTGCGCCATCGCTGCCCACGACTCCTCGACCGGCGTCCCGGTCCCGATGTCCGGCCAGTGGAACTGGTAGAGGTCGATTCGCTCAATGCCGAGCCGGCGCAAGCTCGCCTCGCATTCCTCGCGGATCGACTCCGGACGCAGGTCGAAGTAGATGCGCGTGCCCTCGGCCTGCTCCTCCCAGCGCCGCCCGCATTTCGTGAAGACGAGCACGTCTTCGCCGACGCGGTACGGCTCGATCGCCCGCGCGACGACCTCCTCCGCGTGCCCGAGCCCATAGACGGCCGCCGTGTCGAGCCAGTTGACGCCGTGCTCGATGGCGTGCCGGATCGCCGTGATCGACTCGTCGTCGTCGACCGGCCCCCAGCCGAACCGCCACGGGCCGCCGGTCACCCAGGTTCCGAACCCGAGCACAGTCAGCTCCGGCCCGTCGGAGCCGAGCCGGCGCGTCACCACGGCGCCTCGACCCCTTCTCGTAGATGCCCCGCCTCGTCGAGGTAGTCGCGCCAGGAACGTTTCGGCTCCCAGCCCAGCAGGCGCCGAGCCTTCGACGAGTCGATCGCCGATGCGTCCGGCCGCTCCAGCGGCCGGAATTCGATCTCCTTCGCGCCGTAGTAGCGCCGCGCTGTCTCCTCGAGCGGATGCCCGCCGATCGTGTCCGGCGAGGCGACGTACATCACCTCGTGTCCCGGTAGCTCGGACTCGACGGCGAGGATCGTCGCGTCGCAGAGGTCGTAGACGTCGATGTAGCTGCAGTAGTTCCAGACGAGGACCGACGCGTCCCGGACGATGGGGCCGAGGTTGCGCTCATAGCTTTCGACATCCTGCACCCAGCACGGGCGGATCGAGATCGTCGCGACATCTGCGCGTTCGGGAGCGCGCTCCATGAGCAGCTCGCCGAACCACTTGCCCTGTGCGTAGGGATCCTGCGGCCGGACCGGATGCGCCTCGTCGATCGGCAGGTACTCGGGCTCGAACCCTCGGTACGCGAAGAGAAATCCCGGGACGGTCTCGCTCGAGAAGTTGACGACCCGCGGAATCTCTGCCGCGATCGCGGCCTCGAGCACGTTGAACGTCGCGAGAAGGTTGTTGCCGAAGACGACGTGTGGCGGGTTATGGGTCGGCTGCGGAATTGCCGCCGTGTGAATGACGGCGTCGCAGCCGCGCACGAGCGCGTGGCATGCGCCGGCGTCGGTCAGGTCGGCCTGCACGTAGTCCTCCGCTTGGCGCGGATCGTCGACGCGGTCCCACTGCGGCCGGGTCAAGTCTGTCGCCCGTACCTCGTGGCCCGCCTGCATCAAGGCGGGCACGAGCGAGCGGCCGACCTTTCCGTGCGCACCGGTGACGAGGACCTTCACAGGTAGGTCACCGCGTCGGCGACGACCGGCGAGCGACCGCGGAGGAAGTCGAAGTCGCAGCCCTCGTTCGCCTGCAGAACGCGGTCCTCGTACAAGGCTCGGTAGCCGCGCGTGTCTTTCCGCGTCGGCGGTTGCCATTCGCTGCGTCGGCGCTCGAGGTCGGCATCGCCGACAAGAAGGTCGAGCCGCCGCTCCTCGACGTCGAGCCGGATCAGGTCGCCGTTCTCGACGAGCGCGAGCGGCCCGCCGACCGCGGACTCGGGTGCAACGTGCAGCACGACTGCGCCGTACGACGTTCCGCTCATGCGGGCGTCGCTGATCCGGACGAGGTCTGTCACTCCCTGCTTGAGGAGCTTGGCAGGGATGGGCAAGTGCCCCCACTCGGGCATCCCCGGGGCGCCGACCGGGCCGCCGTTCCGCAACACCATCACGCACGACGCGTCGATGTCGAGCTCTGGATCGTCGACGCGCGCCGCGAGGTCGTGAATGTCCTCGAACACAACCGCACGTCCTTCGTGCCGAAGCAGCTTGGGATCGGCTGCCGAGACCTTGATCACTGCGCCGTCCGGGCAAAGCGACCCGTGCAGCACCTTCAGCGCGCCGCTTTCGCCGAGCGGCCGCGAAGCCGGCGCGATCACCGACTCGTCGATGATCTCGGCGCCGGCGATGTTCGCCTCGAGCGTCTGCCCGGAGACGGTCAGGGCGTCGAGGTGGAGGAGGTCGCGGATCTCGTTCAGCACCGCGGGCAGCCCGCCCGCGTAGAAGAAGTCCTCCATCAGCCGCTCGCCTGACGGCTTCAGGTTGACGAGCCACGGTGTCGTCTCCGAGAGCTCGTCGAAAAGCTGTAGAGGCAGCTCCAGCCCGAGCCGGCCGGCGTACGCGATCAGGTGCAAGATCGCGTTCGTCGAGCCGGAGACGGCGTGCAGGGCACGGATCGCGTTCTCGAACGCCTCGCGCGTCAGGATGTCCGACGGCCGGATTCCGCGCTCGACGAGCTCGACGATCGTGCGGCCGGTCGCCTCCGCGGCCGCTTTGCGGCGCGAGTCGACCGCGGGGATCGCGGCTGTGCCGGGCAGGCAGAGGCCCAGGGCCTCTGTCACGCACGCCATTGTCGAGGCCGTCCCCATCGTCATGCAGTGGCCGTTCGAGCGCGACATCCCGTTTTCGATCTCGTCGAACTGGCGCTCCGTGATCCGGCCGGCGCGGAGCTCCTCGTGGTAGTGCCAGCAGTCCGAGCACGAACCGATCTCCTCGCCGCGCCAGCGCCCGTTCAACATCGGGCCGCCGGTGAGCACGACCGCCGGCACGTTCGCACTCGCCGCGCCCATGATCGAAGCGGGGTTCGTCTTGTCGCAGCCGGTCAGCAGGACAACGCCGTCGAGCGGATACGAGCGGATCGACTCCTCGACGTCCATGGCCATCAGGTTCCGGTAGAGCATCGTCGTCGGCTTCATCAGCGACTCTCCGAGCGACATGACCGGAAACTCCAACGGGAAGCCTCCGGCTTGGAGGACGCCGCGCTTCACCGAGTCCGCGAGCCCGCGCAGGTGCACGTTGCAATTGACGAGCTCGCTCCAGGAGTTGCAGATCCCGATCAGCGGCCGACCGCGGAACGAGTCGTTCGAGAAGCCCTGCGACTTGAGCCACGATCGGTGCAGGAACCCGTCGAGGTCGCGTCGCTCGAGCCATTCGTCGCTCCGGCGCCCTGCGTCGGAATAACTGTCACCGTTGCGGATCGTCGTCATCTCGCTCCTCCGTCTCTTGGGGCCGCCACACGCGGGGACCGTCCGCGTAGTAGAACGTCCAGCTCGTGGAGACTCCGCGCCCGCTTCGCCCGAGCCAGCCGGACCACGCGGTCGCGCACGTCGTCGCACGATTCCGCGAGGCGACCGGACGCGAGCCTGAGACCGTCTGGTCGGCGCCCGGCCGCGCAAACCTCATCGGCGAGCACACCGACTACAACGACGGCTTCGTTCTGCCCTTCGCACTTGCGCGGCGCGTCTACGTCGCCGCGGCTCGACGCACGGACGGCCACGTCGTCGCCTACTCGGTTCAAGCGCCCGGCGCGAGCGGCGCGGCAGCCGTCGCCGAGCTGACGCCCGCTGCGAAGGGCGGCGGCTGGCTCGACTATCCCTTCGGCGTCGTCTGGGCGCTCCGCGAGGTCGGCGACATCTCCGGCATCGAGCTCGTCGTCGACGGACATGTGCCGCTCGGCGCCGGCGTTTCGTCCTCGGCCGCGCTGGAATGCGCGGTTGCGTCCGCTGTCGCTGAGCTCTCGGCGCTCCCTGTCTCGAGCCTCGAGCTTGCGCGCGCCTGCCAGCGAGCGGAAAACGAGTACGTCGGCGTCCCTACCGGCGTCATGGACCAGCTCGCGGCGCTGTTCTGCGTCGCTCAGCACGCGCTCTTCCTCGACACGAGAACACTTGCGATGCGACAAGTGGCGCTCGCTCCGGCCGCAAGTCGGTGCATCCTGATGCTGATCGACACCCGCGTCCGTCATGCGCTCGCTTCGACGGCGTACGCCGACCGCAGGCGTGCGTGCGAGGCGGCGGCGTTACAGCTCGGGGTACCAGCGCTCCGTGACATCGAGGTTGCGGAGCTCGACGCTTCGCTCGCGCAGCTCGACGACCCTGTGGTCGTGCGCCGAGTTCGACACGTCGTCACCGAGAACGCGCGCGTCCTCGAGACGGTTCGGCTGCTAGAGGATTCGCGGCTGCGCGATGTCGGCGCGCTACTCGACGCCTCGCATGCGTCGCTCCGCGACGATTTCGAGGTGAGCTGCACAGAGCTCGACCTTGCGGTGGAGGTCGTCAACGCGGGCGGTGCGCTCGGCGCGCGGATGATCGGCGGCGGGTTCGGCGGCTCCGTCCTGGCGCTCGTCGACGAAGCGGACGAGGCTCGAGTGCGCCGAAAGGTCGAGTCCGCCTTCGCCGAGCGCTCGCTCCAGCCACCGGGAATCGACGTCGCGGTTCCGGCGGCCGGCTCGCAGCGCCACGAACCGGCTTCGTGGCAGCTAACGGCTGAGCTTCCCACTTGAGCCCCGGACGACGAGTGATGGACGAAAGATGCGGACCTCGTTCGCGCCGTCCGTGCCCGTGCGTGCCCGACCGTCGATGGCCATCGCGACCGCCGCCCTGGCCATCTTCTTCACGGGCATGCGGACCGTCGACAGCGGCGGTGTCGTCATCGCGGCGAACGGGATGTCGTCGAAACCGACGATGGAGAAGTCGGCGGGAACATCGAGCCCGTGTTCGTAGGCGCAATGGAGCATGCCGATCGCAAGGACATCGGTTGCCGCGGCAACAGCAGTTGGCGGGTCACGGAGTTGCAGCAGCGCCTCGAACGCCGCGACGCCTCCTTCGAAGGAGTTGGGGACGTGTTGGATGTACTTGCGGTGTGACGTGAGACGCTCGCTCGATATGTAGTCCTCATATGCAGCCTGGCGCTCCTGGATGTCTCCAAGCATGGGATTGCCGGCAAACGCGATCCGCGTGTGGCCGAGGCGCGCGAGGTGATTCAGTGCCATCTCCATCCCGCGACGGTTGTCGACGTTGACGCTCGAGAAGCGGCCGTGCTGTGCGCCGTCCCACACCGCGACGACCGGGACGTGTACGACTTCGAGGTCGGCGAGCAGCTGCGGCTGATTTCGCATGTCGCCGGCGATCACGATCGCATCGCAGTGGCGCGCCTCCAGGACCGTCGCCAACGCGAGCGCCTCGTCCGCCCGCTGGCCGGCGTGGCCGAGAACGACGCTGTAGCCGCGCTGGCGTGCCTCGTCCGACAGCGCCTCGATCCCGGGAGCGAAGAACGGGTCGGTCACGTCGCGCACAATTGCGCCGAGCAGCATCGTCGGCGCTCCGCGCAGGCCTCGCGCGTGCGGGTTGGGGCGATACGCGAGCTCGACCGCGGCTGCCAGCACGCGCTCGCGCGTCTCCTTCGAGATCGGCACCACGAGGGGTGTCCGGTTGAGGACTCGTGACACGGTGCTCTGGGAGACGCCGGTGGCCGCTGCGATGTCTTTCATCGTCGCCGGCCGGTGCCGGGCCGCCTTGCCTGCGCGACGCGGCGTCACCGGAAACCGGCACGAGCGAGGGGGGCGGCGAGTCCTGCAATCAAATGACTGCATACGGTTGCAGTAGCCATACGAATGTTGTATACCAGGGCGGCTTGTTCCTCAAAGTGCACCACGCTGGTCGGAACGAGGGCGGCGCGCCGTTCCTCGGCGGGTTACACCCCGCAGCAGCGGAGGCGCAGCTCTGCACCACGGCTCAAAGGAGGTCGAGGTCGTGAATAGCGAGGACGAGAAGATCCTCGAGGAGGGTCCGGGAGAGGTGGAGGGGCCGGCGATCGACCGCGCTTCCCTCCTTCGCCGCATCGCGGTGGGAGGCGCCGCGCTGTCAGTACCGGGCCTCATCAGTGCCGAAGCGGCGTTTGGCAGTTCGGACGCGAGCCTCGGGCTTCCGGGAAATCACCCGAAGTGGAAGTTCGCGTTCATCAACCACGTGACGACGAATCCGTTCTTCGTGCCGACCCAGTACGGCGCTGCAGACGCCGCAGCCAATCTGAAGGTCAGCTACACGTGGAGCGGCTCGCAGAAGGCGGATGTCGGCGAGATGCTCAACGCCTTCAACGCCGCCATCAGCTCGAAGGCGGACGGCATTGCTGTTTGCGTTGTCGACAAGTCCGCATTCGAGGCGCCGATCAAGCGAGCCCTGTCCAAGGGGATCCCGGTTGTTGCGTACAACGCCGACGGAGCCCGGAACGGGCCGAAGGCGCGGATGGCCTACATCGGCCAGGCTCTGTACGAGTCGGGCTTTGCAATGGGTCAGCGCATCGCGACGCTCGTGCCGAAGGGGGATGTCGCGCTGTTCATCGCCACGCCCGGCGCGCTGAACATCCAGCCGCGCATCGACGGCGCCGTCGCGGCGATCAAGCAGTCCGGTAAGCCGATCAATCCGAAGATCGTTGCGACCGACGCCGACCTGAGCAAGGAGCTAACGGCGATCGACTCGTACTATCTCGGGCACAAGAAGCTCGCCGGGATGTTCGCGGTCGACGCGGGCGATACGCAAGGCGTCGGCCAGATCATCCAGAAGCACAGCCTGAAAGGGAAGGTCAAGGGAGGCGGCTACGACCTCCTACCCGGGACGCTCAAGCTCATCAACCAGGGCTTCCTCGACTTCACGATCGATCAGCAGCCGTACCTGCAGGGCTTCGTGCCCGTCGTGCAGCTGTACTTCTACAAGCTGTCCAGCGGGCTCGTGGCTCCGTCCGACACGAACACGGGTCTTTTGTTCGTGACGAAGGACAACGTCAAGCCGTACCTGACGACGAAGAGCCGGTACGAGGGATCGTCGTCGAAGGCGAAGTTCCCGGTCTCATAACGCCGCGTTGGCCGTAGCGGAAGCTACGAGTACTGAGCGACGCGCCAGCTTCGGCTGGCGCGTCGCCGGCGCGCTGCTTCGCCGCCGCGAGGCAAGCATCCTCATCGTCGCCGTCGGGCTGACGCTCTTCTTCTACGTGAAGAACAGCGTCTTCCTCGAGGGCGACAACATCAAGAACATCACTGAGTCGATGGCGCCGATCGCGCTCGTCGCGGCCGGCGAGGTGATGTTGCTCATCTGTGGCGAGATCGACCTCGCCGTCGGGCGCGTCTTCGCGTTCGCGCCGGCTCTCACGTGGTGGCTGTGCGATCCCGACAAGTACGGCCTGTCGCTCTGGGTCGGCATCCCGATCGCGCTTCTCGCAGCCTGTGGCGTCGGCCTGATCAACGGCGTGATCACCACGTATCTCGGCGTGCCGTCGTTCATCACGACTCTCGGAATGCTCTTCTTGCTCAACGGCATCACGCTCCACTTGGTGGCCGGGTCGCAGCAGTTCATGCCCGGCGGCGAGACCTTCAAGAACGTGTTTGGGTCGCAGCCCGAGAGCTACAAGCTCTGGCTCAACTCCGAGTTCTTCTGGGCCCTCGGCCTCGTGTTCGTCGTTCAGTGGATTCTCAGCATGACGCGCTGGGGGCTGTGGACGTT
Organism: Actinomycetota bacterium; assembly: GCA_046734795.1. Taxonomy (GTDB): domain Bacteria; phylum Actinomycetota; class Thermoleophilia; order Gaiellales; family Gaiellaceae; genus JBKPRX01. Next base: position 19,764 of record JBKPRX010000081.1, read on the forward strand.
CGCAACCGGCGGCAACCTCACGGGAGCGGCGGAGAGCGGCGTCAACGTCCGCCGGATCAAGATCGGCAACTTCATCCTCGCGAACTTCCTCGCCGGCTTCGCCGGCATCGTCGACTCGACTCGCGTCACGACGATCGTCCCGCTGCAAGGTGGCCCCGATCTGATGTTTCTCGCGGTCGCCGGGGCCGTGATCGGCGGTACGTCGCTCTTCGGTGGCGTCGGCACCGTCATCGGCAGCTTCATCGGAGTCGCGGTGCTGATCATCCTGCGTACCGGTCTCAACATCATCGGCGTCAGCGCCTTCACGTTCGACCTGATTACCGGGTTGGCGATCCTCGCGGCGATGATCGCGAACGTCCAGGTGGCGCGGCTGCGGAACCTCGGGAAGCTCCAGTGAGCACGAACGACGGCCAGCGCGACGCGATTCGTGTCGAGCACTTGTCGAAGAGCTTCGGCGCGGTCACCGCGCTCGTCGACGTGTCGATGCGTCTGGGAAAAAGCGAGGTCCTCGGTCTCGTGGGAGACAACGGCGCCGGCAAGTCGACGCTGATCAAGATCATTACCGGCTTCCTCCATCCGGACAGCGGCACCATCTTCGTCGACGGCGAGGAGGTGACGATCCGCTCCGTCGACCACGCGCGGTCGCTCGGCATCGACACCGTCTACCAAGATCTCGCGCTCGTGCCATCGCTGTCCGTCGCGCACAACATCTTTCTCAAGCGCGAGCTCACGAATGGCGCCGGTCCACTCAGGTGGCTCGACAACCGCGAGATGCGCAAGCGTGCTCGTGCCTACATCGACGGGATCGGGATCAGCACGTTGCGCTCCGTCGGCTCAGAGGTCGCGATGCTGTCGGGAGGCCAGCGGCAGGCGATCGCGATTGCACGCTCGGTGCATTCGGGGGCGAAGGTTCTGCTCCTCGACGAGCCGCTCGCGGCGATGGGTGCTCGTGAAGGCCGACAGATCCTCGACCTGATCCAGGCCCTGAAGCAACAAGGTGATGTCTCGATGATCGTCATCGCCCACAACTTCATCCACATCTTCGAAGTCGCGGATCGCATCAATCTCCTCCGCGGCGGGGTGATCACGTTCGATCGCCCGACCTCCGACACTTCGGTGGACGAACTGACGGAGATCGTCGCGAGCGAGTACCGCTCGCCCGAGGCGTCGACGTGAAGCCGCTGGGCGAGCTCGAGGCGTGGTTCGTCGCCGGGAGCCAAGACCTCTACGGCGAGACAGCACTGCAACAGGTCGGCGAGCACGCGCAAGAGCTCGCGCGCGCGCTCGACGACGCGGAGGCGATTCCCGTCCGCGTCGTCGCGAAGCCGGTGCTGAGGAGCGCCGAGTCGATCCGCGACCTCTGCCTCGAGGCGAACGGCGCGCAGGCCTGCGTCGGCGTGATCGCGTGGATGCACACCTTCTCGCCGGCGAAGATGTGGATCGCCGGACTGAGCGCGCTCCAGAAGCCGCTCCTCCACCTCCACACGCAGTTCAACCGCGATCTCCCCTGGTCGGAGATCGACATGGACTTCATGAACCTGAACCAGTCGGCCCACGGCGATCGCGAGTTCGGCTTTCTCGAGACGCGAATGCGTCACCCACGCAAGACCGTCGTCGGTCATTGGAGCGACCCGAGCGTGCTCGCCCGCGTCGGCTCGTGGACGCGCGCCGCGTGCGGCTTGCGCGAAGCTCGCTCGCTGCGTGTCGCTCGCTTCGGCGACAACATGCGGCAGGTCGCGGTCACCGAAGGCGACAAGGTCGAGGCGCAGCTCAGGTTCGGCTTCTCGGTCAACGGCTATGGCGTCACCGAGCTCGTCGCCGCTATCGGCGAGGTAGACGACGAGAGCATCGACAGCCTCGTTGCCGAGTACGAGGATGCGTACACGATCGCGCCACTGCTCGCGCGAGGAGGCGAGCGCCGCGAATCCCTACGCGAGGCAGCGCGGATCGAGGCGGGGCTCCGCGCATTCCTCGACGGCGGATCGTTCCGAGCGTTCACCGACACGTTCGAGGATCTCGACGGGCTTGCGCAGCTGCCGGGATTGCCGGTGCAGCGGCTGATGGCGGACGGCTACGGGTTCGGGGCGGAGGGCGATTGGAAGACCGCCGCCCTCGTCCGCATCACGAAGGTCATGAGCGCCGGCCTCGAGGGCGGCACGTCGTTCATGGAGGACTACACGTACCACCTCGCACCGGGCGACAGCTTGATCCTCGGCGCGCACATGCTCGAGATCTGTCCGTCGATCAGTGCCGGCACGCCCAGCTGCGAGATCCACCCGCTTTCGATCGGCGGTCGCGCCGATCCCGTGCGGCTCGTGTTCACCGCGTCGCCAGGGCCGGCGGTCGCGATCGGTCTGCTCGACCTCGGCGGCCGCTTTCGAATGGTCCTGAACGAGGTCGAGGTCGTCGCGCCCGACAAGGAGCTGCCACGCCTGCCGGTCGCGCGCGCCGTCTGGCAGCCGAAGCCGGACCTCGCCACCGCAGCCGAGGCCTGGCTGGAAGCGGGCGGTCCGCACCACACGAGCTTCAGCCAGGTGCTGACGACGGAGATCGTCGGCGACTTCGCGGAGATGGCCGGCGTTGAGCTCGTCGTCATCGACGAGCGGACGACCAGCTCGGACTTCAAGAAGGAGCTCCGCTGGAACCAGGCCTACTACCACCTGGCAGGCGGGTTGTAGCGGATGGCCGATTTCGCCGAGCTCTGCGAACGCGTCTGCCTCGCGAACCTCGAGCTCGTTCGGGCCGGTCTCGTTTCACTCACCTTCGGAAACGTCAGCGGCGTCGACCGAACGAACGGCGTCCTGGCGATCAAGCCGAGCGGCGTGCCCTACGAGCAACTGCGGCCGGAAACGATCGTGGTTGTCGACCTGGAGTCCGGTGACGTCGTCGCAGGTGAAGGACGACCGTCGTCCGACGCGCCGACGCACGCCGTGCTCTACCGGCGGTTCGAGGGTGTCGGCGGCATCGCCCACACGCATTCGTCGGCCGCGACGGGATGGGCACAGGCGCGCCGAGAGATTCCTTGCTTCGGAACAACGCATGCCGACCATTTCCGCGGCGCGGTCCCCGTTACGCGGCCGCTGGCGAACGACGAGATCACAGGCGCCTACGAGGAGCAGACGGGCAACGTGATCGTGGAGAGATTCGAGCGTTCGGAGCTCGATCCGCTCGAGATCCCGGCGGTGCTCGTGGCCTCGCACGGTCCCTTTGCTTGGGGACGAGACGTCGAGCAGGCGGTCGAGAACGCGATCGCGGTCGAAGTTGTCGCAGAGCTCGCGTTGCGCACGCTCGTGTTGGACGCGGAGGCGTCACCCGTGGCCGATTATCTGCTCGAGCGCCACTTCTCGCGCAAGCATGGGCCGGCGGCGTACTACGGGCAGCCCCGATGATGACGCTTCGCCTGCACGACAAGCGCGACCTGCGCCTCCACGACGAGCCCGCACCTCGGCCCGCAGAAGACGAGCTTCTGCTCGATGTGACCGCCGTCGGTCTCTGCGGCTCGGACCTGCACTGGTTCACGGGCGCGGGCATCGGCGACGCAGTTCTCACGCGGCCGCTCGTCCTCGGACACGAGTTCGTCGGCACCGTCGCAGCAGGTGAACGAGCGGGCGAGCGGGTGGCGCTCGAGCCCGCGATTGCGTGCGGTCGATGTGCGCCGTGCCGCCGTGGCGACGAGAACCTCTGTGTCTCGTGTCGTTTTGCCGGCCACTCGACCGACGGCGCTCTGCGGACCGCGATGACGTGGCCCGCCCGGCTTGCGTTCCCCGTTCCGGCCGACGTGACCGACGCGGAGGCGGCCCTCCTCGAGCCACTCGGCGTCGCGCTGCATGCACTCGACGTCGGCCATGTCACGCCCGGAGCGGCAGTCGGCGTCTTCGGATGCGGACCGCTCGGCCTCCTGATCGTGCAGCTCCTGCGTAACGCAGGCGCGCTGTCGATCGTGGCGACGGATCCTTTCGCTCATCGCGTGGAGGCCGCCGAGGCATTCGGTGCGACCGTCGCGGTGCAGACGCGACGCGCAGGGATGGAGATCCTGCCGCGTAGCTTCGCCGAGACCGGTCTCGACGTCGCGTTCGAGGTCGCCGGCGACGACGACGCCGTCGCGACCGCGCTGAACACGTTGCGGCCCGGTGGCCGACTCGTCCTCGTCGGCATACCGGAAGACGATCGAACGTCCTTCACCGCCTCGGTGGCGCGGCGGAAGGGCTTGACGATCTCGCTGTGTCGACGCATGAAGCCGAGCGATCTGCCACGCGCGATTCGCGTTGCCGAGGAGAATCGTGTCGAGCTCGCTTCGCTCGTCAGCGCGCGCTTTGCGCTTTCGCAGTGGCAGGACGCGTTCGAGATGCTGAGCCAGAGGCGAGCGCTGAAGGTCGTCATCGAGCCGCAGCGGGACGCGGCATGACCAGCCGGCGCTACGTCGTCGGCGTCGACTTCGGAACGGAATCGGGGCGAGCCGTGCTCGTCGACGTCGCCGACGGAAGCGAGATCGCAACCGCTGTCTACGCGTACGCGAACGGCGTGATCGACGAGCGACTACCGGAGCCTCATAGCGATGTGCAACTCGAACCGGACTGGGCGCTCCAGGATCCCGCTGACTATCTGCGGACCTTCGAGCACGCGGTGCCGGCGGCGGTCGCCGAAGCCGGCGTCGACGCCGACGACGTGATCGGGATCGGCATCGACTTCACCGCGTGCACGATGCTTCCCACCACCGCCGACGGAACGCCGCTGTGCGTCCTCGACGATCTGCGAGGCGAGCCGCACGCGTGGGTCAAGCTTTGGAAGCACCACGCCGCGCAGCCCGAAGCCGACCGGATCAACGAGCTCGCAGTCGAGCGCGGCGAGCCGTGGCTTCGACGCTACGGGGGCAAGATCTCGTCCGAGTGGTTCTTCGCGAAGGCGCTCCAGATCCTCGACGAGGCGCCCGACATCTACGCGCGTGCCGACCGGCTGGTCGAGGCCGCGGATTGGGTCGTGTGGCAGCTGACGGGCGTCGAGACGCGAAACAACTGCACCGCCGGGTACAAAGCGATTTGGTCGAAGCGCGACGGCTTTCCCGCGAACGACTACTTCGCTGCGCTCGATTCCCGGTTCGAGCGCGTGATCGACGAAAAGATGTCTCGGTCGATCGTCCCGATCGGTTCGCGTGCGGGCCTATTGACGGAGCATGCGTCCGCGCTCACAGGACTTCGTGCCGGAACGGTGGTCGCAGTCGCGAACGTCGACGCACACGCGTCCGCGCCTGCGGCGACGGTCACGGAGCCCGGCGCGATGGTCGTGATCATGGGGACGAGCAACTGCCACATCCTGCTCGGCGAAGAGCTTGCATTCGTCGAGGGGATGTGCGGCGTTGTCGAGGACGGCGTCGTACCGGGTCTGTACGGATACGAGGCCGGCCAGTCGGGCGTCGGCGACATCTACGCCTGGTTCGCCGACCACGCCGTCCCGCCGGAGTACCACGAGCGCGCACGGCTTGCCGGCGTCGACGTGCATCGCATCCTCGAGGAGGACGCCGCGAAGCTCCATCCAGGTGAGAGCGGCCTGCTCGCACTCGACTGGTGGAACGGGAATCGCTCCGTCCTCGTCGACGTGGAGCTGAGCGGACTCCTCGTCGGCGCCACGCTCGCGACGAAGGCGCACGAGATCTATCGGGCGCTGATCGAGGCGACCGCGTTCGGTACGCGCGTGATCATCGACGCCTTCGAGGCTGCAGGCGTCGCGGTCGACAACATCGTCGCCTGCGGTGGGCTGCCGCAACGGAACGAGCTGCTCATGCAGATCTACGCCGACGTGAGTGGGCGCGACTTCTCGGTTGCGGCGTCTACCCAGACGCCTGCGCTCGGCGCGGCCATGTTTGCCGCCGTCGCCGCCGGCGCGGAGCTCGGCGGCTACGACTCGATCGTCGACGCGTCAAGGCACATGGCGCAGCTCTCGGACCGCACCTACAGGCCCGTCGACGCTCATCACGCCGTGTACGGCGACCTGTATCGCGAGTACGTGCGCCTCCACGACGTCTTCGGGCGCGATAGCGACGGTGTGATGAAGACCCTCCGAAAGATTCGGCAACGCTCAGGAGAGGAGGTGGGAATCGCATAGGACGCCAAGGCGGCCGAGATCGGCCGCCACTCAGCGCAGAGCTGCGGCAAGTCCGAACGATGAAGGGGGGAAGCACATCCGATGCGGAACCGCATCCGCAGAACCGCAGCAATCAGTGTGTGCTTGGTCGTCGCCGCCGCCGTTGCGCTCACCGGCGCACTGGCCTCGACGATGAAGAGCAATGCCAAGGCCGCACTCTCGATTACGAAGGAGCCTTTCGGTTCTACGAGCGAAGGGCCCGTCGACCTCTACACGTTGACGAACTCCAACGGGATGGAGGTCAAGATCATGACCTACGGCGGGATCATCCAATCCGTCAAGGTTCCTGATCGTTCGGGGCACTTCGCGAATGTCACGCTCGGGTTCAGCAAGCTGGACGACTACGTGCACAACAACAGCCCGTACTTCGGCGCCCTCATCGGCCGGTACGCAAACCGGATCGCGCTCGGGAGGTTCACGCTCGACGGCGTCACGTACCAGCTGCCGATCAACAACCCGCCGAACTCCTTGCACGGCGGCTTCGTCGGGTTCGACAAACACATCTGGGCGACGACTCCAATCCAGGGGCATAACTTCGTCGCGCTTCGGATGACGTTGACGAGCCCCGACGGCGACCAGGGTTACCCGGGGACGCTCAACGCCGAGGTCGTCTACACGCTCACCGAGAACAATCAAATCCGGATGGACTACAAGGCGACGACCGACAAGCCGACGATCGTCAACCTGACGAATCACGCGTACTGGAACCTCGGCGGCGAGGGGTCGGGGACGATCTACGACCACATCCTCTACCTGAACGCGTCGCGGTACACGCCTGTCGACGCGACGCTGATTCCGACAGGTGCAATCGATCCCGTAGCTGGGACGCCGATGGACTTCACTACTCCGACCGCTATCGGCGCACGGATCCGAGACAGCTTCCAGCAGCTCCTGTTCGGACGCGGCTACGACCACAACTGGGTCCTCAACCGTCCCAGCTTCGACGACAAGTCGATGATCCTCGCTGCACGCCTCACCGATCCGAAGTCGGGCCGTGTGCTCGAGGTCTTGACGGATCAGCCGGGGATCCAGTTCTACTCCGGGAACTTCCTCGACGGAACGCTCGTCGGCACCAGCGGCAAGACGTACCGCCAGAGTGACGGTCTCGCGCTCGAGACGCAGCACTTCCCGGATTCACCGAACAAGCCGAACTTCCCGTCGACCGTTCTCCGGCCCGGGCAGACCTACCAGACGACATCGATCTATCAGTTCTCGACGACCGGCTAGACGCCGGCGAACGGCAACGCTGCGCCCGCCGCGTGCCGCGTGCGGCGGGCGCAGCCGCCGAAAGGAGGCATGCGATGCAGGAACCCGAGAGCAACGCCCGCCGGTCGCGGCTCGTGTACGGAAGCGTCGATCTGCCGAACACGTCGGTCGCACCGAAGTTGCTCGATCGCTTCTACGCGGCCGGCGGGCGAGCTCTCGATGTCGCGAACGTCTACAGAGACGGCGAAGCTGCGCAGGCCGTGGGCAAGTGGTTGCGCTCTCGCGGTTCGTCCGACGGCGTCGTCCTTTATGCGAAGGGCTGCCATCCGCCCGATTGCGCACCGGATCTCGTCGGCCCCGAGGTCGAACGGGCGCTGAGCCTTCTCGGCGTCGACTACGTCGATGTCTTCGTCCTTCATCGTGACGACCCAGATCAGCCCGTCGCGGCGTTCGCCGACGCTTTGCTCGAGCAGGTCGCGGAAAAACGCATCGGCAGCTTTGGCGTCTCGAACTGGACCGTCCCGCGTGTGCGCGAGCTCCGCGCATACGTGGATGGCAACGGCGAGGATCACCTCGCGGTCTTCAGCAATCATTTCTCGCTCGCCGAGATGGCGTCGGCACCGTGGCCCGGTTGCCTCGCGGTGTCGAAGGAAGAGCTCGGCGCCATCGCCGACCTGAACGTCGAGCTGCATGCATGGTCGAGCCTCGCGATCGGGTTCTTCGCCGGCCGTGACGTCCCGAGTTGGAACACCGACGCCAATCGGGCGCGGCGTCAGCGCGCGGGCGAGCTCGGCGAACGCCTCGGTACTTCAGCGTCTGCGATCGCGCTCGCGTACGTCCTGCACCAGCCCGACTACGTCCGTCCCGTTGTCGGCACGCTTTCGGAGGCCCATCTCGACCAGGCGATTGCTGCAGCGACGATCGAGCTGTCGTCCGACGAGCTCAACTGGCTCGAGTGCGGAGCGAACGGAAGCGCCTGGAGCTAGCAGCGCTGGGCTAGCCCGGCGCGTATTCGAACCAGTGGAAGTCCGCCGGCACGGTTGCGTCGCGCCCGGCGGTCGCGAAGAGGCCGAGCACCGCGCCGGTGAAGTGGTGCCGTCCGGTGCGAGCGAGGATCGTCTCCGCCGAAAGCGCGTTCGTCGCGACGTGCCCGAGCTCGTGGAGC
>JBKPRX010000082.1:0-7973 GCA_046734795.1 Actinomycetota bacterium
TCCCCGAGCCGGCGCTCGTCGCCGCCGCGGCAGCCGTCGGCCTGCTGCTCCACTGACCTTTAGGCTCCGGCGCATGAAGATGCGCGCTGCCGTTCTCGAGCGATTCGGAGCACCGCTCGCAGTGCAAGAGGTCGAGCTCGCAGAGCCGAAGGCAGGCGAGGTGCTCGTGCGCCTCGTAGCGTGCGGCGTTTGCCATACGGATCTGTACACGGCGTCGGGAGCGGATCCATCCGGTTACGCACCGGCCGTCCTTGGCCACGAAGGCGCAGGCGTTGTCGAGCGCGTCGGTGACGGCGTCACGTCGCTCGCGCCGGGCGATCACGTCGTCACCTTGTTCTCGCCGCAGTGCCGCGAGTGCATCCACTGTCTCGACCCGCGGACGAATCTGTGCCTTGCGATCCGCGAGCAGCAGAACCAGGGCTACCTGCCCGACGGTACGACGCGGCTGTCGCGCGACGGCGAGCCGATCCGCCACTTCATGGGCACGTCGACGTTCGCGGAGTACACGGTCATGCCGGAGATCGCGCTCGCCAAGATCTCGCCCGACGCGTCGCTCGATCGCGCATGCCTCTTTGCGTGCGGACTCTCGACTGGGCTCGGCGCGGCGATCAACACGGCGAAGGTCGCCGCGGGCTCGACGTGCGTCGTCTTCGGCGCGGGAATGGTCGGCCTCGGCGCGGTCGCGGGCTGCCGCCTGCAGGGTGCGGAGCGAATCGTCTGCGTTGATCTCTCGGACGAACGGCTCGAGCTTGCGCGCGGCCAGGGCGCGACCGAGACGCTCGTCGGCGGCCCGCACGTCGTCGAGCAGGTCGTCGAGCTAACGGGCGGCTTCGGCGCCGACTACACGTTCGAGGCGACCGGCAACGTCGAGGTGATGCGTCAGGCAGTCGAGTCCGCGCGGATGGGTTGGGGCCTCGCAACGATGTGCGGCGTCGCAGGCAAGGGCGAGACGCTGAACGTCGTCCCGCGCTTCCTCATCACAGGCCGGCGCGTCGCGGGCTCGTCGTTCGGCGGCGTCAAAGGACGCGACGGCGTCCCGCAGCTCGTCGACCGCTGGCTCGCCGGCGAGCTCGATGTCGAGCCGTTCGTCTCGCACACGCTCACACTCGACGAGGTCAACCGCGGCTTCGAGCTGATGGAAGCGCAGGACGGCATCCGGAGCGTCATCCGCTTCTGACGCCGTGGACGGCGACCTCTCAATCGACGTCGCGCGCAGCGACGACGACTTCGCGGCGCTCGCCGAGGTGGCGAACGCGGTCTGGCCGCGCGATCCGCGCACCGTCCCCGAGCTCCGGGAAGTCGAAACCGTGATGCGCGTCTCGCTCACCCTTGTCGCACGAACCGCCGATGCGCCGGTCGGCTCCGCGTTCGTCGCGACGACGCGCGACGGAGACTCGACGAGCAGGATCTGCGTCCTGCCGTCGGCGCGCCGTCGCGGGATCGCGCGTGCGCTGAAGCTCGCTCAAATTCGCTGAGCGAAGGACGCCGGCTACAAGCTGCTCCTCACGCAGAACGAGGAGCGCAACGCCCCGATTCGCCATCTCGACGAGTCGCTCGGGTACGTTCCGCACTCCGCCAGGATCCGACTCGAATGCCTCCTCGGCGGAGGAACCCGCTAGTTCAGCACGTCACCGTCGCGCCTTGAGTGCCCGCTCGATCTGGCGCTTCGCGTCGCGTGCTGCGAGGTCGCGGCGCTTGTCGATTCGCTCCTTGCCGCGTGCGAGGGCGAGCTCGACCTTCGCGCGGCCATCCTTCCAGTAGAGCCGCGTCGGCACGAGCGTCAAGCCGCGCTCGCGCACCTTGCCGTAGAGCGAGTCGATCTCCTTGCGGTGCAGGAGGAGCTTGCGGGCGCGGTCCGGGTCGTGGTTTGCGCGGTTGCCTTGGTCGTAGACCGAGATGTGCGAGCCGATGAGCCACAGCTCGCCGTCCCGCACTTCCGCGTACGCCTGACCGAGAGTCGCGCGCCCCTGGCGAAGCGACTTCACCTCGGTTCCGCTCAGCACGATGCCTGCTTCGAACCGTTCGAGCAGCACGTAGTCGTGCCGCGCTCGGCGGTTGTCGACGATCAGCTTCTCTCCCTGCGACTTCGCCATCGCGCCGAAGTGTAGGGTCGCGCCGTGGAGTTGCACGACGTCATCCGGAACAACGAGGGCATGCTGCCCGAGCTGATCGGAATCGAGTTCGAGCTCGAGCGGTCTCCGGCGGGCGGCGGCGTCGTGCACGCGAAGCTCGACGTCGAGAGAAAGCACCTCGCGGGTAACGGGTACCTCCATGCGGCCGCGGTCGTCGCCCTTGCAGACACGGCCTGCGGCTACGGCTGCGTGATCAACTTTCCCGAAGGCGTCAGCGGCTTCACGACGATCGAGCTGAAGACGAACTTCATGCGGACGACCCGCGACGGAACGATCAGGTGCGAGGCTCGGCTCGTCCACGGCGGCCGCACGACGCAGGTGTGGGACGCGACGGTGACGACGCCCGACGGAAAGACTATGGCGCTCTTTCGTTGCACGCAGATGTTGCTCCGCGGCTAGCCTCCCGCCCATGCTCGAGGCATACGAAGGCACGGCGACGATCGAGAAGGTCGCGGCACTCTGCCGCAGGCGTGCGTTCGTCTACCCCTCGTCGGACATCTACGGCGGCCTCGGCTCCTCGTACGACTACGGCCACTACGGCGTCCTTCTGAAGGACAACGTCAAGGCCGCCTGGCAACGCGCGATGATTCAGGAACGCGACGACATCGTCGCGCTCGACTCGGCGATCATCCTCCACCCGGAGGTTTGGGTTGCGTCCGGTCACATCGGCGGCTTCTCGGATCCGCTCGTCGACTGCCGCACGTGCAAGCTGCGTTTCCGCGCGGACCACCTCGATCAGAGCGCGTGCGGGCGGAAGCCGTCGAAGCATCCGGGCGAGACCGACGACTGCGACCTCACCGAGGCGCGCGAGTTCAATCTGATGTTCGAGACGTACGTCGGCCCGGTGCGCGATGACGCAGCGCGCGCATACCTGCGGCCCGAGACGGCGCAAGGCATCTTCATCAACTTCAAGAACGTCACGTCGTCGCTGCGCGTAAAACCGCCGTTCGGAATCGCGCAGATCGGCAAGAGCTTTCGCAACGAGATCACGCCCGGGAACTTCCTCTTCCGCACACGCGAGTTCGAACAGATGGAGATGGAGTTCTTCGTGCCGCCGCAGGAAGCGCAGCAGTGGTACGAGTACTGGATCGAGGAACGACGACGTTGGTACGTCGAGCTCGGCGTACGCGAGTCGCATCTGCGCGTCCGGCCACACGACGCCGACGAGCTGTCGCATTACTCGAGCGGTACGAGCGACATCGAATACCTCTTCCCGATCGGCTGGTCGGAGCTCGAAGGCATCGCGAACCGCGGCGACTTCGACCTGACGCAACACACCGAGCGCTCTGGCCAGAAGCTCGAATGGGTCGGCCAGGACGAGCGGTACGTCCCGCACGTGATCGAGCCGGCCGCCGGAGCGAACCGCGCGATGCTCGCGTTTCTCGTCGACGCCTATGACGAGGAGGTCGTCGAGGAACGGCCGCGGACCGTGTTACGTCTCCATCCGCGGATCGCGCCGGTGAAGGCGGCGGTGCTGCCGCTCGTCGGGAACGACGCGGCGCTCGTCGAGAAGGCGCGCGGCTTGTACGAGGAGCTCCGCGGCATTGCCGTGGTCGAGTACGACCAGTCGGCGGCAATTGGCAAGCGCTACCGCCGGCAGGACGAGATCGGCACGCCGTGGGCGTTCACGATCGACCACGACACGCTCGCCGACGGCACGATCACGATCCGCGACCGCGACTCGCTGGCCCAGGAGCGAATCCCGCTCGAGGGTGCGAGACAGCTGCTCCTGGAACGGCTCGACTCGGCCTGGCACCCGCGGTCCTGACGCCGCGACCGTCTCCGCGCCTCGTTCGTTGTCCTAGAAAGGCCTCGACCTGGAGGTGGAGATGAGATTGCGTGTCGTTCCAACCAATGTCCACAGCGCCGTCGACCACGTCGTCGGACCGGTGCTGATCCTTGCGCCCGAGCTCTTCCGGCTCCCGCGCCGGAGCCCCGAGGGCATCGCGCCGCGCGCAGCCGGAACTGCTGCCGCGGTGTACTCGAACCTGACCGACTACGAGCTGAGCCTGAAGAACGTGATTCCGATGCGCGTTCACCTCGCGCTCGACGCATTGAGCGGCGCCACGCTCGCAGCCATCCCGTGGGCGACCGGCGCACGCAAGCGCGGTGTCCTGCACTGGCTGCCGCACACGCTCGTCGGCGCCGGCGAAGTCGCGCTCGCACTGACGACGAAGACCGAGCCGCCGCGGACGAAACCCGGCCGCGCCTCGCGGATCTACAGGCTCGTCCGCCGCAAGTAGGCCTTCGGCCAAGGTCCAGGTCTGACCCGCAACGCCGGGTCAGACCTGGACGGTCCTCTCGGTCAGCTCGTCTCTTCCGGGTCTTCCTCGGCTGCGAGCGTGCGCGCACCCTGAAGCACCTCCTGGAAGTGACGCTCCTGGATCGGCTTCACCCAGTCGATCAGCTCGGCGAGGTCGCGATTGCCAGCGCGAGCGTTCAGCTCCTCGAGCACGGCCCAGTGACCAACCTCGGCCGCCTCTGCCATCGTCAGAAACTCGAAGCCGTCGAGGGCGTCCGCATCGTCGTCGAGGTAGGTCTCCATCATCTCGGTCGCGCGATCCTTCACGTCGCGCGCCTCCTCGAGGATCGCCGTCTTCTTTCCCTTGAACGTGCCGGCGAGGTCCTTGCAGCGTTTTTCGGTCTGCGCAGCTTCTTCCGCCATCCGCTGGAGCGCCGACGCCAAGTCGTCGTTCTCGCGTTTCGTGAGCTTCTGCACCTCGCTGCCGGCGACGCGGGCCGCCATCGCGAGCCCGGTCACCTCGGCGAGCTTTTCCTCGAGATTCGTCAGTTCTGCCACGGCTTCGTCCTTTCGGAGAGGGACGGGACGCGTGCGCGGGTACCCGCGAGCGGCGCCGCCTAATCCGCGAGCGCGCAGCTCAGCGTCGAGGCCGCGCGCGGTAGCCGCGCGCCATGAAGCAGCGGTCGCACAGCGTCGCCCACGGCGCGGTCGGTGCGCCGCACGAGCGACAGCGGCCGATCGACGGTTTCGCGATCTCTGCGTGCAGGTGCGCGACGACAGCTTCGGCGGCTGCCGCCTCGAGCGCCGCCGCACGCTCGACAGTCACGGTCGCCACCTGCGGGAACTGGAGCGCGAACCAACGCAAGATCGCCGCGTGCCGTCCGGCAGCTTCGGCGTCTTCGAGCCCGGCGTCTTGGAGCCGATGCGGGTCGAGAAGCCAGCCGAGGATCTCCTCCGAGCCGGACTCGCCGGCGAGCGCGGCGGCGAGAACCGCGAGCAGCTCGGAGTCGTCTTCGTCGATCGGCGCGTTCAGAAGCCGCCAGACCGCCTCGAGCGTGAGCCTGCGGCGATGAACGCGAAGCGCCTCGAGAACGACGTCGAGCCGGACGAGGAGCGGCGTGATCGACTCGACCGTCAGCCAGCTCGCCGCGCCCCAGTAGGAGAGCGCAGCGTCGCGCCAGGCGCGCAGCGCGGGCGCAAGCTCCTGTGGACGCGTGACGTTCAGGTCGGCGAGCTGCGGACGGAGCCGACCGGTGTCGACGATGCGGTAGCCGAGGTGGCCGCCGGCGAGCTCGACCGTCGGCGTCAACGCGGCGCGCACGAGTCGGGGATCGGGTCGCGCCCAGTCGACGCCGGTGAGGACGCCGACATGCCCGCGCTCATGGAAGCCGAAGCGGCCGGCCCGACCGGCGATCTGCGCAATCTCCCACGTTTCGAGCGGCCGCCGAGCCTCGCCGTCGAACTTCGTCGTCTCCGCGAAGAGCAGCGTCTCGCACGGAAGGTTCACGCCGTGGCCGAGGACGTCTGTCGCGACGCAGACGGCTGCTTCGCCTGCGAGGAATCGGTCGATCTCGACGCGCCGCGACGCGAGCGGCATCGCACCGTAGAGCGCGGCGACGCGACCCGGCTGCCTTGCATTCGCCTCACCGGCGAGCGCGAGCACCGCCTTGCGGCTGAAGGCGACGACGACCGTCCCCGGACGCAGTCCGTCGAGCGAGCGGCCGCCGATCCACTCGAGCGGGTTCTTGCGCTCGAAGAACTTGATCTCGGCCTCCGGGAAGGCGTGCTCGACGAGCGGTAGCGCCTCGAGCGCGCCGAGTAGCAGGATGTGCCGGTACTCGGCGCCGAGGAGAAGCCTCGTCCAGGCCGAGCCGCGCTCCTCGTCCTCGGCCCACTGCACCTCGTCGAGCACCAGGACGTCGCCACGACCTTGCGAATCTCGCAGCGGCGCCATCTCGGCCGTGCAGCAGACGATCGGTGCACTCTCGTCGACGCGCTCCTCGCCCGTGACGAGGCCGACGCGTCCGGGGCCGAGGCGATCAGCGAGTCGCCGGTGAGCTTCTTGCGCGAGCATGCGAAGCGGCGCCGCGTAGATCCCTCGACCTGTCTTCGCGAGGAAGTCGAGCGCGTCGTGCGTCTTGCCCGAGTTCGTCGGCCCGAGATGAGCGACCACAGATTCCGGCTCGACCGTTCGCGTCGGAAGCGAAACGTTCAGCTCCGACACGTGCTTCCGTCCTCGCTGTGCGCGCTCGCGATCGTGACCGCCCCCGCGTCGCCCTCGTCGCGGCGGCGTCTTCCTGTGGCGCGGCGGCACGCGCCTACGGTAGCGGCGCTACGAGCGGCCGAGCACTCGGATCGCGGCCTGCAGCCCTTCGTCGGCCGGCGTCGCGGGCCGATCGGACGCGCGCACCGTCGGTGCAATCCCGTGCCGAGAGATATCGAGGCCGGCAGGTGTGAGGTAGCGCGCAATCGTCAGAGCGAGCGCTCCGCCATTCGAGAGCGGCGTGACGGACTGGACAACCGCCTTGCCGAACGTGCGCTGACCGACGAGCACGGCGCGTTCGTGATCGCGCAGCGCGGCCGCAACCACCTCGGCGGCGCTCGCGGTCCCGTGGTTCACGAGCACGACGACCGGAACCCGCGGGACGAGGCTGTGTGCGTCTGCAAGGAGCGTCTGACGCGGCTGGTGCGCGCCGATGAGCGTCACGACCGGTCCGCCACGCAGGAAGAACGAGCTCGTCCGCACGGCCTCCGTGAGCAGGCCGCCCGGGTTGTCGCGGAGGTCGAGGACGACACCGTCGAGCCTCCGGGCCGGGAAGCGCCGAAGCTCTGCAGCAACCCGCTCCGATACGCCTTCGCCGAACCAGAGAACCGCGATGTACCCGTACGTCTGGCCGCCGCGCCGGACGATTCTCGAGGCCACGTACGGCGTCTCGATCTCGCTGCGGCGTACGCGGATGTTGAGCGGCCGGTTGTCGCGAACGAGGTTGAGACGGACGAACGTTCCGGACAGGCCGGTGATGCGGGCGAACGCGCCCGTCGGACCGAGCTTTGCCGCCGGCGCACCACCGATCCGTACGATCGTGTCGCCGGCGCGAAGGCCCGCGGCGCGAGCGGGACCGTGCTGCGTCGCTACGACGCGCAGTCCGTTCGGCACCGGCGCAAGCGTCGCACCGATTCCGAAGTAGTGACCGCCGAGTCGCGACCGAAGAAGGTTGTACGAGAACCGGTCGAGGTACTCGGTGTACGGGTCGTGCAGGCCCGCGAGGATCGAGCTGACGCTCCCACGGCCGAGCACCGCAGGCGGCACCGTCCGGTAGTACCGCGCGGCGAGCTCGGCGCGAACGGCGTCGACGACTGTCGTCTGCGGCCCGACCGGCCGGCGATCTTGCGAGGCGACCTTGTACCCGAGCACGAACGCGGCGACCAAAAGTCCGCCGAGCGCGGGTACGAGCAAGACTCGCCGCATCGGCACAGGAGTCTAACGGTGCCGGTGACCGAGCCTTGGATCGGCGGCGCGCCTAGACCTGCAGGAAACGTCGGAGCGTCAAGCCCGAGCCGGCTGCCCCGAGGAGGAGACCCGCCCCGATCAATGCGGC
>JBKPRX010000083.1:0-4896 GCA_046734795.1 Actinomycetota bacterium
CGGGAGCGAACGCTGCCGGAGTTCGATGCGTTGTTCGAAGCGGGCGGATTCGGGCTGCGGGGCGAGACGGCGACGGCGGCAGGATTCAGCGTGCTCGAAGCCGCTCCGGCGTAGACGCGCACGGCAATTTCTTGCCGACGCACGCGCGAGTCGCGCGTCGCGTCGCAAGTGATCCCACGACGTCGTAGGCGGGGTTCTTTCGAGCAGGATGTCGTGGTGCGCGCGCAGATCTTCCAGCTCGACGCGTTCACGACCGAGAGGTTCGCCGGCAATCCGGCAGCGGTCGTGCCGTTGGCGCGCTTTCCCGACGACCGTCTCCTGCGAGCGATCGCGGCCGAGAACAACCTCGCCGAGACGGCGTTCCTCGTACCGGAGGACGACGACTACCGTCTGCGGTGGTTCACCCCGAGCGTCGAGGTTCCGCTGTGCGGACATGCGACGCTGGCGAGTGCCGCGGTCGTGATGGAGCGGTTGGAACCCGAGCGCGACGTTGTCGTGTTCCACTCTCTGAGCGGGAAGCTCGCGGTGAGGCGCTCGGCCACCGGCTATACGCTCGACTTTCCAGGACGACCGTCGGAGGCGATCGCGCCGCCGCCGGAGCTCACCGAGGCGCTGGGCGTTGTGCCGCACGAGGTATTCGTCAACAGCTTCAACTACATGGCGGTGCTGGAAGACGTGCAGGCGTTGCAGGAGCTTGCGCCGGACCTGGCGGCGGTCGCACGCCTCGACCGGCCTGGCGTGATCGTGACCGCCCGCGGTACGGGCCCGTATGACTTCGTGAGCCGCTACTTCGCGCCGGCGAAAGGAATCCCCGAGGACCCCGTGACGGGCGGTGCGCATTGCATGCTGGCACCGTTCTGGGCCGCGCGGCTCGGGAAGGCCGAGTTCCGCGCCTTCCAAGCGTCGCCGCGCGGCGGCGAGGTGCGATGCCGTGTCGTCGGCGACCGCGTCGTGCTCGACGGAGCCTGCGTCTTCTATCTCGAGGGCGAGATAGAAGTCTGAGCTTGCCGCCGCGCTACGGGACTTGTCTCCGAACGGTGGCGACGACGCTCGCGACCGCGAACGAACCGGCGGCCGTCAGCACGATCGCGCCGCCCGGTGCGAGGTCGCCGTAGTAGGAGATCGTCAGGCCGACGAGCACCGAGCCGACGCCGATTGCCATGGCAAGGAGGATCGTCGACCGGATGCTCCACGCGACGCGGCTCGCAGCGATCACCGGCAAGACCATCAGCGCGGCGATCAAGAGGATGCCGACGATCCGCATCGAGACTGCGATCGTCACTCCGGCGAGCGCAGCAACGAGGACGTTGAGCAGTCCGACCGGAACGCCGCTCACACGCGCGCCTTCTTCGTCGAGCACGGTCGCGACGAGAGCGTGGTAGGCGGCGGCCACCAAGGCGAGGCCGGCCGCACCCAAGATCGCGACGAGCAGAAGGTCGCCGCGCGTCACCGTGAGGATCGAGCCGAAGAGAAACGCGAAGAGGTTCGCGTTGAGCGCGCCCGCGGCCGAGATGAGAACGACGCCGGCGGCGATGCCTGTGTAGAAGAGGAGCGCGAGTGCCTGGTCGCCTGCCGCTCGATGGCGCGTCCGCAGCCATTCGATCGCGACGGCGCCGATCACCGACGCCACGAGCGCCGTCGCGACCGGCGAGATGCCGAGCAGGTATCCGAGGGCGACGCCTGCGAACGCGACGTGGCCGATGCCGTCGCCGATGAGGCTCATCCGGCGTTGCACGAGGAAGAAGCCGACTGCGGGCGCGAGCCCGCCGACGATCGCGCCCGTCGCGAACGCGAGCCGCATGAAGTCGGCGTCAAGGATGGACATGCGATGGGTCGTGCCAGGTTGCGGGCAAGGCCGACGGCGTACCGTCGAAGACGATTCCGCCGCGGACGAGCACGAGTCGTTCGACAAACCGCTCGACGGCGCCGAACTCGTGCGAGACGAAGAGGATGGTGACCGCCATGTCCCGGTGAAGATCTTCGAGGAGCGAGGCGAGCGCTTCCTGCGCGTCGACGTCGACACCGGCTGTTGGCTCGTCGAGAACGAGCAGGTCAGGCTCGCCGGCGAGCGCCTTCGCGATGTACGCGCGCTGTTGCTGGCCGCCCGAGAGCGTCGAAAGCGGCGCGGCGATCCGATCGGCGAGACCGACGCGCGCGACCGCGTCCTCGACGATGGCACGGTCGCGTGGACGCAGCGGCCCGAGCAACCCGCGGCGCGGAACGCGGCCTGCGGCGACGAGCTCGCGCACCGTGACGGGCGACTCGATCCCGAGCTCCGCGCGCTGTGCGAGATACGCGATTCGCGCGCGCCCTGTGAAGCGATCGGCAGGTTCGCCGAAGAGACGCGCGGTTCCGGCGCGCGGCTGCTCGAGGCCGAGCACGATCCGCAGGAGCGTCGTCTTGCCGCCGCCGTTCGGACCGGCGATCGCGACGAACTCGCCTGGCGCGATCCGAAGGTCGACGTCGCGAAGGACCGCCGGTCCCGCGGGATAGGCGAAGTCGACGTGCTCGAGGCCGACCGCTAGCGGCATCCGAGCGCTTCGCGCAGCGTCGCGAGGTTCGTTCGCATCAGCGAGAAGTAATCCGCGCCGCGTTTCGCTTCCTCCGACGTGAGCCCTTCGATGGGGTCCAGCGCCGCCGTCTTCGCGTGCGCCTCGCGCGCGACAGTCTCCGCGATTCGCGGCGAGACGAGCGTTTCGAAGAACACGGTCGTCGCATGCGTCTTGCGAACGACCGCGACCACCCGCTCGAGGTCGCGCGGCGAGGGCTCGGCCTCCGGCGTGAGTCCCGAAATCGCGATCTGCCGCAAGCCATAGCGCTGCGCGAGATACGCGAATGCTGCGTGGCTCGTCACGATCTCGCGTCGTTTGCAATTCGCGAGGCCGCGTTTGTACTCGCCGTCGAGCTCGCGCAGACGTGACACGAGCCGGTCGGCCGCGCGCGTGCCGTGCAGCGCAACACCGATCCGCTTGACGATCAGCGCGTAGCGGATTGGATCGAGCCAAACGTGCGGGTCCCCGTCGCCGAACCGGCGTAGCCGCGGCGTGTCGAGGAGCAGCAAGACCTTCGAGCCGCTGCCGGCGGCGCGTTCGAGTTGTGGTTGGAATCCGTGCCCGAGTAGGAGCACGAGGTCGGCGGCATGAATCTTCTGCACATCACTCGGTGAGACCTCGAGGTCGTGCGGCTCTGCGCCTGAGGGCGTCAGGTTCTCGACGTCGTCTCGCGCGCCCGCAATCGCCTGGGCGGCAAACGCGAGGGGATAGAACGCCGCGACGATTCGCTTCCCGTTCCGGTCCCCGGCCGCCGAGGTGCCGCTGCCGCAACCCGCCGCGAGCGCAACGAGCAGCGATGCCGCCGCTAAGACGAGAATGATTCTCGTTCTCACAGAGGGTATCCTAGAGGACTGTGACCGGAGCGGCGCAAACCGAGCACAAAGCGCTACTCGAGCAGCACGGCTTGCGGCCGACGCGGCAGCGCTTGGCAGTTCTCAACGCCCTCGCAGCCGAGCCGAACGACGCGACGGCACAAGAGATCCACTCGCGCCTGAACGAACGGAATGCTTCGATCGGCCTCGCGACGGTGTACCGCACGCTGGCCGCGCTCAGCGAGGAAGGCGTCGTCGACGCGCTCATGCACCATCCGGGCGAAGCTTGCTACCGGCTGTGCAGCGCCGGTCACCACCATCACCTCGTCTGCGGCACGTGCCATCGCGTCATCGAGCTCGGCGACTGCAACCTCGACGAGTGGCTCGAAGGTCTCGCCGCGCAACACGGCTTCATCGTCGATGCGCACACGGTCGAGGTCAGCGGCACCTGCGCGGACTGCCGCACTTCGACCTAACGAACCTCTCGTCGCGCGCTTAGAGCGCGCGCAACTCTGCGAGCGTCTCGTCGTCGAGTACGAGCTCGACTGCAGCGACGTTCTCGCGCACCTGCTGCGGTGAAGTCGCGCCGAAGAGCGCCGTCGCGACGTGCGGATTGGCGAGCGCGTACGCGAGCGCGACGGCAGCAGGTGTCGCGCCCAGTCGGCCCGCGATCGAACGCAGCTTCTCGGCGGCGGCGACCGCAGGCGCGAAGCGCTCGCTTTCCAGGTCGTTCTCGATCCTGCCGCCTGAGCCGCGCGCGTACTTGCCGGTCAGAGCACCGAACGCGAGCACTGCAGACGCGACGACTGCGACCTGCGTGTCTTCGAGCACCTTCGCGGTCTCGCCGTCTTCGACAGGCGAGCGCCAGACGACGTTGTACGCAAGCTGTGCCGCGCACGGTCGTGCGACGCCTTGCTCGTCGGCGAGTCGCGCGGCCTCCGCGATCTGCGCGGCCGGCCAGTTGAGGACACCCCACGCACGCGCTTTTCCCGCAGCGAGCACCGAGCCGACCTGCGCAACGAGCTCAGCGAGCGAGAGCTCGGAGGGTGGCCGCTCCGCATAGATGACGTCGAGATAGTCGAACTCCATGCGCCCGAGCGAGCCGTCGATCTCCTGCAGCGCCGACTCGTCCGGCCAGAACTCCCACCAGAGCTTGTTCGCGACGGTGACGTCGTCGCGGTTCCAACCTGCCGCTCGAAACCGCTCGCCGAAGACGACCTCTGACCAGCCGGTCGGAATCGGGGCGCTGCCCGTCTCGTCGTTGTAGCGCGCGTCATCGAGAAAGTCGATTCCGGCCTCGCGCGCCGCGCGCATGACTGCGACGCCTTGCTCTGCCGGGATGCGTTCGAATGTGCGCCACGAGCCGAGCGACAGGGCTGAGACCGAGATTCCGGAAGCGCCGAGCGGGCGGTTCTCCATCAATGTTCGAGCGTTCGCGGGTAGTACTCGCGCTCGCCGAGATTCGTGACGTCCGTCCAGAAATCGGACTCGAACGGCCAATCGTCTTCTTGCCCCGGCAGCGCGGACTGGAC
>JBKPRX010000084.1:0-5884 GCA_046734795.1 Actinomycetota bacterium
CGAGACGTTCCTCGTCGAGAAGGCGCGCGACTCGTTTCCGGAGGGTCTGACGGGCGAGCCGATCGACAAGATCGGCTACTTCGGGATGACGACGTGGAACCTCGTGTTCGACGACCTGCGCATCCCCGGCGACGCGATCCTCCAGACGCGCAGCACGCGGCCGCGCGGGGACGGCGGAGGCGCGGCCGGCGAAGGAGAGGGGCGCGGCTTTCATCGCGCCGTCACCGGATTGAACGTCGCGCGGTGTCACACCGCAGCGCGTGCGGTCGGCCTCGCCCGAGGCGCGCTCGAGGACTCGCTCGCGTACGTGCAGGACCGACGACAGTTCGGCCGGCCGATTGGCGACTTCCAGGCGATCCGCTTCAAGCTCGCCGACATGGCCGCGCAAGTCGAGGCCGCGCGGCAGCTCTGGCAGTACGCAGCGCAGAAGCTCGACGACGGCGACGTCGGCGACCGCGAGGCGGCGATGGCGAAGCTCTTCGCGACGGAGATGGCGGTCCGCGTCACCGGCGACGCACTGCAAATCCACGGTGGCAACGGCTACACGACCGAGCACGCGGTGGAGCGCTACTGGCGCGACGCGCGGCTGACGACGATCTTCGAAGGCACCTCCGAGATCCAGCGGCGGATCATCTCCGACCGGTTGCTCGGCCGCGTGTCATGAGCATGCAGCAGCTCGTTCCGAACGCCGCGTACTTCGAGGACTTCGAGGTCGGCGATCGTTACCGCCACTCGCGCGGCAAGACCGTGACCGACTTCGAGGTCGCGATCCTCTGCAACCTCGTGATGAACACTGCGCAGGCCCACTTCAACGAGCACTCGATGATCGGCCGCGACTTCGGCGGGCAGCGTGTGAACTTCGGGGGGATCACGACCGCGCTCGTGATCGGCCTCGCGACGCAGGACACCGCGGAACAGGCGCTCGCGGAGCTCGGCCTCGACGGGATCCGGCTCCGACGCCCAGTCGTGCTCGGCGACACGCTCTACGCACTGAGCGAAGTGCTGGCGAAGGACGACGCGGATCGCGACGACGCAGGCGTCGTGACGTTCCGCCACTTCGGCGTGAACCAGCGCGACGAGGTCGTCTTCGAAGGCACGCGCACGGTTCTCGTCAAGCGGCGCAGTCACTGGAATGCCGGCTGAGGGTCCGCTCGCGGACGTCCGCGTGCTCGACCTGACGCGGATGCTTGCGGGGCCGTATTGCACGATGCTCCTCGCGGATCTCGGCGCGGACGTCGTCAAGGTCGAGCCGCCCGGCGGCGACACGACGCGCCGAACGCCGCCCTTCCCGCCCGGGGACGAGCTGAAGGCCTTCGGCGGCTACTTCGCGTCGATCAACCGCAACAAGCGCAGCATCGTCCTCGACCTGAAGACGGAAGCGGCGCGCGACGTGCTGACGAAGCTCGCCGAGGGCGCGGACGTCCTCGTCGAGAACTTTCGTCCGGGAGTGATGGAACGGCTCGGGCTCGCGTACGAGACGCTGCACGAGCGGAACCCGCGGCTCGTCTACGCGTCGGTCCGCGGCTTCGGCGACCCGCGCACCGGTGAGAGCCCGTACGCGCAGTGGCCTGCCTACGACGTGACGTCGCAGGCGTGGGGCGGCTTGATGGGCATCACCGGCACCGAGGACGGAAAGCCGGTCAAGACCGGGCCCGGCGTCG
This sequence comes from Actinomycetota bacterium, assembly GCA_046734795.1. Lineage (GTDB taxonomy): Bacteria > Actinomycetota > Thermoleophilia > Gaiellales > Gaiellaceae > JBKPRX01. The sequence continues at coordinate 1,662 of JBKPRX010000084.1, forward strand.
GCGACGTCTTTCCCGCGACGCTCTGTGCCGTCGGCGTGCTCGCGGCGTTGCATCACGCCGAGCGCACAGGCGAGGGTCAGTACGTCGACGTCTCGATGGTCGACGGGATCCTGTCGCTGTGCGAGCGGATCGTCTACCAGTACTCGTTCGGCGGCGAGGTGCCGCGCCCGGAAGGCAACGGGCATCCGCTACTTGCGCCGTTCGACCTCTTCGCGACGAGCGACGGTTGGGTCAGCATCGCCGCCCCCGCCGACAAGCAGTGGGCGACGCTCGTCGAGCTGATCGGCCGGCCGGAGCTCGCGCAGGACGAGCGCTTCAAGGTCGGCCCCACACGTGCGCGTCATGCACGTGAGGTGCGCGAGCTCGTCGGGGCGTGGACGAGCGCGCGGACGAGCGCCGAGGTGCTCGCCGTGCTCGGCGGCCACGTACCGGTCGCTCCTGTGAACTCCGTCGAGGATCTCTTCGCCGATCCGCACCCGCGCGCGCGAGAGATGCTCGTCGACGTCGAGCATCCCGGAACGCGCGAGCGAATGACGATCGCGGGCACGCCGATCAAGCTGACGGAGACGCCGAGCGGCGTCCGTCACCGCGCACCGCTCCTCGGCGAGCACACGGACGACGTCCTCGCGGAAGCTGGTTATGACGCAGGAGAGATTGCCGCGCTCTACGCGGCCGGCGCGTTGGGCTAGCGATAGGGTCCGGCCGTGGCAGTGCGATTGAGGCGATCCGAGCTCTCGACGCCGGCAAGCGAGGAGCGAATGATCCAGAGCGCGTCGCGCAGCGCTGCCGACCTCGTCTTCCTCGACCTCGAGGACGCGGTTGCCCCGAACGCGAAGGACGCTGCGCGCGCGAAGGCCGTCGAGGCGCTGAACGAGATCGACTGGGGCACACGCACGCGCGCGGTGCGCATCAACGACGTCCGCACGGAGTGGGCATACCAGGACGTGATCGACGTCGTCACCGGCACGGGCGACAAGCTCGAGGTGTTGATCGTCCCGAAGGTGAAGGCGCCACGCGACGTCTGGTGGGTCGAGACGCTCCTCGAGCAGGTCGAGAGGAAGACGAAGCGCAAGACGCCCGTCGCGCTCGAGGTGTTGATCGAAGAAGCGGAAGCGCTCGCGTGCGTCGAAGAGATCGCGCGCTCGAGCCCGCGGCTCGAGACGCTCATTCTCGGGTTCGGCGACCTCTCCGCGTCGCTCGGCATGAGCTTGCACGCGGAGTACCCCGGCGATCGCTGGAACTACGCCCGCGGCCGTGTAGTCGCGGCGGCGCGCGCCGCAGGCATCGAGGCGATCGACGGGCCGTACGCGAACTTCGGCGACGTCGAGGGCTACACCGAGGAGGCACGCCGCGCCGCGGTGCTCGGCTTCAGCGGCAAGTGGGCGATCCATCCGGCACAGATCGCACCCGCGAACGAGACGTTCTCGCCGCCGGCCGACGACGTCGAGCGCGCACGCGCTCTCATCACCGCGATGCGCGAATCGGAGGAAGCGGGCGCGGGCGCAGCGACGTTCGACGGCGCGATGATCGACGCGGCTGTCGCGCGCGCCGCCGAGGTCGTGGTGGCGAAGGCGGACCTGATCGCCCAGTCGGCCGCGTCTCGTTAGATCCAGCCGCCGTTTCCGAAGAACCGAGGCCGGGCAAGACCGCGCTCTTGCCCGGCCGGAGTTCGTTCCTCGATTAGAAGAGTGGCTTGCCGAAGTCGAGCTCGCGGAGGGGGCCCTTCAGCACCTTCCCGTTTGGATTGCGCGGCAGCGGCTCGTCGCGAATCGCAACGAACTGCGGCACCTTGAAGTCGGCGATCTGCGTCCGCGCATGCTCGACTACCGCTGCCGGATCGACCGCCTGGCCGGGCAGCGGGACGATCACGGCGCCGACCTTCTCGCCCATCATCGAGTCCGGCACGCCGACGACGGCCACCTCGCCGACGCCCGGCGCGCCGATCAGCGCGTTCTCGACCTCGACGCAGTACACGTTCTCGCCGCCGCGATTGACCATGTCCTTGATCCGGTCCATCACGTAGACGAGGCCTTCGTCGTCCACGCGACCGACGTCGCCGGTGTGCAGCCAGTGATCGACGAACGTGTTCGTGGTCGCTTCGGGCTTGTTCCAGTAGCCGGCGCAGACGTTCTGGCCGCGGATGAGGATCTCGCCGATGCCCGTCTCCGGGTCGGCATCACCGATCGCGATCTCGCAGTGCGGCGCAGCGAATCCAACGGTGTCGGCGTGATCCGGAGCCCACTCGTGCGGCAGGAACGTCGCGATCGACGTGGACTCGGTCAACCCGAAGCCGTTGCCGACCCGCGCGTTCTCGAACTTCTCCATGATCTGGTGGACGAGCGCGGGCGCGATCGGAGCTCCGCCGTAGGTCGCCCAACGCACGCCTGCGACCTTCTCGGGCGTGAAGTCCGGATGGTTGAGGATGTAGTAGTAGATCGCCGGCACGGCGATGCAGCCGGTGATCCGCTCGTCGACGATCGTGCGGATCATCCGCGGGCCGTCGAAGCCGACGTCGATCACGACGCCGCCGCCGAGCCGCAGCGCCACGAGCGACTGGCTGTGGCAGCCAGTGACGTGGAAGAGCGGCACCACGACGAGCGTGCGGTAGTCGCGCCCGAGGTCGCGCGGCAGGTCGACCACGCGTAGCGCGGTCTCGACGTTCGCGAGCACGTTCTCGTGCGTGTGCATCGCGCCCTTCGGAAAGCCGGTCGTGCCGCTCGTATAGAAGATCGCCGCGACGTCCTTCAACGTCGCGCCTTCGTGCAGGTACGGCTCGCCGTCGGGCAATGCTGTTCCGGGCACGAACACGTACGAGCTACCGGAGTCGTCGAGGACGTACTGCGCTTCCGCGTCCGTGAAGCGCGTGTTCACGGGCACGACGACTCCGCCGGCCATGAGGATCCCGAAGAACGCAACGAGCCACTCGTTGCAGTTCGGCAGTCGGATCGCGACCCGGTCGCCGGGAGAGATGCCCTCCTTGCGCAGCCCGCCGGCGACGCGGGCACCGCGATCCCACAGCTCTTGGTAGCTGACCCGATCGCCGTCGACTTCGGCCAGCGCCTCCGCGTCGGGATCGCGCTCGACGCTCTCGCGGAACATCGCGACGATCGACGAGTGGAGGTTCTTGAAACGACGAACGCCGTTCTCGTCGATTTCGACCTCAGAGACGTCGAACGGATTTGCGCCTCTAGACGGCGCTGCGATCGCCACTGGTCGCCTCCCCCGTCGCCGTTGCCGCCATCTCGTACGTTCCCTGCTGCGCGAAGAAGTCGCGCGGGTTCCGCATCAGGATCTGCTCGATGTCGTCGTCGCTCACGCCGCGCTCGCGCAGACCCGGCAGCACACCGTTGTGGATGTATGCGTAGTTCCAGCGCGGGAGCAGCGTGTCGACCTCTTCCTTCGAGAACCAGTCGATGAAGCTCGCCTTGTCGTGCGAGAGCATCAGCCGATCCGCGTAGCCGCGCTTGCAGAGCTCTGCAAGCGTGTCGAGCTGGTCGTCGAGCGGCACCACGAAGTCGATCCCGCAGCGGTCCCAGCCGACGTACGTCCCGTTCTCGATCAGCCGCTCGAGATACTCGAGGTCGGTCGTCTCGTTCGAGTGGCCGATCATCACGCGGTTCATGTCCACGCCGTACTCCATCAGGATCTTTTGTTGCGCTAGGCCCTGCTGCGTCTGCGCGTGGGTATGAGTGCAGATGACGGTGCCGGTCTTCACATGGACGCGCGCAATCGAACGCGCCACGCGCTCGACGTCTTCAGTCATCCCTTGTGCATCGGTGACGATCTTCAGCACCGCCGCCTTGATGCCGGTGTTCGCGATTCCGACCGTTACGTCGCGCTCGAAGAGCGCGTCGAGCGGGGCATCACCGTCGTCGAAGACCTTCCCCGGCCCGTGGTAGTGGAACGGGAACGGCAGCTCGTTGTACGTGTAGATGCCGGTCGCGAACATGACGTTGAGACCGGTGCCGTCGACGATCCTCGCGACGAGCTCCGGATCGCGTCCTAGTCCGGGCACTGTCATGTCCAGGATCGTGTCGACGCCTGCCTGCTTCAGCTTCGTGAGCCGCTCGCGGGCGTCGGCAAACTCCGCCTCTGCGTCGTAGCCCTGCCAGTGAGGCCAGTTGCCGTGCCACGCCAGGATCTCGGTCCGGATGATGACGTGCTCGTGCATGAGGACGACGCCGAGGTCGTCGACGTCGATCTCGCCGCTGGTGGTAGGCACC
>JBKPRX010000085.1:0-8115 GCA_046734795.1 Actinomycetota bacterium
GCTCGCCGACGCGCACGTGAAGCACACGCTCGAGTCGTCGGTCGCGAAGCTGTACGCGAGCGAGGTAGCCGTGCGCGCGGCGAACAGCGCCGTGCAGGTCTTCGGCGGCTACGGCTACGTCGACGAGTATCCCGTCGGCAAATACCTCCGCGACGCTCGCGTGACGACCCTCTACGAGGGCACGAGCCAGATCCAGAAGCTGATCATCGGCCGCGCCCTTACTGGCGAGAGCGCCTTCACCTGATCAACGTTCGAAGTCCAGAAGATTCCGAACGGAAAAGAAGGGCCGGTTGCCCGGCCCTTCGCTGCGCGCTGTCGAGCCGCGATCTAGTTGCCGCCGCGGCCGTTGATCAGTGCCCCGACTTCACTCCAGATCTTGGCGTTGCCGTCGTACTTGATGATCTTCACCTGCGAGATCGGGAACGGGTCTGTCGCACTGGTCGTCACCTTGACGCCTTTGAGCGTGCCCGGGTTCGTCCAGTTCATGTGCCGGACGGCATTGAGAAGCTTGGCGCGGGTTGGATTCTTGCCCGTCGCCTGGAGCAGCTTCACGACGTCGTAGGCCTTCGCGAAGCCGTAGTAGTAGAACGTGTTCTTCGCATCCGCACTCGGCGCCCACTTCGCCATCTGCGCCTTGTAAAGCTTCACGAACGCGTTGTTCGCGTACTTCGGGTCGTTCGAGTTGAGGAGATACGCCGTGCTGATCGAGCCGTCGAGGGTCGCCGCATTGGAGTTGGCGAGAGCGAGCCCCATGACATAGTCGTTCGCCGAGACGGAGTTGAGGATCACCTGCTCGGGCTTGTAGTTGATCGCCTTCATCGTCGCGTAGATCTTGACCGTCGGGCTCGGAGTCCCGAAGATCGCGACAACCTCGGCGCCCGACTGGCGCGCCGCGACGACCTGCGAAGCGACGCTCGCGTCGGTGGCCCCGAAACTCACCTCTCTCACGACGTTCGACGACTTCGCCCCGAGGCCGTTTTTGAGACCTTCGAGGTAGTTCTTGCCGTAGTCGTCGTTCTGGTAGAGGACGGCGATCTTCTTCGTACCCCAGTTCTGGGCGGCGTACTTGCCGTAGATCCTTCCCTCGGCGAAGTAGTCCGGCTGCCAGCCAATCGTCTCCGGCCGCTCCCGGTACCTGGCTCCGAACTCCGTCGCACCCGTGGAGACGAGCAGTTGCGGCACCTTGCGATCGTTCATGTAGTCGACCACCGCCTGTTGCGGCTCGGTGCCGAGAGCGCCGAAGGTCGCGAAGACCTTGTCCTCCTCGACCAGCTTGCGCGTCTGCTGCGCGGTGTTCGCGGGGTTGTACCCGTCGTCGTAGTACTTCCACACGATCTGCCTGCCGCTGACGCCGCGCTTGTGATCCGCACCGCGGCGTGTGTTGATATAGGTGAAGTAGACCTTCATGCCTACGGGGATCGGCGCGTAATACGCGGCCGGGCCGCTCAGCGGAAAGGTTCCGCCGATCACGAACTTCGTGTTCGTGACGCCGGGTGACGCCTGGGAGCCCGCAAGCGCGGTGACGCATGTCACCGCCGCCGCCACGAGCATGGCAGCAAGCAGGCCGAACCTTCTCGTCATACTTTCTCCTTTAGAGCAGGAATATCCGCGGGTCCTCCGCGGCCTCAGTGAGTATAAGACGACCGTGCGAGAGATTTGTAAGCGCGTCTGAGAAGTCCCGCGACTCCGTACGGCGCGAGAAAAAGCACCAGCAGAAGGACGAAGCCGTACACGGCCGCACCTGCGCCGGCGCGCTGCGGATCGAGGGGCGACCCGAACGGCTTTTCCGCCCAGGTCAGGATGTCCGGCGCGTAGAGGGGCACGTACTCGATGAACAAAGCCCCGAAGATGACGCCGACCAGCGAGCCGAGTCCGCCGACCACGACGCCGATCAGGAGCAGGAGCGAAAGGTTGATCGAAAACGTGTCCGGGTTGACGAACCCGATGACGATCGCATAGAGGGAGCCGGCGATACCGGCGAAGAGCGCCGAGATCCCGAATGCGAGCGTCTTCGTCACCGTCAGGTTGACGCCGGACGAGACGGCCGCGATCTCCGACTCGCGGATCGTTCGAAACGAGCGCCCCAGCTTGCCCAGGAGCAACAGCCATGCGAGCACAAACATCACGCCTGCGATCGGCCACGTCGTTACGTACGCCTCGTGACCCGTGAGCACGTTCGTCAGGTTCTTTCCGCCGCCGCCGCCGGTGAAGCCGGAGTACTTCTTCGCGAGTGCGATCAGCGCGATCGGGATCGCGAACGTCGCGAGCGCGAGGTACGCGCCGCGCAGGCGGAGCGCGGGGAAGCCGAAGAGAAAGCCGGCAATGCCGGCCAGCAATCCGGCGACCGGGATCGTCGCCAGGTCGTTCCAGCCGTGGTCGACGGTCAGGATCGTCGTGGTATAGGCGCCGATGAGCATGAAGCCGCTCTGGCCGAGCGAGATGAGTCCTGCGTACCCGGTCAGGATCTGTAGCCCGAGCGCGGCGATGAAGAACGTCGCCACGAACGCGAACCTGTACTCGTGCGTGTCGCTGAGGAAGAGCGGCAACACGAGGATCACAACCGCCGCGAAGAGGGTCGCCAGCAGGCCGGCGAGCAAACGACGCGTGATCAAACGCGGCTCACGACCGTTCGCCCGAAGAGACCGGCGGGGCGGAAGACGAGTACGAGCAGCAGAAGCGCCAGCGCGACGGGTAGCCGCAGGTCGGGTGAGATCTGGCCGGGGAAGTAGGTACCGAGCAGGTTGATCGTGACACCGAGCGTGAGCCCGCCGATCACGGCGCCGACCGGGCTCTCGAGCCCGCCGAGGATGGCCGCGGCGAACGCGTAAATGATGGTCACCTGCATGAACCCGGGTGTGAAGATGAATTGCGCCGAGGCGGCGAGCATTCCCGCGACGGCCGAGAGGATGGCGGCGAAACCCCAGCCGATCGAGAGCATCCACGGCACCCGCACGCCGAGCAGCCTGCTGGCGGACGGGTCGACGGCCGATGCGCGCAGCGCGAGCCCGAGCTTCGTGTACCTGAAGAGCAGCCACAGGGCGGTCACGCACACGAGCACGATGATCAGGTCGTAGACCGATTGCTGCGGGATCGCGATACTCCCGACCGCCCAGGTCCCGCCGATCAGCGGCGACGCCAGGATCTTCTCGTCCGGCTGCCAGATCCAGCTCGCGAGGCCGTTGAGGATGACCAGCAACGCGATCGTCGCCATCACGACCGTCAACTCGCCGGCGCGGTGCAGCGGCCGGATCACGGTCTCGTGGATGGCGAAGCCGCCGAGGAACGAGATCGCGAGCGTGAACACGAACGCCGGCCAATACGACCAGCCGTGGTTCGTGATCAACGCCCACGCGATGTAAGTCGAGAACATCCCCATCTCGCCCTGAGCGAAGTTGATGACGTGCGTCGAGCGGTAGATGAGGACGAGCGCCAGTGCCAGGCTCGCGTAGATGGCGCCGTCGCCGAGCCCCGCAACCACCTGTTGGACGAAGTTCGCCATCAGGCGGTCTCCTCGTACTTTCGGGACTCGTTCCGGGGACAGTCCCTCGGGCACGGCCGAGTCGGCGGTGCCCCGGGGACAGTCCCTCGCGCGTGGCCGTGGTGCTTCTGTCCCGAGGACTGTCCCTTGGAGATGTCGTGAACGGACGCCATTAGTAGCCCAGGTACGACTTCCTGACGCCTTCGTGCTCGCGCAGCTCCGCGCTCGCGCCGCCGAGCATGACCTTGCCGACCTCCAGCAGATATGCGCGGTGTGAGAGCTGCAGCGCGGCGTTCGCGTTCTGCTCGACGATCAGCACCGAGAGGCCCTGCTCCTCGTTCAGCCGACGCACGACCTGGAAGAACTGCTCGACGATGATCGGTGCGAGCCCGAGCGACGGTTCGTCGAGGAGCAGAAGGCGCGGCCGCGAGAGCCGTGCGCGGGCGAGCGCGAGCATCTGCTGCTCGCCGCCGGACAACGTTCCGGCCTGCTGGTCGCGCCGCTGCGCGAGCCACGGTAGCTCGCTAGTGACCTCGTCGAAGTCCTGTGCGACGCCCTTGCGGTCGCGGCGGAGATATGCGCCCATCTTCAGGTTCTCCCAGACCGTCAGCTCGCCGAGGATGCCGCGGCCCTCGGGGACGTGCGTGATGCCCCGTCGTGCGGTCGTCTCCGCGCGGCGCGGCAGCTCCTCTCCGTCGAAGACGATCGTTCCGTCACGCGCGACCATGCCCGAGATCGCACGGAGCGTCGTCGTCTTGCCGGCGCCGTTCGCGCCGAGCAGCGCGACGATCTCGCCCTCGTCGAGCGTCAGCGAGACGCCGTGCAGCGCGCGCACGGGTCCGTACCGCGCGTGGACTTCACTCAGCTCGAGGAGGGGCATCCGCGCTCGTGGTCGCGTCGGCGCCGAGGTAGGCCTCGATCACCGCGGGGCTCGATTGGACTTCCTTCGGCGTGCCGGCGGCGATCGTGCGGCCGAAGTCGAGGACGGTGACACGATCCGACACTGACATGACGAGGTTCATGTGGTGCTCGACGAGCAAGATCGTGAGGTCGTAGGCGGCGCGCAGCTGACGGATCAGGTCTCCGAGGTGACCGACCTCCTCGTGGTTCAGTCCTCCCGCGGGCTCGTCGAGCAGCAGGAGCCGCGGCTTCGCCGCGAGCGCGCGCGCGAGCTCGATGCGCTTGAGCGTGGCGAACGGGAGCCCCGCCGCCGGCCTCTCCGCGAGTGCGGCGAGCTCGAGCGAGTCGAGGATCTCGAGCGCCTCGCCGCGAACGGTGTGGTCGAAGCCGATGCGCGTGCGCGCGTGCGCGCCGACGAGCACGTTATCGAGCACCGTCATCTGCGCGGCCAGCTGCAGGTTCTGGAAGGTCCTCGCGATGCCGAGCCGCACGATGCGATGCGCAGGCTGCCGCAGCAAGTCCGTGCCGTCGTAACGCACCGCGCCGCCGTGAGGCTTGTACAGGCGCGTGATGACGTTGAACGCGGTCGTCTTGCCGGCGCCGTTCGGACCGATCAGGCCGGCGATCTCGCCTTCTTCGACCGTGAGCGAGAGCTCGTCGAGCGCGAGAATCCCGCCGAAGCGCCGGCTGACGTTGTCGACCTCGAGCAGCGCCACCGGCGTTAGCTTCTCACGCGGTGGCGTCCGTTGACGGGTCGAGCGTTCGTCGCAGACGATCGTTTACGCTCACGACGTGACGACCGTCCAGCCGCGGACGGCGAACCAGGCGCCGCCGCTCGAGGGATACGACCTCTACGGCGAGAACCGGCCGCTCGTCGAAGCGGTCGCCCGCGAGGGCGCGCACTGGGCCGACACGGGGTTGCGCGAGCTCGGAACGCTGCTCGGCGGCGAGCCGCTCGAGCTCGGGCGGCTCGCCAACGAGAACCCGCCTCGGCTGAGGACGCACGACCGCTTCGGCAACCGGATCGACGAGGTCGAGTTCCATCCGGCGTGGCACGAGCTGCTCGGCCTGGCCGTCAGTTGCGGCTTGCACGCATCCCCGTGGCGGGAGCCTCGTGCGGGAGCACACGTCGCGCGCGCCGCCGCCTTTCTCACGTTCGCCGAAGTGGAGGCCGGCGTCGGCTGTCCTCTCTCGATGACCTTCGCCGCGGTGCCGGCTCTGCGCGCGGAGCCTGCGTTGCTCGACGAGTGGGCGCCGCTGCTCACGTCGAACGTGTACGACCCGGGGCCGCGGCCGGCAGGGGACAAGGCGGGCGCGCTGTGCGGGATGGCGATGACGGAGCGGCAGGGCGGCTCCGACGTGCGCGCGAACGAGACCCTCGCGCGGCCGGCGCGGGACGGCGAGGCGACGCTGCACGGCCACAAGTGGTTCTGCTCGGCGCCGATGTGCGACGCGTTCCTCGTGCTCGCGCAGGCGCCCGCTGGGCTGACGTGTTACCTGCTGCCGCGCGTCCTGCCGGACGGCGAGCGCAATGCGTTCCACATCGATCGGTTGAAGGACAAGCTCGGGAACCGCTCCAACGCTTCGGCCGAGGTCAGGCTCGAGGGCGCGTGGGCGCGGCGCGTCGGCGAAGAGGGGCGCGGCGTCGCGACGATCATCGAGATGGTCGTGCACACGCGGCTCGACTGCGTGCTCGGCTCGACCGGGCTCATCCGGCGCGCGGTCGCGGAAGCCTCGCATCACGCAGCGCGTCGTGCGGCCTTCGGGCGCCCGCTCGTCGAGCAGCCCCTGATGGAGAACGTGCTCGCCGACCTGTGCGTCGACTCCGAAGCCTCGACCGTGCTCGCGCTGCGGCTCGCGCGCGCGTACGACGAGGCCGACGTGGCCTTTCGCCGGCTCGCGACGACGGTCGCGAAGTACTGGGTCTGCAAGGCGACGCCGCCGCTCGTCGCCGAGGCGCTCGAGTGCATCGGTGGCAACGGCTATGTCGAGGAGAGCGTCCTGCCGCGCCTCTATCGCGAGAGCCCGCTGAACTCGGTGTGGGAGGGACCTGCGAACGTGCAGGCGCTCGACGTGCTGCGCGCGCTGCAGCGGCAGCCAGAGAGCGGCGACGCGGTGCTGCGCGAGATCGAGCTTGCGAGGGGCGCGGACGCGCGGCTCGACGAGGCGGTCGCAGACCTGCGCGCGGTGCTTGCCGATCCTGACGAGTGGCAGGCGCGGCGCCTCGTCGAGCGGCTGGCGCTCTGCCTGCAGGGATCGTTGCTCCTGCGGCACGGGGACGCGGCGGTTGCCGAGGCGTTCTGCGCAACGCGGCTAGGCGCCGGCGGCGGTCGCAGCTATGGCACGCTCCCGCGCGGCGTCGACGCCGCGGCGATCGTCGAACGTCACCGCCCGCGAACGTGACGTCGGTCCTGGACATGTCTCGAGTCCTGGACTCGGGACATGTCTGTCGAGGCCGCTCCGTTGCGAGCAACTCGGCTCTGCCACGGCTTGCTCACTGCTCGAATCGTCTGCCTTGGACACGGCCCGAGTCCTGGACTCGGGACGTGTCCGCATCAGCCTCTGCCGGGCGGAGGCGGGCCGAAGCTCGGAACGCCTCGTTGACCTCGCGGATCCGCGCAGGGTCGCCCTTCGGCACGCGGTCGGGCGTGAGCAGGCCGTTCAGCTCGCCCTCGACATCGGTCAGCTGTGTCCAGACGAAGCCGGCGACATCTTCCGGGATCTGCTCGACGATTCGGCGATAGCCGTCGACGAGCTCGTCGGCGGTCGCGACGTCGCGATACGAGAAGTCGGCCTGTCCCTTGACGGGCAGTGAAATGCCGCCGCACTCGCCGAACCACAGCGGAAGGTCGTCGCGCGCGCCCCGGTGCTTCGTCAGCTCGGCGCCGTAGTCGTGGACGTCGACGAGGTCGGTGTCCTCGAGCTGGTGCCAGCCGGACGCGTCGACGACGAGCCGCGAAGGGTCCGCAGCACGCGTCGCACGAACGACCTCGCGCTGGAAGTCCGGCGGCGGCCTTCCCCAGTCCTCGTTGAACGGGATCCACATGACGATGCAGCGGTGCGCGCGCAGCTGGTCGACGATCTCCAGCCACTCGCGCACGAAGCGCTCGCGCGCGACCGGTGATGAGAGATCGTGGCTCGACGGCATGTCCTGCGCGACGAGCATCCCGAGCCGGGCGCACCACGCGTACCACCGCGGATCCTCGACCTTGACGTGCTTGCGGACGAGGTTGAACCCCATGGCCTTTGCCGCTTCGACGTCGGCGCGCAGCGCGTCATCGCCCGGCGCCGTGTAGACGCCGTCCGGCCAGAAGCCCTGGTCGAGTACGCCCGCGATGCGCAGCGGCTCGCCGTCGAGAAGCAGGCGCCGGCCGCGACGTTCGATCCTTCGCGCGCCTTCGCCGAGCTCGCGGCGGTCGTCCGTCGGCGCACCCTCGATCCAGACGCTGCCCCAGATGCCGGTCGTGCGCGTGTACCAGATGCCGCCGCTTCCTCGCTGCTTTCCCTTCGGCTGGCCGAACGCGTCGGCGGCGGGGTCGAAGACGTCGACGACGAGCTCGTGCTCGCTGCCGGGGCTCAGTCGTCCCGCATCGAAGGCGAAGTGCGCGTAACCGCCGGCGTGCTCGCCGAGGACGCGGCCGTCGAGCGTCACGCGTGCATGCCAGTCGACCGCGCCGAAGCACAGCAGCGTGCGCTCACGCCACTCGTCCGGCACGCGAAACGTGCGCCGGTAACGA
>JBKPRX010000086.1:0-21141 GCA_046734795.1 Actinomycetota bacterium
GAGAAGCGCAAGGCCGAGTTCAAGGGCCGGTAGCTAGAGCTCGGTCGGCACGAGCTGCACGTCGAGCTGTCGCTCGTCTCGAATCACCGTCAGCGTCACCTCGCAACCGATCAGCTCGCTGACCATCGCGCGCTGCAAGTCCGTCGCCGTCTCGATCGGCTCGCTGTCGAGCGCAACGATGAGGTCGCCGCTCCGAATGCCTGCATGCGAGGCGGGAGACTCGTCGACGACCTCCACGACTTCGACACAATTTCGGCGGCCGAGCTCGCGTGCATAACGTGGCGGTAGCGGCCGCGGCCCGCCGCCGATCCCGAGGTACGCGCGACGGAAGCGCCCTTCGCTCATCAATGCAGCGATGATCTTGCGCGTTACGCCGTTGATCGGAACCGCGAGGCCGAGACCGATGCCAGCGACCGCGGTGTTGATCCCGACGACGTGGGCGCGACTATCTGCGAGCGCGCCCCCGGAGTTGCCCGGGTTCAAGGCTGCATCCGTCTGGATGACGTTGTCGACGATGCGCACTTGCGAGCCGGATCGCGTCGGCAGCGACCTGCCGAGTGCAGAGACGACTCCGGCCGTCACTGAGCCGCCGAACCCGTGCGGGTTCCCGATCGCGACGACGAGTTGGCCGACGCGGAGTGCATCCGCATCCCCGAGCTCGGCGGGCGCCAGCGACGCGTCCTCGGTTCGCACGACCGCGAGATCCGAGAGCGCATCTGCTCCGACGACTTCGAAGCCGAGGTCACTGCCATCTGCGAAGGTCGCGCGTCCGCGCCGGTCGCCGTACGCGACGACGTGCGCGGAGGTGACGAGAAAGCCGTCAGGTGTGAGGGCGACCGCGCTTCCGCCGCCGCCGAAGAGCCGGCCGCCACGCACGCGCCGCGACACCCGCAAGCTCGCCACCGACGGTGCAAGTCGATCGGCGACGCGCATCACCGCTTGCGAATAAGCGTCGAGGGCGGCGGTGTCGTCGGAGATGAGCCTGATCGCGGCCATCGAGCCACCGTAGCCACGCTTTCGAAGGCTGCGCAACGAGTAGGGTCCGGCGCATGTCCGAGGTCGAGACGACGCGCGACGGCGGCGTGCTCACGATCACGCTGAACCGGCCGGAGGTCTACAACGCGTTCAACCGGGCGATGCACGGCGGCATCCGCGCCGGCCTCCGCGACGCCCGCGATCCGGACGTTCGCGCGGTCGTCATCACCGGCGCGGGCAAGGGCTTCTGCTCGGGGCAGGACCTCACCGAGTTCGGCGAAGTTCAGTCAGACATCGGCGCGCTTCTGCGCTCGACCTACCACGCGAACGTCCTCGCGATCCGCGCGCTGCCGAAGCCGGTAATCGCCGCGGTCAACGGCGCCTGCGCCGGCGCGGGCCTTTCGCTCGCGGCCGCTTGCGACATCCGCATTGCGGCCGACGTTGCGACGTTCACTCCCGGCTTCGTCGGCATCGGGCTCGTACCCGACGCGGGCGGAACGTTCTTCCTCGAACGGCTGCTCGGAGCTGCGCGTGCGTTCGAGTGGATGTCCTCGAATCGTCGGTTGACGGCTGCGGAAGCTCACGCTTGGGGAATCGTGTCCGAGGTCGTCGAGGGCGACGCTTTCGTCGGTCGCACGGCCGAGCTGGCGGGACAGCTTGCCGCGGGACCCACACGCGCAATCGGGATGACAAAGCGGCTCTTCGACCTTGCGCGCGGCGCGACGCTCGAAGAGCAGCTCGAGCGCGAGGCGCAGATCCAGACCTACGCGGCGCGGAGCGCAGACTTCGTCGAAGGCGTCACCGCGTTCGGCGAGAAGCGGCCGCCGCAGTTCCGCGGCCGCTAGCGCCTGCTCAGCTGCGAGCGCACTCGGCGAGTCCCAGCTGGAGCGCGAGGTCGGCGCTGCGGCGGCCGTCGCTCCGCGCTTTCTCCACCGCCGCATTCATCTTCTGGAGATTTCGCGCGGCTGCTGCCGCACCAATCCGGTCGATGTCGGCGGCGATTGCCCGATCGCGCGCAAGCCAGACCCCGACGAGAGGCTCGTCCGCGCTCGGCGGCCGAAGCTGCTCGAGCTGCTGCAACGCCTCGCGGTAGACCGGAAGCGTTTGCTCGGCGTAGCGCTGGTACCCGGTGACTGTGTGGTCGAGCGGAATATGCGCGGCGCGGGAGTGATAGTCGCTACAGATCGCATTCGCCTTCTCGGCGAAGCGAGCATGCGAAAGGCGTCCACTCCCGCACGCCGTCAGCGCAAGGACGCACGCAAGGGCGCAAACGACGATTCGAGCTCGCACGTGGAGGGGTTTCTACACGCTGCGGAGTGCGGTGAGGACCTCTTCGTCCTCCGGGAACCGATGCGTCTCCTGCTTCGAGAAGATCAGCGACTCGCCGTTCCAGACGCTGAACTCGCCACGCTGCCCGGGCTCGATCGACGTCGAGAGGCCGAGCTCGTCACGAACGACCGCCGCGAGACTCGCGGCGCGGCGTTCGTACCCTCAAGAAGTGCAGTAGCGAATCAGCACAGCCATGACGCATAGCCTAGCCCGTGGCATCCTCGTCACGTGGCGCGCGCGGTGCTGATCGTGAATCCGTTCGCGACCCGCGTGACCGAGCCCGTCGTCGAGTCAGTCGTCACAGCGCTGCAGACAGCCGCGGACGTCGACGTCGTTCGCACTGAGCGGCGCGGCCACGCCACTGAGCTCGCGGCGGCGGCGTCGCGCGATGCGTCGTGCGACTGCGTGATCGTCCTCTCGGGAGACGGCGGGTTCAACGAAGTCGTGAACGGTCTCGAGCGTGACTTGCCCGTCGGCTTTCTTCCAGGCGGAGGTACGAGCGTGCTGCCGCGTGCACTCGGTCTCGCGCTGGATCCGGCGGCCGCCGCCGCCGCCGTTGCGTCCGCGCTCGCTGCCGGCCGCACGCGGCGGATCTCGCTCGGCCGCGTCAACGGCCGCCGCTTCACGTTCAGCGCAGGAGTGGGCTTCGACGCAGCGGCGGTTCGCCGCGTCGAGCTGCTCCGTGGGAGCGACGGTCGCCGCCCTGGCGATGTCAGGTTCGCGCTCGAGATCGCTCGGATGGTCGTCGCGCGTCGCGCGCGCTTCGAACCCGCGCTCGAAATCGCGGGCCGCGGTCGTGCGGCGTTTGCGTTCGTCGGCAATGGCGCGCCGTACACGTACGCAGCCGGTCGACCTCTGCCGATCCTGCCGGAGACTCGGTTCGAGCTCGGGCTCGACTACCTCGCCCCGACGGCGGTCCGCGCGCGCGACGTTCCCAAGCTCATCCGCTACGCGTTCACCGGACGCGGCCAGTCGATCGACCCGCAATTTCTGTACGCGCATGACGTCGATCTAATTGAGCTCGTGTGTGATCGCCCGTTGCCGCTGCAAGCCGACGGCGAGGATCTCGGCGACGTCGAGCGCGTCGTGTTCGAAGCCGAACGGAACGCGCTGTCGGTGCTTGTCTGACCGCGCGTACACTCGCGACGTGGATCCGATTCCCGGCTCGTGTCTCTGCGGAGGCGTTCGCTTCGAAGTTGCGCCGCCGTTCAAGCGCGCGAGCTATTGCCACTGTTCGCGGTGTCGTAAGCACTCCGGGTCGTTCGGGTCGATCACGGCACGCATCGACGGAGAGGCCATTCGGTTCCTCGCGGGGGAAGAGCTGCTCGGAATGTGGGCCGAGGAAGGCTTCGGAACGAAGGTGTTCTGCCGGTCGTGCGGGTCGAGCCTCTTCGGCGGCGATTGGCCGAACGGAGAAGTCGGCGTCCGGTTCGGCGCCCTCGACGCGGATCCGGGTCTTCGTCCCTCGCAGCATCGGCACGTCGAGAGTGCGGCGCCGTGGCTCGACGTGCCCGACGACGGGCTGCCACGCTTCGCGGCTACGTCCTGACCCGCGCCGACGATGCGCCTTCGCCTGTGGCTCGAGCGCGGTGCCGCCGGTTACTTCCTACGCGACGCTGCGAGCGGCGAGCCGGTGCGGTGGAACGATGCGCGAATTCGAGTCGTCCCGCTCGCGGGCTCGTCGTACCGGCTGGAAGCTCTGCAGGACAGCGCATTCGACCCGGGGCGCCGCCTCACGCTCGTGGCGGAGCCGGACAATCCGCACGATCCGAACGCGATCGCCGTGTGGGACGCCGACCGGAACGTTCAAGGCGGCTACGTGCCCGCCGAGGTTGCGCCCGAGCTCGCCGGCGACGAGCAGGCGGTTTCGCTGTGGGAGTTCCGAGAGGGCGAGCAGCGCGTCGGACTGCGCGTGCTGATCGCGCCCGCTGACGCGTGGATTCAGGATCCGCGGCGTTAGGAAACCGGAGCCTGCAAGTGCGGCTCGAGCATCCGCTCGATCTTCGGCGCGCTAGCCCGTCCATCGAGCCGAGCGACGACTCGCTTGTCCTTGACGAGCACGAGCGCAGGGGCCTCGTCGACCTTGAACCGCTCTGCAATCTCCGGGCGCTTCTCGATATCCACCTGCTTGACGACGAGCCGGCCGCGTTCCTTCCGCGCGAGATGGGCGAGCAGGCTCTCCATGCGTCGCGCGGGACCGGACCGCTCCGAGCAAAAGAAGACGAGCAAAGGCTTCATCGGTTGCACTGGGGGACCTCCTCGATCTGTTGAACGAGCGGGGGGACGGAGGTGTCGTCGGTTTTCCCGTTGAAGCCGTGGTGAAACCTCACCTTCCCTGTCGAAAGCGCTCGACGGAGCCGGCACTACACTGATGCCGCGATGACGGGCTGGCCGACTTGGTGGACGATCGGGATCGCTATCGGGTTCGGCGTGGCTCTCGGCGTGCTCGGCTCCGGGCTCGCGGGCGGGCGGCGCGCGACCTTCGGCGTCGTCGTGGTCGTCGCCGCCGCGGTCGCTGCCGTGATCGGCGTCGCCGTCTGGGGCTGGTACGAAGGCATCGGCGGGATCGTCGGCGCGTTGCTCGGTGCGCTTGCAGGCGGATCCGTCGTCGCGGGCGCTGTTCGACGCGGCGGCACGCGTGGCGGGCTCGCCTTCTTCGTCGCGCTTGCGGCGATCGGGCTCGCGGCTTTGGCGCTCGTGCCGGTCGTCGGGTACTTGGAAGCGCTCGTACTGCCCGCGGTGGCGCTACGAGTTCGGCGCCGTGCGCCCGAGCGGTATGCGGGTCTGCGCACGCTCGCGCGCGACTGATGTCGCGAAAGCTCGTTCTGATCGTGATCGACGGATTGACGCCGCGGGCGTTCGAGCGCGCGGTCGAAGCAGGCTCTGCGCCGGCTCTGCGCTACCTCTTCGAGCAAGGCCGCTACGGCACCGCAACGTCGGTGTTCCCGTCGCTGACGCCCGTCTGCCTCACGTCGATCGCGACCGGCGGCGGCCCCGACGTTCACAGGATTCCGCACCTCGTCTGGTACGACCGGCGGGATCGGCGACTCGTGGAGTACGGCTCGTCCTTCGCGGCGATCAAGGCCGCGGGAATGACCCGCTCGATCGTCGATGCGATCTTCACAATGAACCAGCGGCATCTCGCGTCCGATGCGACGACGATCTACGAAGCCGTCGAGGATGCAGGTCTCGCCGCCGCCGCGATCAACATCACGTGCTACCGAGGACGCACGAAGCACCGTCCAACCGTCCCGGGTCTGACGAAAGCCGCGTACGGCCCGAAGCGGTTCTTCTTCTACAGCCTGTTCGAGTCGGATCGCACGGGCGCGCCGCTCGCGGTCCGGAACCGAGCAGCCGGCTCCGTCGATGCATACGCAGCGGCGGTCGGCCGCTGGCTCGTGACGCGTGACGGCTTCGATTTCCTCGCCTACTACCTCTCGGACTTCGACTTCGCCTCGCACGCGTATGGGCCGGACGCAGCGGACGAGGCGCTCGGGCGCGTCGACGCTGCAGTGTCGACGTTGATGGAGGCCGCCGGCGGTCCAGACGAGTTCCTGGAGCGCTACGCGGTCGTTCTCTGCTCGGATCACGGCCAGACGGAGGTGCAGCAGGCGGTTCGGCTAGAGGCCGCACTCGCACGGATGTCCGACGTCGTCGTCACGGCGTCGAACCGGGCCGGGATGGTGTATTGCCTCCCCTCATGCCGCGTCGAGGTGGCCGAGCTTGCGGCGGCGCTCGACGGCGATCCTGCGGTCGAAGTCTCGTTCCGACGAGACGGCGCCGAGGCGGTCGCGCGGCGCGACGGCGAAGAGCTTCGGTTCCAGCCGGCTGACGGCGGGTGGGCGACGAGCGGCGACACGCAGATCCTCGACCAGCCCGCTGCGCTCGAGCGCGCGTGGTCCGCGCTCCAGAATCCGAACGCGGGCGAGTTGCTCGTCTCCGCTGCGCTGGGCTACGAATTCGCCGACCTCGCGGGCCGTCACCACGCAGGAGGCGGCAGCCATGGCTCGCTGGAGAGCGGCGATTCGCTCGTGCCGATGCTCACCGTCGGGCTCGAGACGTCGCCGACTCGCATCACCGAGATCGCGCCGATCGTGCTCGAGCACTTCGGCGTCGACGCGCCGCCGTCGATGCGGCAGCTCGTTCATGTCGCTTGACGCGTACGCGCGCGAACGGCTACGGATGGTTGACGAACAGCTTCGGGCCCGCGACATCGTCGACGAGCGCGTGCTCGACGCGATGCGCCGCGTCCCGCGCGAGCTGTTCCTGCCGGAAGACCAGCGCAGGTACGCATACGAGGACGGCGCCTTGCCGATCGGCGACGGCCAGACGATGTCGCAGCCGTACATGGTCGCGCGGATCTGCCAGGAGCTCGCGCTGCACGGCAGCGAGCGCGTCTTGGATGTCGGAACCGGGTCGGGCTACCAGGCGGCTGTGCTTGCCGAGCTCTCACACGACGTCGACACGATCGAGCGGATCGCCACACTCGCCGACGCCGCGCGGGCGGCGCTCGCCGAGGCCGGCTACGCGGACCGTGTCCACGTGCACGTTGGTGACGGAACGCTCGGCGTGCCCGAACGCGCGCCGTTCGACGCGATCGCGGTTGCCGCTGCCGCACCGGAGCTGCCGCAGTCGCTGTACGACCAGCTGTCACTCCGCGGCAGGATCGTGCTTCCGGTCGGGACGCTGACGGATCAGAGCCTCGCCGTCGTCGTGCGGAGCCCGGAGGGTCCGGCTGTCCTTCGGAGCGTCCCGTGCCGCTTCGTTCCGCTGCTCGGCCGCGAGGGCTTCTGAGGGTTTCGCCGCGGCTGCGCCCGGAGAGAACGCGCGAGCAATGAGGGCACTGTCGGCGCGCAAGGCGCTCCAGCTACCAATCCGCGTCCACGGGATCGAGCTCGGTCGGCCCGTGGACCTGCTCATCGACGTCGACGCGTGGAGGGCGCTCGGCTTCGAGGTTGTCTGCGGCGACGGCGCGCATCGGTTCGTGCCCTACAGCACCGTCCGCGCAAACGAGGAGGAGCTTGCACTCGGGTCCGCCCTGCTCTTTTTGGAGCAACTCGACTTCTATCGCGCGCGCACTCGATCGTTCCGAAAGATGATCGGATCGGAGCAGGGCGGTGGGGTACTGCGTGACGTGCTCGTTGCCGATGATGGTGAAGTGACGACGCTCGTCCTCGATGACCGCGGAAGCACGCGACGCGTGAGACCCTCCGATGCCCCGAAACGTGCCGCCTAGCGCTGCTAGCCTCGAGCCGGTGCGCCCGCCGCACACAACGGCTGTTGTGACCGGCACTCGCGCCCGGGCGCGCGCTGCGCTGCGCGCGCGCCACAACTGGGTTCAGCTGCTGCGCTTCTGCATCGTCGGTGCGTCGGGCTACGTCGTGAACCTGACGGTGTACTCGCTCCTCCTCCGCACCGCCGGTCTGCACTACATCGTCGCGGCGACCGGCTCGTTCCTCGTTGCGGCGAGCTGGAACTACGTGCTGAATCGCAACTGGACGTTCCGCCATCAGCGTGGACACTTCGCCTACCAGGGGCTGCGATTCTTTGCCGTCTCGGCGTCCGTCTACGTGGCGAACCTTCTGCTCCTCGCGGGACTGATCGAGCTCGCCGGGTTGGGCAAGATCATCGCCCAGGCGCTTGCGATCATCGTCGTGACGCCGCTGAACTTCCTCGGCAACAAGCTCTGGTCGTTCCGACGCTGAAACGGCGATAGCCGCTCGCTGACCGCGTCGATAACGTGGTCTCGATGCGTCGAGCGTCGTTCGCCCTTGCCGCGCTCGCATTCACGTGCGCAATCTTCGCGGCGCCTGCCGGGGCCGCGACCACACCTCCGGTCGAGTTTGCGACGACGCCCACGGAGCCGATCTACGACACCGTCGGACATCTGATCCAGACGCCGTTCGCTCCGGTACCGACGGCCGCGTCCAACACGACCCGTCTGACGAGCGACGACGCGACGGCGATCCTCGTCGCATACCCGAAGGTGCGCGACTGGCTCGACCGCTACCAGAAGAAGAACCGGACGACCGAGGCAACCTACGACTCGACGCTGAAGAGCTGGAAGGTCACCGTCCGCAACAACACCGGACACGACACCGACGACATCGCGACCGGCCGCGTCGACGACGCCAGCGGCTCCGTGCTCGAGGCATGGACCGGGCCGCAAGTCGCGTGGACGATGGGACGCGGCTACGAGGGCGCGTTCGGCGGACGGCTGATCAACACGTGGTGGTTGTGGGTCGGCTTCTGCGCCGTCTTTCTGGTCGGGCTGCTCGACTTCCGCAGGCTCGTCTCGTGGAGGACGGTGGACCTGCTTGCGTTGCTCGCGTTCTCGATTCCGCTGTGGTACTTCAACCGCGGCGACGTCTTCACGAGCGTGTCGCTCGTGTATCCGCCGCTCGTCTACCTGCTCGTTCGCGGGCTTTGGATCGGAGTGACCGGACGTGGATCTTCAGGCCGGCCGGTCTGGCCCGCAATCGTCCTTCTTGCTGCGACCGTCTTCCTCGCGGGTGCGCGCGTCGGCCTCAACTGGTGGGACGGGAACGTGATCGACGTCGGCTACTCCGGCGTCATCGGCGCGCAGCGCATCTCGAACGGGCAATCGCCCTACGGCAACTTCCCGGTCGAGGACGACAACTTGAAGCCCTGCGGGCCGAAGGATTCGGACGGAACGATCCACGAGCGCATTCAGACGAACGGGCGGTGCGAACGATCGAATCCGCAAGGCGACACGTACGGGCCGGTCGCGTACGAGGCGTACCTCCCGGGTTACTGGATCGCCGGGTGGAGCGGCAAGTGGGACCGGTTGCCTGCCGCGCATCTGACGTCGATCTTCTGGGATCTCATCTGCCTCGTCGGAATGTTCCTCGTCGGCAGGCGCTTCGGCGGCTTTTCGCTCGGCTCGACGCTCGCGTTCGCATGGGTGGCGTATCCGTTCACGCAGTACGCATCGAGCTCGAACACGAACGACATGATCATGCCCGCGTTCCTCATCTGGGGGTTCTGGCTCGCGTCCGCTCCAATCGCGCGCGGCATCTTTGCGGCACTCGCCGGCTGGACGAAGTTCGCTGCGCTGATCGTCGCACCGCTCTGGGCGACATACCCCGATCGCCGGCCGAAGCTTCGCTACGTGATCGCGTTCGCAGCGACGACGCTCGTCGCGTTCTCGGTGGTGTTGCTCGAACCGAGCAAGCTCCACGCTGCTCGCGTCTTCTGGGATCGAACGCTCGGCTGGCAGATCGGACGCGAGGCGCCGTGGTCTGCTTGGGACTGGCGCCAGTACCACGCACGCGGGATCCCGAACCTGCACCGTCTCCAGAACGTCCTGCAGGCGCTCCTGATCGCGGGTGCGCTCGTCCTGCCGTTCTGGCCGCGGCGCAAGTCGCCGCTTCAGCTCGCTGCGTTGACGGCGGCTCTCATCCTCGGGTTCCAGCTCGTGCTCACGTACTGGATCTACCTGTACATCCCGTGGTTCTTCGCGTTCTCCGCGATCGCAACGCTCGCGCCGCGGGCGCGGACGGAGCCGGCGGCCGAACGCGCGCCCGCGCTGGCACCGGCGCCTTCGACGGCGTCGACCTAGCTCACGCCGACGCGGATCGTCCGGATCGCCGTCGCGCGCCCATCCGAATCGCACTCGACAAGCGCGCCTTCGATGCGCACGTCGCCGTCTGCGGGCTCGAACCGAACGGGCAACCCCGTCCGCATCCGCTGGAGCGCTAGCTGCGTCTTGACCCCGATCACCGAGTCGTGCGGCCCGGTCATGCCTGCGTCGCTCAGTGCGGCCGTACCACCGGCAAGGATGCGCGCGTCGTTTGTCTGCACGTGCGTGTGTGTGCCGATCACTGCCGTGACGCGACCGTCGAGCGCGTGCGCGAGCGCCATTTTCTCGCTCGTCGCTTCGGCATGGAAGTCCACGACGACGACCCGCGCTCGTTCGCGCGCGTCTTCGACGAGCGCGTCGACGATCTCCCATGGCGCGACCGGCGGGTTGAGGTACAGCGAGCCGAGGAGGTTGATGACGGCGACGTTCTCGCCGCTCGTAGCCGTTCTCACCGCGAGCCCGTGACCGGGAGCACGGGAGCCGAGGTTCGCGGGCCGGATGACGGACTCGCTTCCCGCGAGGTACACCGCGATGCCGTCCCGTCGCCACGTGTGGTTGCCGAGGGTCACGACGTCTGCGCCGCAAGCGAGCAGCACCTCTGCAAGGCGTGGCGTTATTCCGGCGCCGTCGGCGATGTTTTCGCCGTTCACGATGCAGAAGTCGACGCCGAGATCGTCGCGCAGAGCCGACAGCCGCTGCTCGATCGCTCGCCGGCCGGCCGGCCCGAAGACATCGGCGATGAAGAGGAGCTTCAGTTGAGCGTCAGCGTCGCGGCCGGCCGAACCTCGACGGACACGTTGTTGCCCGCATCCTGCGTGTAGCGGGCAAGTGCCTGTCGCTCGACGCTCGAGAGATCGACGATGTTTCCGACCTTCGTCACTCCGGCGATCACCGTTTCGCCGAGACGGATCGCTCGATCGGGCCGCACGTGCGTGAGCGAGACGACGACCGAAGGATTCACCTGCGGCTGGATGTCCAGGCGTACGCCGTAGTGGTGACTGTCCCCGTTGAGCACGAACGGCGTCACGCCGACGACGATGCCGTCGACCGGCGCGTACACGTCTGTGCCCGGCAGCGCACCGACGTCGAGTCCGCCGTTCGGAACGCCTTCGCCGCCGAGCTGGTACCACGGCAGGCCGCTGCCGTTCGCGCCGCCGAAGACTTTGTGGAAGAGGCGTGCCGCGCTGCCTTCGTTCGCCTGGCGTCCGACGGGCCGCAATGCGATCGCACCGTCGCCGCCGGCGTGGAAGCCGATCGCCGACGGGCGCGCGACCGGTAGCTGAAGTCGGATCGTCCCGACGACGGCGAGCACGCGCGGTGCAGGGCGGCCCGCCGACACGGCGAGCGTTCGCGGTACGTCGATCGACTGACTCGTGCGGACCGAACCCGAACCGAACGCAGTCAGGAACACGCTGACGAGGAGCACGATCGCGATGACAGTGAGACCTGCAACACGTCGCGCTCGCCGTACCGCTCGTTCCTGGCGACTTCGCTCGCGGGACCGGGTGCCGCGGGGACGGGGCGCCGGCATGCGCGGGACCGTAGCGAAGCGGCTGTTGCCTGGCAACCGAGGCGAGCTCCAACTTTGTGACACTTGAAACCCGCTTACGAACCCCTGTTCCTCTCCGAGTTCGTGACGCTCGAGCGCTAGAGCGCCGTCCTCCCACTCGTGCCAGGCCGGCTCCGGCCACTGCCAATCCGGCGGCCGAAGCCGTATGACGAGGCCGCTAGCATCGAATGCATGTCGGCTCCGGCGCCGCGTATCGAGATTCCGCGCTGGATCCAGCTCGTCGGCCTCCCGATCCTGCTCTTGCTCGTGTGGGTGGTCGCCGGCGCGGTGCGTCACGCGATCTTCCTCTTCCTCGTCGCAGGCTTGATCGCGCTCCTTCTGAACCCGCTCGTACGCGCACTCGGCCGCTTCTGGGTCCCCCGCGGCTTCGCGATCGCGATCGTGTATCTCGCATTCGCGGCTGCGGTCGCAGTAGCCATACTCGCGCTCGCAACGGTCGTGGTAAAGCAGACGCGCTCCGCCACGCACCGGGTCGACGACTACTTTACGGTCGAGTCCGGACAGCCTCCGCGCACGGGCGCGCAGCTGGATCTCGACCGGTTGCAGCACTGGCTGAACGCGCACCACTTGCAGCGGATCAAGGTCGAAAAGCAAGGCAATGAGTTCCTGGCGAATGTCGGCTCGCGCGACATCGAGACGTACACGTCGAAGGTCCTGAACTGGGCTGAAGGTGCAGGCCTTGCTGCGGTCGAGCTGCTCTTCAGCGGCGTGCTCGTCGTCGTCGTCTCGATCTACATGCTGCTCGACATGCCGCGCCTCGCGCAGAGTGTCGAGAAACGATTTCCTGCGCATCCGGGCTCCGAGCCGCTGCTCGTGCGCATCGAGCACGCGCTCGCGAGCTACGTGCGCGGCCAGCTCCTCGTCTCGCTGATCATCGGCACGACCGCCGGCCTCGGCTTGTGGGTGCTCGGAGTGACGGGGGCGGTCGAGAACGCAGACCACTACGCGCTCCTCTTCGGCGCTTGGGTCGCAGTCGCGGAGCTGATTCCGTACGTCGGGCCGTGGCTCGGTGCTGTGCCGCCGGTCCTGTACGCGCTCGTCGTCGATCCGATCTCCGCGCTCTGGGTTGCGCTGCTCTTCCTCGGCATCCACCAGATCGAGGGACACATCGTGGTTCCGAAGCTGATGGGGAACGCGCTTCGACTGCATCCGCTGCTCGTGATCTTCGGGTTGCTCGCCGGCGGAGAGGTCTACGGACTCCCAGGCGTGCTCGTTGCACTGCCGTTGCTCGCGGCCGCGCGCACGACGTGGGACTTCTTTGCCGAGCGCGTCGAGCTCGAGTCGTGGGACGATGGCGCGACCACGGTCCCCGTCGAAGTCGACGTCGACGTGCCCGAGCCGCGTCCCACTGCGTCAGTGCGTTCTTGAGCGAGCTCCTCCTGCGAGCCGTCGGCGTCGCGCGCGAGTTCGGCGGCGGCGTGGCGCTCGAGCCGACGGATCTCGAATTGCATCGCGGCGAGAGCGTCGCCGTCATCGGGCCGAACGGCGCGGGCAAATCGACGCTGCTTGCCATCGCGGCCGGCGCGCTCGAGCCGTCGCAAGGTCGCGTCGAGCGGCCGAACGGGACGCGCGTCGGCTGGGTTCCGCAGCGGCCTGCGCACTACGGTCGCCTGACGGCGCGCGAGAACCTCGAGCTCTTCGCGGCGCTCGAGCACGAGCCCGACGCGCGCGGGACCGCGACCGACCTCCTCGGACAGTTCGGTCTTACCGACGACGGCAAGCCGAGCTCCGATCTGTCCGTGGGCAACCGGCAGCGGTTGAACGTCGCGCTCTCGTTCCTCGGACGACCGGACGCGCTGTTGCTCGACGAGCCGACCGCGTCGCTCGACCCGGGTCAGCGTCGCCGGTTGTGGGAGACGCTGCGCGCCGCACTCGCGCACGGCGGCGCGGTGTGCTTCGCGACGCAGAACCTCGAAGAGCTCGACGCATTCGCGGATCGCGTCCTCGTGCTGCAGGAGGGACGCGTCGAGTACGAGGGGCCGGTCGAGGGCTACCGAAGCGTCGCCGCCGGAGTCTTCGGTTGAGTCGCGTCTGGCTGCTCTTCCGGAAGGACCTTCGGATCCTTCGGCGCTCGCCCGTGCTGCTTGCGCTGCTCATCGCCTACCCGATCGTGATCGCGCTCCTCGTCGGGCTCGTCGCCGGGTACGCGAACACGAAGCCGCGCGTCGCGCTCGTCGACCTCGACAACCTGCCTGCTGTCGTCGAGATCGCCGGCGAGAGCTTCGGCGTCTCGAAGACGATCTCGCAGGTCTCGAAGAACGTGCGGCTCGTGCACATGGACGAGGACGAAGCTCGCCGCGAGCTCGACGCCGGCAAAGTGGTCGGGATCATCACCGTACCGCCGGGGTTCATCGCCGACTTGCAGACGACCGCTCGAAGCCCGACGCTGACGTTCGAAGCAGGCACCGGCGGGATCGCGCCACGCGTCGAGCAGCAGATGCAGGCGCTCGTCTACCAGCTGAACACGAAGCTCCAACGCGTTTTCATCGCCGCGAACCTCCGCTACGTCGAGCTGATCCTCCACGGCGGCAAGGGCAGCTTTCTCGGCCAGAACTTCGACGTGCTCGGGCTCGACCGGATGGAGCGGATGCTGGCATCGATGCCGCCGTCCGAACGCGTCGACGCGATGCGCTCGTTTGTGCACACCGCGCGGAGCGCGCTTGCGCAGACAGGCCGCGCGGCAAATGCGATGGCCCATCCGATCGGTCTCGAGGAACCACCGCGACGCGGACGCACGTGGGTCCTGTCGGCGCAGGTGCAGGCAAACGGGATCGGGCTTACGATTACGTTCCTGGCGCTCCTGCTCGCCGCGGGATCGATCGCGGCCGAGCGCGACGAGAACGTGCTCGGTCGCCTGACGCGCGGTCTCGTCACCCGGACGCAGCTCGTGCTCGGCAAGGTCGGCCTCTCCGCGGCGGTCGCCGTCGCGCTCGGCGCTGCGCTCGCGGTCGTGTTCGGCCTCGTGATCGAGATCGGCAACGTCGTCGGCGGCGAGCCGTGGCAGCGTGTGCCGCTGCTTCTTGCCGGGGTCGCGCTCGCCGGCGGCGTTGCAGGCGCGCTCGGCGTGCTGCTCGGCGCGCTCGCGCGCGAGGCGCGCACGGCATCGCTCGTGGCCGTTCTCGTCGTCCTGCCGATCGTCTTCCTCGGGCTCGTGCCGCGCGAGGTCGTGCCCGTCGCCGCGTGGATCAGCGACGCGCTTCCGTTCGTGCACGCCGTCCGTTTCTTCGGCGCGGCGCTCTACGACTCGAGCCCGTGGCGCGGCGTTCTCGTCGAAGCGGCCTGGCTCGTCGGTCTCGGCGTGGCCTTCGGAGTCGCCGCGCGCGCGAGCATTCGGCGCCTCGCGGCGTGAACCGCGGCGCGCGTGCACGGCGTAACCTTTGCGCATGAGCGTCTTCCCGGTCACGCGCCTCCGCAGGCTTCGGCGCACCGAGCCGCTGCGCCGGCTCGTTCGCGAGACGAACCTCTCGCTCGACCAATTCGTGATGCCGCTGTTCGTCGCGCCCATCACGGGGCCCAACGACGCGCTGCCGGCGCTCGGCCGGCTCTCGGTCGACGATCTCGTCCGCGAGGTCGAGCAGCTCGTGCGCGGCGGCGTGCAGGCGGTGCTCCTCTTCGGCATTCCAGAGACGAAGGACGATGTCGGTTCAGGCGCGTACGACGAGGACGGAATCGTGCAACGCGCGCTTCGAGCCTTGCGGCCACGCTTCCCGGAGCTCGTGCTCATCACTGACGTCTGTCTGTGCGAGTACACCTCGCACGGTCACTGCGGCGTCGTGCACGAGGACGAGATCGACAACGACGAGTCGCTCGAGCTGCTCGTGCGGACCGCCGTCAGTCACGTTGACGCCGGTGCCGACGTCGTCGCGCCGAGCGACATGATGGACGGGCGCGTCGGTGCGATCCGCGAGGCGCTGCCCCAGACGCCGATCGTCGCGTACTCCGCGAAGTACGCGTCGGCGTTCTACGGGCCGTTCCGCGAAGCAGTCGATTCGGCGCCTGCGTTCGGCGATCGGCGCGGCTACCAGATGGATCCGCCGAACGTCAGAGAAGCGTTGCGCGAATGCGAGCTCGACGTCAACGAGGGCGCGGACGTCTTGATGGTCAAGCCCGCGCTGCCCTATCTCGACGTCGTCCGCGCGGTCCGCGAGCGCTTCGACCTGCCGCTCGCCGCGTACAACGTCTCTGGCGAATACGCGATGGTGAAAGCGGCTGCGCGCGCCGGCTGGCTGGACGAGCGACAAGCGGCGCTCGAGTCGCTGACTGCGATTCGCCGTGCGGGCGCCGATCTCGTCATCTCGTACTGGACGAAAGACCTCGCCCAGTGGTTGTAGCGTGACGCTGCCGACGCGCTCGGAGCTCTTCCGCCGCGCGTCGAGCGTGATTCCGGGCGGTGTCAACTCGCCTGTGCGGGCGATGCGCGCAGTCGGGCTCGAAGAGCCGCTCTTCGTCCGTCGCGGCTACGGCGCGCGGATCGAGGACGCCGAAGGGCGCGAGTTCATCGACTGGGTGATGTCGTGGGGCGCTCTCCTCTTCGGGCACGCCGACGAGGAGACTGTGGACGCGGTTCGCGCCGCTGCGGGCGACGGCACGAGCTTCGGCGCTGCGACCGAACGCGAAGTCGAGCTTGCGCAAGAGATAGTCGACGCGGTTCCGTCCGTCGAGAAGGTGCGGCTCGTCTCGTCGGGGACGGAGGCCGCGATGAGTGCGATCCGACTCGCGCGGGGCGTGACGCATCGCGACCGGATCATCAAGTTCGCAGGGTGCTACCACGGGCACGTCGACGCGCTGCTCGCGAGCGCCGGCTCGGGACTCGCGACGCTCGGCATCCCGTCGACACCCGGTGTGCCGACGAGCGTCACCGAGCACACGATCGTCGTCCCGTACAACGACGTAGACGCGGTCGCCGAGGCAGTTGCGCACTATGGCGAAGGACTCGCAGCGATCGTCGTGGAGCCCGTTGCCGGAAACATGGGTGTGGTTCCGCCCGTCGAGGGCTTTCTGCCGGCGCTGCGCACGTTGTGCGATGCGGCCGGCGCGCTGCTCGTCTTCGACGAGGTGATCACCGGCTTCCGCGTCGCGCGCGGCGGTGCGCAGGAGCGCTTCGGCGTCACGCCCGATCTCACGATCCTCGGCAAGATCGTCGGCGGCGGGTTGCCGCTTGCAGCTTTCGGCGGTCGCGCGGAACTGATGGACGAGCTCGCGCCTGGCGGGCCCGTCTACCAAGCCGGGACACTGTCTGGGAATCCGCTCGCCACCGCGGCAGGCCTGTCGGTGCTCCGGCGCCTGCAAGACCCGAGCGTCTACGAGGAGCTCGAAGCGAAAGGCGCGCGCCTCGAAGCCGGTCTGTCGTCGTTCGGTCGTGTGCGACGCGTCGGCGCGATGCTCACGCTCTTCATGACCGACCAGGGGATCCGCAACTTCGACGACGCGCAGCGCGCCGACACCGAGCGCTACGGGCAGCTCTTTCGCCACCTCCTCGAGCGAGGCGTGTACATCGCGCCGTCCCAGTTCGAGGCGATGTTCGTCTCGCTCGCCCATGGCGACGAGGAGATCGACAGAACGATTGAGGCCGTTCGTGAGCTCGCCGAAGATCGCGGCTGACGTCTGGGACGTGATCGCCGCCGAGGCGGCGGCCGAGAGTCCGCTCTGGGCGGACGCTCTTCGGCCCGAGAGCGACCGCGAGCGCCTGCCGGTGTTCTCGCCGCTCGGCGCGGAGCGTTACGCGCTCGGGCTCGAAACGATCTATGAGGGCTACCTCATTCATTACGGCCGTCCGCGCTTGTTCGCGCCGGCCGACGCCGACACGGCGCTTCTCCTCGGGGACTACCTCTACGCGCACGGCCTCGTGCACATCTCGGCGCACGGCGACGTCGCAGCTGTCGCCGACCTCGCCGAGCTGATCTCGCTCTCGGCGCAGGTTCGTGCGGAAGGTCGCGGCGACGACGGTCCGCTCTGGGCGGCGACGGCCGCGCTCCTCGGCGAGGATGCGCTCGCCGATGCGCGCGCGAGCCTTCGCCTGCGGAGCGACGCGGCCGCGCTACTCGAGCTCGCGGCCAACGCAACAGACGCGAACACGCTGCAACGGTCGCTCGCAACGCACGCGCAGCGCCTGCGCTAGAGTCGCGCCCGATGAGCCTCGCCTACCTCCTCGCCGACTCCACCGCCGACAAGCGCGTCGTGCTCGGCATGCTCATCACCGGCCTCGTCTTCGTGGGCGTGATCGCGCTCGGCGAGACGCTGCACTGGCTCCACAACCGGCGCCGCAGCCACTAGCGCGCTCCAGCACTGAGCGCAGCCGTACACTGAACCTCGGAATGGCGCTGCAGGACCTTCGCGACTGGATCGCGCTGCTCGAGCGCGAAGGCGAACTCGTACGCGTCAGCGCCGAAGTCGATCCGGAGCTCGAGATCACGGAGATCGTCGACCGAACCGTGAAGGCCGGCGGTCCCGCGCTCCTCTTCGAGCAACCGAAGGGCTCGAAGCATCCGCTCTTGATCAACCAGTTCGGAACCGAGCGGCGCATGTGTCTCGCATTCGGCGTCGAGAACCTCGACGAGCTCGGCGCGCGCGTCTCCGACGTGCTCGAGCTGCAGCCGCCGCAGGGCCTCGTCGACAAAGTCCGCGGGCTGCGCAAGCTGAAGTCGATCGCGGACTCGCTGCCGAAGACGGTTTCACGCGCACGTGTTCACGACGTCGTTCTCACCGGCGACGATGTCGACCTCGACGTGCTTCCGATCCAGCGCTGCTGGCCGCTCGATCCCGCGCCGTTCATCACGCTGCCGGCGGTGATCACGAAAGACCCGAAGACCGGTACGCGCAACGTCGGCATGTACCGCCTGCAGAAAATCGACGGCCGCTCGACGTTCATGCACTGGCAGATCCACAAGGACGGCCGTGCGGACTACCTCGCGTCGACCGGCAAGATCGAAGTGGCGGTCGCACTCGGCCTCGATCCGGTGACCGCGTATTCGGCGAGCGCGCCGCTGCCGAAGCACGTCGACGAGCTGATGCTCGCCGGCTTCCTGCGTGGCGAGCCTGTCGAGCTCGTGCAAGCGAAGACCGTCGACCTGCAAGTGCCCGCGAATGCCGAGATCGTCCTCGAAGGAACGATTGCGCACGACGACATCGGCCTCGAAGGGCCGTTCGGCGACCACACCGGCTACTACACGCCCGCCGAGCCGTTCCCGATTTTGCGCCTGTCGGCGATCACGATGCGAAGCGACGCGATCTACGCGTCGATCGTCGTCGGCAAGCCGCCGCAGGAGGACGCGTGGCTCGGCAAGGCGACCGAGCGCATCTTCTTGCCTGCGATTCGCATGACGGTGCCGGAGATCGTCGACTACGACCTGCCGATCTCAGGGGCGTTCCACAACTGCTGCATCGTGTCGATCCGCAAGGCGTTTCCGGGTCACGCACGGAAGGTGATGCACGCGATCTGGGGGCTCGGGATGCTGAGCCTCACGAAGTGCGTGATCGTCGTCGACGAGCACGTCGACGTCCACGACTACAAGCAAGTCCTGTTCTACGCCGGCGCGAACGTCGATCCGAAGCGGGACGTCGTCCTCACGGAAGGACCGCTCGACCACCTCGACCACGCGCCGGAGCGCCAGTTCGTCGGAGGGAAGCTCGGGATCGACGCGACGGCGAAGTGGCCCGAGGAGGGCGCGCGGCCCTGGCCGCCGGAGATCGAGATGTCGGAAGAGATCCGCGAGCTCGTCGACCGGCGCTGGGCGGAGTACGGCCTCGAGCTCGGTACTGCGGCAAACGGCACGGGGATTCGGCAGAGTTCCCGCTCGTTGCGGCATCTGTTACGTCGTTGACGGCCAGGAGGCCGAGGGGTTGAATCTCAGCGGATTGACCGGAGGAGCGGGTAGTGGAGCCTGAGTCCCAGGAACGCACGCTCGGCGAGAGCGAAGCGCACCTTCCGCCTCCGACCCTTTGGCCGATCGGCTTCGCGATCGGCATCGTCACTGTTCTCGTCGGCCTGATCATCAACCCGCTGATCATCTCCACGATCGGCGCCGTGATCGCGATCGTCTTCGGCTTCCTCTGGATCCGCGACGCGACGGCGGAGTACCGCGGCAAGCCGATCCACGTCGAGCCCGAGACGCGTGAGCTTCGCCAAGCCGGGGCAGGAGACGCACCGCCGATCCCTGCAAATCGAGGCGAGGCTGCGATGCCGCCGCCCGAGCCCGGCGAGCGGTTCCCGCGGAACAAGTTCCTCGAAGGAACGACGCTCGGCCTCGGCGCCGTGATCGGCGGCCTCGTCACCCTGCCGGCCGTGGGCTTCGCGGTGCTGCCGTCGTTCTTCGGCTCATCCGTCGAGGGACACGAGGTCGATCTCGGCGCGATCACCGACTTCCCGGAAGGTCAGTGGTGGATCTCGACCTTCACCGTGGATCCGGCAGCGGGCGAGATCTCGCGGCGCACAGCCTTTGTCCGCAACAACGGCCCCCTCGACGGCGAACCGAGCTTCACGATCATCTCGAACCGCTGCGCGCATCTCGGCTGCCCGGTCCAGTCGAACGGGCCGAGCGGACCTGCGGTCGGCAAGACGCGCACCGAGCAGACGAGAAACCATCCGACGCTCGTTCCGACGGTGCCTGCAGGCTTCGGCTGTCCTTGCCACGGCGGCCAGTACGACACCGAAGGCAATCGCACGGCCGGTCCGCCGGTGCGAGCGCTCGACCGTTACGACTACAAGATCGTGAACGGAAGGCTGATCCTCGGCTCCACGTTCAGCGTCGCGTACGTCGACGGCCAGGGTGCCGACGCGACGATCCATAAGTACCGTCTCGCCGGACCGGGGCAGCACGTCGACGGGCCCGAGCAACTCTTCTATCCCCTTCAGCCGCCGCACGGATAGACGATGGCAACGACGACACGAAGACCGACGAAGGCCCAGCTCCGCCGAGACCGGGCGGAGGTCGTGGTCAACTATCCGCTCGACTGGCTGGAGGAGCGCTCCGGACTGATCGGCGGCATCCGCTACTTCCTCCTCCGCAAGGTCCCAAGCGACACGAACTGGATGCAGACGCTCGGGTCGGCAACGCTGACCGCGTTCCTCGTGCAGGCGATCACCGGCGTGATCCTCGCGATGTACTACCAGCCCGATCCAAACGGCGCGTACAACTCGATCGTCCACATCACCGACGACGTGACCCTCGGCTGGCTCGTGCGCGGCATGCACCGCTGGGGCGCAAGCGTGTTCATCATCCTCATGTTCCTGCACATGGGACGCGTCTTTCTCTTCGGCGCGTACAAGTATCCGCGCGAGCTGAATTGGATCATCGGCGTCTTGCTGCTGGCTCTCGGGATGATGGAGGGCTTCACCGGTTACCTCCTCCCGTTCGACCAGACCGCGTACTGGGCAACCGTCGTCGGCATCAACTTGAACGGGACGGCACCGATAGTCGGGCCATTCCTCGCGCAGGTGATGCGCTCCGGCGGTGAGATCGGCACGGACACCCTTGCGCGCTTCTACTCGATCCACATGCTCCTTCTGCCCGGTGCGATCTTCGCGCTGATCGGGCTGCATCTGTACTTGGTGATCAGGCTCGGCGTGACTTCGCCGCCGTGGTCGCGCGAAGCGGCCGGCATGGAACCGGTCAACGGGCACGACGGTCACAAGCCCGAGCGCGTCGGCCTCATCCCGTCGGTGCGG
>JBKPRX010000087.1:0-12558 GCA_046734795.1 Actinomycetota bacterium
CCCCACGCCCATCTCGCGAGCAACCCGGTCGATCGCGTCGTCCGGCATCGGCTCGTCGCCCTGGTACCACTTCGACCGCCCCTCGGGCGTGAGCGCGGCCGCGATCAGCAGCGTGTTCATCACCTGGGGCACGCCCTCGATGTCCTTCGCGAGCATCAGCTCGCGCAGCGTGTCGACCACCTGCGGCAGGTCCGAGTCGTTCCAGACGCGAAGCCAGCACGGCATGTAGCACTCCGGCGTCGGCATCAGCCAGACGCCCATCTTCGTGACGATCCCGAAGTTGGACTGCATGAAGAGCTGGTCGGGTGTCGGGCCGAGCCCGCGCTTGTAGACGTGCGCTGCCTGCGCGTTCGGGATCGCCCAGTTCCCCGTCCGCATCAGAGTCCCGTCGGGCAGGACGACCTCCATGCCGCATTGCATCATCTGGTCCTGGCCGTACGGCAGGTACGTGATGCCGTTGTCGAGCGTGTTGCCGACGACGCTGCCCCAGCCGAGGTCGGCGATCGATAGCCGCAGCTTGTGCCCGCCGGCCTGGATCGCGTCGTAGAGATCGAACCAGCGCACGCCCGGCTCGACCACGGCGTACCCGAGCTCCTCGTCGATCTCGAGCACGCGGTTCATCCGCAGCAGGTTGACGACGATCGAGCCGCGCACGCGCGGCGACGAGCCGCCGTAGCCGTTGTTCTTGCCGACGCCCGAGACCCAGATCGGCACCTTGTGCTCGTTCGCGATCCGGACGATCGCCTGCACCTCGTCCACGCTCGTCGGCTGCACGACCGCGGAGGCCTCGAAGTCGTCCCAGCTCGCGAACCAGAACGGATCGCGAAACTCGCGAGTCGCCTCCCGGTCGACGAGCACGTGGTCGGCGCCGACTGCGGCGCCCAGCTCATCGAGGACTTGGTCGAACTCGCTCTCCGACAGGCCGGGCGGAAGGACACGGGTCAGAGCGTCGTGGAGCTGGGACATGAAGCCACCTCCTAGTTACGCCGGGACAAGCACAGCGCGACCGGTGACGTCACCGCTTCGCAGCTGGTCGAGCACTTCGTTGATCGATTCGAGCGCGAACGTCTCCGTGCGGAGCGTGAGGCGATCCCGTGCATGAAGCTGCAAGAGCTCCCACAGATCGATCCAGCTGCCGACGAGATTGCCGCGCACCTCCGTCTCGCCGACGACGAACTCGATCGACGGCGCGGACAGGGTGCCTCCATAGCCGACGATCGAGTACGTGCCCCGACGCGCGAGCATCCGCAGGCCCGCGGCATGCGTGTCGTCGGTGCCGACGAAGTCGAGGACGACGTCCGCGCCGATGCCGTTCGTTACTTCGCGCACCGCATCCGCCGCATCGCCGCCGTCGCCCACGACCTCGTCTGCACCGAGCTCACGTGCAAGTGCACGTCTGCGCTCGTCCGTGTCGACGGCGACGACCGCGCCGCCACCGAGCTCGCGGACGAGCTGAAGCGCTATGTGACCCACGCCGCCGACGCCGATCAAGGCCGTTGTCGTGCCCGGGCCAAGGCGGGGCAGGAGACGCTTGACCGCGTGGTAGGCCGTGATCCCGGCGTCGGCGTGCGGGGCAACCGCCGCCGGCTCGACGCCGGCCGGCAGCGGCAGGAGCGACCGCTCGTCCACGAGCACGTAGTCGGCGAAGCCGCCGTCGCGCGTCAGGCCCGTGAACTCGTGACGCTCGCAGTGCATGTCGAGCCCGCGCCGGCACGCGACGCAGAGCCCGCAGCTGTAGGCGGGATAGACGAGCACGGCATCGCCTGCGCGAACGGTCGTGACGCCGTCGCCGACCTCGTGCACCCAGCCCGCGTTCTCGTGGCCGAGCACGAGTGGAAGCCGGACCCCCGCCGGCTCCATCAACCCGTCGATTGCGTGCAGGTCGGTCGCGCAGACCCCGGCGCCGCCCACGCGGACGACGACGTCGCGCGCGCCGGCGGGCTCGGGAGCGTTTCGCTCGATCAGCTCGAGGGGGCGGTGATACTCCTCGAGCAGGGCGGCTCTCATGCGCGCGCTCCGGCCGTTGCGCGCGGCGACAGGTAGCCGCGCTCGTCGTGGTCGAGATGCTCCGCGAGTCGCGTCGCGAGCGCCATGATCGTCAACGACGGATTCACCGACAACGTGCGCGGAACGAGCGAGCCGTCGCCGACGAAGAGACGCTTGACCTCGTGCGACTCGCCGTTGCGATCGACGACCGACCGCTGTGCGTCGTCGCCCATGCGGCACGTGCCCTGCACGTGCGTCGAGACGAGGCCCGTCCACGCAACCTGCTTCGCGCCGGCTGCGCGCAACACGTGGCGGCTGAACTCGAGCGCGCGGTCGATCCGCTCGAGCTCGCGAGGCTGGAAGTCGACAGCGATCTGTTCCACGCCCGCGTCGTCGACCGCGATGGTGCCGTTGTTCTCGTCGTTCGCCATCGCGAGCACGCCGACCCACCGCCGGAAGCCGCGCGCCGCCGCGACGAGCCGTTCGCCCCAGAATGGGCCGCGCTCGTCTCCGAGCGTCGTCGCGAACGCAATCGGATCCTGGATCGTCGCCGCCTCGATCACGAAGCCGCCGTCCTCGTCGTGCTGGTGTTTCATGCAGTGCGCGCTGATCGGGTAGACCATGTGCGCGTCCTGTGGCTCGTCAAAGAGCCCGTACACGAGTCGTGCCGGATGGAGGCCGAGGTTGCGGCCGATCCATTCGTTGCGCAAACCGCTCCGCAACAGGAGCTGCGGCGTGTTCATCGTTCCCGCCGCGACGACGACAGCGCCGGCGTGCACCGCGTGGCGCTCACCGTGCTCGTCGACGTACTCGACACCGGTTGCCTCGCCGCCGTCGACGACCACCCGCTCGACAGGCGCGTTCGCTCGCAGCTCGAGCAACCCGCGCGACCATGCGTCGTGGATGTACGTGTTCTGCGTCGACTTGCCGGCGTTCGTCGGGCAGCCCTGCAGGCACGAGCCGCAGCGCATGCAGTTGCCGTCGGTGTAGGAATGCACGGGCTCGAGCTCCGCGCCGAGCGCGCGGAATCCCGGCTCGACTGTGTAGACGCTCTTGCACCAGTCGCTGCGCTCGCGCACGCCGAGCCGCGCCTCGACGCGGTCGTAGTACGGCGCAAGATCGTCGGCGGCGAACGGCTCGTCGCGCTCGTTCGTCAGTCCCGTGAGCGGATGCCACTTCGCAACGTCGCGCTCGTGCGCACGCAGCGCGACCTTCGTGTTGATCGTCGTCGTGCCGCCGACGCAGCGGCCTGCGAGGAACGTCACGACCTCGCCCGTCGGCAGCGGCGCGAACCGGAGCGGCCAGAAGAGGTCGTTCGTCATCTTCGCTTCCCAGCGCGTGAAGTCCGCAGCGGTGAGATGCGGGCCCGTCTCGAGCAAGAGCACGTCGCGGCCGCGCTGCGCGAGCTCGCCGGCGACGACGCCACCGCCTGCGCCGGAGCCGACCACGATCACGTCGAACGCGTCCTTCATGCGATCCCCAAGTACGACCAGTCCTTGGCGAGCCGGGTCGCGAGCGGCGTGTTGAAGTCGATCTCCGTCCATGCGCCGGGGCCCTCCGCGTCGGGAGCGACGAAGTCGCTGTAGAACGCCTCGATCGCAAGTGCGCGCACGAACGCGAACTCCGGTGTGCGCTCGTGCTCGGCGAGTGCGTCCGTGCCCTCGGCCGCGGCGGGCGCGAGGACGTCGATCGAGGCGAGCGCCGCCGCCTGCACCTCAGGTGGCATGCGGGCGATTACCGCGTCGACGTACACGACCGGGGCGACGCGCGACGATCCCGGCACGATCAGCTCACAGAGCTGCTCCATCGCGCCTGCGCGCGCGTCGTCGAGTGCCTTCATGACTCGCGCGCCTCGACGATCACCTCGGCCGCTTCCTCAGCCTGCTCGCGGAGGAGGTACGCGGAATGCAGCCGCTCGGGATGCTCCTTGAGCTCGCGCGCGTCGCCGTGATAGCGGATCCGGCCGCCTTCGAGCACGTACGCGCTCTTTGCGACGCCGAGCGCGACGTGCGCGAACTGCTCGATCAGCAGGATGCCGACGCCTGCGTTCGCGACCGCCTCGAGCGTCGGCACGAGCCGTTTCACGATCACCGGCGCGAGGCCGAGCGAAAGCTCGTCGACGAGGACGAACCTCGGTTGCGAGACGAGCGCCTGTGCGAGTACGACCATCTGCTGTTCGCCGCCTGACAGCGTTCCGGCCGGCGCCGTCCAGCGCCGCTCGAGCGTCGGGAAGAGCTCCACCGCCCGGCGGATTCCGTCGCGGCCTCCCTTCCGCCCGAGCGCGTAGGTCGCGACACGCAGGTTGTCCTCGACGGTCAGCCGCGGCAGCAGGCGTCGTCCTTCCGGGACGATCGCGACGCCCGCGCTGCGGATGAGCTCGGGACGGCGGCGCGCGAGATCGCGGTCGCCGAGCAGAACGCGGCCCGCACTAGGCCGGAGCACGCCGCCGACGGCCAGTACGAGTGTCGACTTGCCCGCGCCGTTCGGGCCCAGCAACGCCGTCACCTCGCCCGCGGGGATGTCGAGCGAGACGTCGCGGATCACCGGCCGGCCCGCGCGCGGCACGCTCAGCGACTCGATGCGGAGCACCGACTGGGTCAGACGTCCTCCTCCGTGCCGAGATACGCCTTGATCACGTGCTCGTTGCGCAGGACCTCGTCGGTGGGGCCCGACGCAATCAGCTTGCCGAAGTCGAGCACCGCGGTCGTCTCGCAGCAGCCCGAGACGAGGCTCATGTCGTGGTCGACGAGGATCGTCAACGCGCCGAAGCTCTCCGGGATGCGCCGGATCGTCTGGCCGAGGCGCTGCGTCTCCTCGTCGGGCAGCCCGGCGGCGGGCTCGTCCAGAAGGACGACGCGCGGCCGGCCGACGACGGCGCGGGCGATCTCGACGAGCCGCCGCTCGCGGGCGCCGAGGCCGCCCACCTTGGCCTTGGGCGACGCCTCGAGTCCGACGAACTCGATCGCGCTCAGGACGTCGGCGCGTCGCGACGAGCGCTTCGCCCCGGAGTGCTCGTGGATCATCGCGACGTTGTCGAAGACGGACAGACCTTCGATCGCCATCTCCGTCTGGAAGGTCCTCCGCAGGCCCCAGCGTGCGCGCCGGTAGTCCGCCATCCGCAGCAGGTCCTCGCCGAACGCCTGAATCGACCCGGCGGCGGGCTTGACGAAGCCGCTGAGCACGTTGAAGAACGTCGTCTTCCCCGCGCCGTTGGGCCCGATCAGCCCGCAGGTTCCGCCGGGGAAGGCCAGGCTGACATCGTTGATCGGCGTCACCCCGGCGAAGCGCACTGTGAGGCCGTGCACTTCGATCACGGTGCCGCCTTTTCGCCCGCCGCGAGCGCGCGCACGCGGGCGCCCGTGAGCCGACCGAGGCGCGCGAGGTCCTTCGGCAGCTGTTGCGAGACCCCGCCCGGAGCGGTCAGCAGGACCTGGAGCAGGCCGATCCCGAACAGGATCAGCACGAGGTTCGAGTTCCAGCCCCACTGCGCCTGGAAGAGGAACGGGATCAGCTGCTGGAAGATGCCGGCCGCGATCGCTCCCCACAGGCTGAAGATGCCGCCGATCATCGCGGCGGCCGCCAGTGTCAGCGAGTCCTGTGTCTGGAACGTGATTGCACGCGGGACGCCGACCTGCGCTGCGAGCAGGCACCCGGCGACGCCGGTGATGAACGACGCGAGCGCGAAGGCCCAGAGCTTGTAGAGCGTGATATTCACGCCCGTCGCGAGCGCAGCCGGCTCGCTTTCGCGGATCGACGCCCACGCGCGTCCCGGCTTCGTCGCCACGTGCAGCAATGCGAGCAAGAAGAGGAGCGCGCAGACGATCACCGTGTACCGGAAGTACGCCGTGTCGGCGGTCGCCCACGACGGCCGCCGCACCGGCGGCGTCTCGGTCGTCAGCTGTCCGGTCGCGGAGCGGCCTTTGAATCCGCCGCCGCCGTTCGGGAAGTCGGTGACGGCGAGCACGATCGTCGTCGCGCCCGCGAACATCAACGTGATCAGGGCGAGGTAGAGGCCGGAGAGGCGAAGCGCCGGCAATCCGACGAGGACGCCGATCGCGCACGTGATGCCGCCGGCCGCGAGGAGCAACAGCGGAAACGGAAGCGAGGTCGCGTACGAGAGGCGCGCGCCGACCCAGCAGCCGACCGTCAACAGCGCGACTTGGCCGAGCGAGATCATCCCGACGCGGCCGTAGAGGATGCCGAAGCCGAGCGCCACGACCGAGTAGATCGCGACGCTCGTGAACGTCGTGATCCAGTCGGCGCCGGTGAATGCCGGGAGCCCGAAGAGGACGAAGAACAGGAGCGCGACGATGACGACCGCGCGAACGATGTTTCCGCGTTCGATCTCGAGCGTCCGGCCTGCGGCCGTCAGCGTCGTTCGTTCGTCGGCGACGCTCATCAGCCGGTTGCCCGCGAGACCGTGACGACGCGGCGCCGCGACAGGAACAACAGCGCGACGATCGCGAGGACGAACGGCGCCGCCGAGCGGTAGGCAGAGACCTGCGTGTACGGAGACAGAACAGCCTGCGCGAGACCGACGGCCATTCCCCCGAGCAATGTCATCCACAGCGAGTTCAGCCGACCGATGAGAGCGGCTGCAAGCGACGAGATGACGAGGAACGTGAGCGCGGAGTAGTCGAGCGAGGTCAGAAGGTCGGGCAGCATCAGGCCGGCGATCCCGCACGCGATTCCCGAACCGAACCACGCGGCCGCCTCGACCCGGCGCACGGGCACTCCGAGCGTCGCGGTGATCTCGCGATCGTTCGCAAGCGCACGCATCGCCGTCCCGAGCTTCGTGACGCGGAGAAAGATGCTGGCCCCGCCCGTGATCACGAAGGCGAGCCCGATCGCGATGATCTGGGTGAGGCTGACGCTCGTCTTCAGAATCGTGTAGTGGTGCTGCGTGCTCGGGAGCGGGAGGAAGCGCGCGAACGCTCCTCCGGCCGGCGCCATCCAAGCCATGATCCCGAGCAGGATCAGCGCGAGTCCGAGCGTTCCCATCATCTTCACGAGCGGATCGCGTCGCGCGAAGGCGGGGCCGAAGACCATCCCGTACAGGAGGTTGACGACCCCGCCGAACGCGACGCAGACCGAGAACGCGAGCCACTCAGGGCAGCTCGTGTGGTTCAGCAGGTAGTAGGCGATCAGCGCGCCCGCGGCTCCGATCGCTCCGAAGGCGAGGTTCAGCACGCCGGTCGCGCGGTAGAGCACGACGAGCCCAACACCCGACAGCGCGTACACGCCGCCGAACGCGAGACCGATGACGATGAACGGCTTGAGGAACTGCCAGTCCACGCCGAACACGCTGAACCCGAGCACGTAACTCATCGAAGCCTCCGAAACGCCCTGACCGTCACACCTCCTAGCCCTGCAGCTTGTACTTCTTCTCCCAGACGCGCGTCTGGGCGATCGACTTGTCGACTGCCTGAATCGCGAAGCAGTGTTGCTTGACGACGACGTCGCCCTTCTTGTAGTCGACGATGATGTTCCAGTTGTTCGGGATGTGGTACGCGAGATTGCCGACGTAGAACGGCTTGCAGAGGATGTCGGTCTTCTGGTTCTTCAGTCCGATCACGGCTCGGTTGTACGACTTCGCAGTGATCGGTCCCTTGATGCTGAGCAGTGCGTTCGTCGCGAACTTGCCGACGAGGAAGCCCATCTGCGCAAACGCCTGCGGAGCGATCTTCGGCGCGTACTGCTTCAGCACCTGGAACATGAGGGCCGAGTCGGGCCCGACTCCCGGGTCGACGTTGGAGAACTCGTTGTCGATCCAGAGGTGACCGTCGAACGCCGGCGAGAACTGGCTCGACATGAACGTGTTCGCGATCGGGGTCGACGAACCCCACCTGACCTTCTCGACGATGCCCTGCGCCTGTGCCGCCTTCATGAAGGCGGGTGCGGTGTCCGGCGTGAAGTCGAGGAGGATGCCGCCTCCGTCGCCCGCGAACTGGTACATCTGGATCAGCTGCGAGGTCGCGTCGGTCACCGGAAGGTGCGTCGGGAAGATCTTGACCGGGATGCCGGCCTTCTTCGCGACGAGCGCCGGGCCGCCGTCCGCATACGCAGAAATCGTGTCCGGCGAAGCGATCGCGAGCTTCTTGATGCCCGCCTTCACGAGCGCCTGCGCGGCGCCGACGTTCGAGTAGCGCGGACCCGCGTTGACCTCGGCGAACGACGGGGTGCTGTAGCACTCCGCCTGCACGCCGGCGCCGATGACGACGAAGCCCTTGCTCTTGTAGTACTTCCAGTTCGTCCCGCACTCGGCGAAGCTCGTGTTCCCTGCCACACCGACGACCTTGTCCTTCTCGATCAGCTTCCGCGCCAGCGCAGCCTCCTGCGCCGGGTTCAGCTGCTCGGTGTAGAGGGTGTACTTGATCGGCCGGCCGTGAATGCCGCCGTTGTCGTTGACGCAGTCGAAGTACGCCTTCGCCGTCTTCCCGATCGTCGTGAAGTCGACGCCGGGGATGAGCATGTCGATGCCGCCGAGCTTGACCGGGGCTCCGTGCGCCTTCTTGCCGTTCCCGAGACCGCAGACGCTCTTCGTCGCGGACGCCGATCCCTCGCCAACCTTGGTCGCCTGGCGAGCACCCGAGCTCGCGCTGGCGACGGTCGCCGCGACGACGGCGGCGGCCAGCGCAACTGCCGCAATTGCCCTCCGTAGACTCATCCGTTCCTCCCTTTCTCGTCCATTTCGTGGCGTTTTCTTGCGATTGCGTCGATTGATGGGCCGATTGCTGGGCTGGGCGAATGATCTGTGCCGAAGAAGACGCGCGGTTCCGGCCGCCCCGGGAGGAGCCGGCGTCGAAGCACGGTGTGAGGGCGCGAATTATCGAATGCGCGGCGCGCGATTACTAGACCCATGTTCCGATAGTCGGGATTCCGAGCGCCGAGCGTTCGCCGCAACCTCATCTCTCAGAAGACGATCGTTCGGTTGCCGTGGACGATCACCCGGTCCTCGAGGTGCCACGCGACCGCGCGCGCGAGCACGAGCCGCTCGATCTCGCGTCCCGCCCGCTCGAGCGATTCGGGGTCGTGGCGATGGATGACGCGAACGACGTCCTGCTCGATGATCGGCCCCTCGTCGAGTTCCGCGGTCGCGTAGTGCGCCGTCGCGCCGATGAGCTTCACGCCGCGCTCGTACGCGCGGGTATACGGATCGGCGCCGACGAAGGCCGGAAGAAAGGAGTGGTGAATGTTGATCATCGGTGCGCCGATCCGCTCCAGGAACTCCGGCGAGAACACCTGCATGTAGCGCGCGAGCACGACGAGGTCGACGCGTCCGGAGAGGAGCTCGAGCTCGCTCCGCTCCGCCTCGGCCTTGGTCGCCGGACTGATCGGCACGTGGTGGAAGGGCACGTGGAACCGCTCGACTTCCTCGGCGAGATCGGGATGGTTCGAAACGACGCCGACGACGTCCATCTCGAGCTCGTCGCGCCGCCACCGCCAGAGCAAGTCGACGAGACAGTGGTCGTAGTGCGACACGAACAGCGCGACCCGCTTGCGTTCGCTCGCAGCACTCATGCGCCAGCGCAACTCGAACTTCGACGCCACGGCCGCGAAGCGCTCCTCGAGCTCGGCGCGGCGGTCGGCGAACCCGTCGAGGTGGAACACCATCCGGAGGAAGAACGTGCCGCCCTCGGGGTTCGTCGAGTGCTGGTCCGACGTGACGATGTTCGCGCCGGCCTCGGCGAGGCACGTCGCCACGGCCGCGACGATCCCGTGTCGGTCGGGGCACGAGACGACGAGGCGCGCGAGGTTGCGATCAGCGCTCACGGCGCGTCCGCTCCGTGGAGGTCTCGGCCGAAGAACGCGTTCGACCATGCGCCGGTGCGATCGAGCGCGCTGTTCTTGATCACGACCGGACCGTCGAGCATCGTCTCCTCCTCGCCGTAGCGCTTCAGCCGCTCGTAGGCCTGCGAGGCCCGTTGCGCTGGTTCTTCGAAGAAGTAGAACTCATCCGGGAACGGGAAGTTGGCAGCGCGGCCGCATCGAGGTCGAAGGCAGGCGCCGCAAGCCCGATTCAGCGCCAGAGCATGAAGGCGAGGCCGACGCCGGTGCCGGCGACCGAGCGGTAGACGGGCAGGTACTCGTCCCAGGCGACTGCGAGCCCGGCCGCGGCGGCCGCGACCGCGATCCAGTTCCGGATCTCGGAGCTGCCGCCGTTCAGGAGCTCGGGCGCGAGCCCTCGGAGCGTCGTCTCGTCGCGGGCGCGACACGCGGCGATCACGCGCCGGTCGAGCTCCTCGTCGGTCGAGAAATGGCTCAGGCCACCAGAAGCGACGAGCACGACGCGCAACTGCGCTGGGTACGCGTCGATCGCGGCGCGCAGCGCGAGCCCGAGGTCCCAGCACCGCGCGACCGGCACCTGGTTCGGCGCGAAGTAGCCGTTCAGGTAGACGGGCACGAGCGGCACCGACCCCGGCTCCATCAGCATCGTCTCGACGACGCCGAATGCGTGCCCGACGCCGGCCTGCTCGGGGTCGCGCACCTCCCCGAGTGCGGTGACGTCGA
Source organism: Actinomycetota bacterium (assembly GCA_046734795.1). Classification (GTDB taxonomy): domain Bacteria; phylum Actinomycetota; class Thermoleophilia; order Gaiellales; family Gaiellaceae; genus JBKPRX01. The sequence continues at coordinate 10,498 of JBKPRX010000087.1, forward strand.
ACCCGCGCTCGATCAGCGTCTGGATCAGGTGCAGCGCGAGCGGCTGGTGCGCCGGGAACACGTGCCCGGTTCCCATCGCGTAGCCGTGCATCATCGGCGAGATGTCACCGAGGATCTCCTCGTACGAAGCGAAGCGGAGTCGCTTCGCCATTCGCAGCTCCTCGCCGTAGAACACGGCGAGCGCGGGCATGCAGTCGAGATCGTGCAGCTCGAGCTGGTCGTCGCCGACGACGACGAACGCGTCCGGCGCCAGCTCGGTCACATCCTCCTTCAGCCGGTCGAGCGCCGCGCGCGTCGCCTGCGCCTGCTCGCTCAGATGCGCGAGCGACGCGCGCTCGGCGTAGCGGTCGCCGCTCGCCTCTTCCAGCTCGGCGAACGTGACGGGATTCCCGGCGCGGTCGCGCAGGTACGGATTCGTCCGGTCGACCTGCGCGTGGCGCTGCCAGAGCTCTGCATCGTCGGTCGTGATCAGCGAGCTGTGCGACATGCCGACGGCGCCGACGAGCTGCGCCATCAGCGTTCGAGTTCTTGCGGGTGCGTCGCAAGCGGCTCGACGCGCACGTCCGTGTAGCGCCACATCGGCAGCGACGCGAGCGCGTCATGGAGCGCCGTCGCATCGGCAGCTTCGTAGAGCGCGACCGTGGCCCAGCGGCCGGGTACGCGCCAGAGCCGCTTCAGGATGCCGGCGGCGCGCAGCTCCTCTGCGCGCTCGCGCTCGGCCGTCCGCAGTTCGGCGACACGCTCGGCCGCGGTATCCGGTGGGAGCAGGTTCTGTGTGTAGACGAGGAACTCCACGCGCCGATCCTACGGCGAAGCCAGCTCGAGGAGAACCTCCGCGAGCTCGCGCGGGTGCGTGACCATCGCCTCGTGCCCGCACGCGAGCTCGCGCACCGGCAGTTCGCGTTCCTCCGCGCGGCGGCGTTGCGCCTGGAACACGCGCGCCCAGTCGACGCACTCGACGAACGCGCCGCGGGCGTGCACGGGCAGCGCCACGGGCTCGGTGTAGGTGCGCCACGGATGCGGGACGAGCCGCGGTTCGAGCCAGGCCACGTCGTCCGGGTCGGTGATGCCGAGCCGGTCGAGCGGTCGCGGCGGAATCAGCCAGCCGAAGCCGTGTTCCTCCACGGAGGTGCGGTAGTGGTGCGCGACCTCGGCAGGCAGGAGCTCGATCGCGCGCTCGCCGTCCTCCGGCACGAACGCGTCGAGGTGGACGACGAGCCGCACGCGCTCCGGCCGAGCGGCGGCAGCACCCGCGACGACCATGCCTGCGTAGCTATGACCAACGAGCACGACGTCCTCGAGCCCCTCCACGTCGAGCAGCGCCACCACGTCCTCGACGTGCATTGCGAGGCCGACGTGTGGCGAAAGCAGATGCGCGCGTTCGCCGAGCCCGGTGAGCGTGGGCGTGAAAACGTCGTGCCCTGCCTGGCGCAGGAACGGCTCCACGCGCCGCCAGCACCAGCCGCCGTGCCACGCCCCATGCACGAGGAGGAACGCCGTCATGGCGTCGCGTCTTCGACCTTCGCCCGCAAGCCGTCGAGGTCGTACGACAGCGCCCCCGCCGCAAGTTGCGCGCGCTTGACGCGCTCTGCTTCAGCCCGCGCACGCGCCTTCTCGAGCGCCTCGTCGACGCGCGCCGCCGGAACGACTGCGGCGCCGTCTCCGTCGAGGATGACGACGTCGTTCGGAGCGATCGTCGAGCCGCCGACGACGACAGGCTCGTCGATCGCGCCGACGCTGTCCTTCGTCGCGCCGCGGATGGAGACCCAACGCGCCCAGATCGGCAGCCCGAGTTGCCGAAGCTCGTCGACGTCACGCACGGCTGCGTCGACGAGAATCGCCGCTGCGCCGCGCGCCTTCGCCTGCGTCGCGAGCAGCTCGCCGACGAGCGCGAACGGCTGCGGTTCCGTCAACGTCAGGACGAGCACGTCGCCCGGCCGCGTCCGGTCGAGCGCCGCGTGCACCATCAGGTTGTCGCCGGCGCCGCAGCGCACAGTCCGTGCCGGCCCCGCCGCACGCGAGTCCGGGATGATGCGCACGAGCGGCAAATCGATAAGCCCG
>JBKPRX010000088.1:0-11131 GCA_046734795.1 Actinomycetota bacterium
TTTCGAGAAGCGATGGCAGAGCTCGTTCTGCGCATGGTCGTCGAGGAGCGCGAACGATTCCACGCCTTGCGCGCGTGCCTCGTCGTCGAGCCCGCGCGCCACACGCCGCCAGGCCTCGGCGTCCTCGGGCAAGTCGAAGTATTGGTAGCCGTCGAGCTTTCCCGCCGAGAGCTTCTCGTCGACGTACGCGAGCACGGGGAGCTTCGGCTCCTCGCCGACCTGCCCGGTGAGGTGCTCGCAGAGGGCACTGAGCGTCGCCGTCTCGCGTCCGTCGAAGAACCGAACGGGCGGAACCTCGAGCCGGTCGAGCACGACTCGGCGCGTCTCTTCGTCCCAGTGGTCCGCCTCGTCCAGGACGTTGAAATCGGGGTAGCGACCGACCATTCCGGGCGTGATCCCGTTCCGGTGGCCCGGCAAGCCCGGCGGTTCGAACCGGCGCGTCATGGACTAACGCTCCCGACGGACGAGCGCTGCGACGACGCCGAAGGCGCCGACCATCGTCAGCGAACCGGGTGCGAGAAGCGGCGGGCCCATGACGAGGTTGTAGGTCGGCTCCGAGAGGCCGCCCGGGCGCTTCCGCACGCCCTGCACGTGCGTCACGATCCCGACGACGCCGTCGAGCGCGTACAACGCGCCGAAGACCGGCAGCCAGCGCCGCGCCGCGCGCTCGGAGAACACCCCGGCGACGCCTGCGATCGTGAGCGGCGGCGTCAAGACGATTGGCGTCCACATCCACTTGTCGCCGAACGACGCCTTGTAGTGCTCGAGGTACACCTCGAGCGCGAGCGCAGGCGCGCTGACCGCCGTCGCGAGCGAGAGGAGCTTCTGCATCCGGCCCTCGCGGACGTTCTCGAGTGCGCGTGAGATCACGCTGCCCATCGCTCCGCCTCCGCTCGCTTGAATCCGAGGCCGTTGCCGGGGCGCGACCGGTCCGGTCGCAACGTGCCGTCGACGGGTTCGAGCACTCCGTCGAAGAGCATCGACTCGATCCGGACGTGATCGTGGAAGTACTCGAGATGGCGAAGCCGCTCGACGGCCGCAAACGCGTGCACGGCGATCGAGGGCGCGCAGTGGCCCGACAAGTCGAGCTGACGCGCGGAGGCGAGCCCGCTCGCCCCGAGCAAGCCGGTGATGCCGCCGCAGCGAGTCACGTCGGCCTGCAGGCAGTCGACGCAGCCGACGAGGTTGCGGAAGTCGGCCGGCACGTACGCGTATTCGCCTGCGGCGATGTCGAGGCCCGCGGGTCCGCGGTCCCGCACGAGCCGAAGCCCCTCGGCGTCGGCGGAGGAGACCGGCTCCTCGAACCAGCTGACGCCCCAGTCGCGCGCATACCGCTCTGCCCACGCGAGCGCCTGCTTGGCCGTGAACGCCCCGTTTGCGTCGACGTACAACTCGCACTCGTCGCCGATCGCCGCGCGCGCAGCGTCGAGTCGCGCGGCGTCGTGCTTGGGCTCGCGACCGACCTTCATCTTCACGCGCGGGATCCCGTCCGCCGCCCAACCGCCGAGCTGCTCGGCGAGTCGTTCGTTCGTATACGAGCAGAAGCCGCCGCTTCCGTACACCGGTACTGCGTCGTGCGCCGCGCCGACGAGATCGACGAGCGGCAGCTCGAGCAGACGCGCCTTCAGATCCCAGAGGGCGAGGTCGACTGCCGAGAGAGCGCAGAAGCCGATGCCGGGTCGCCCCGCGTTGCGGAGCGTTTGCGCCATTGCGTCCCACGTGCTGCGGACGTCCATGACGTCCGCTTGCTCGACGACCGGCGCGAGCTGCGAACGCACGACGTCCGCCGCAGCCTCCACGCAGTACGTGTAGCCGATGCCCGTCTCGCCGCCGGCGGACACTTCGACGAGGACGATCGTGGTCGAGTCCCACTCGAGCGTGCCGTCGGACTCCGGCTCGTCCGTCGGGATCGTGTACGCCGAGACGTCGAGCCGGTCGATCGCGACGCGACTGCTCGTCGCGACGGCCATCACGCTCGGAGCGTCGCCGCGAACTCGCGCAGCTTCGCCATCAGCGACTTCTCCATCACTCCCCAGCGCTCCGGGTCACCCTTCGCCATCGCGCGCGCCATGTGCTTCGCCTGCTCCATCCGAATGTGCGGCGGGAGCGGCGGAATCTCTGCGTCGACCTTCACCTCGAGCACCGTCGGCCGCTCGCCCATGAGCGCCTCGATCCAAGCGCTACGGACGTCGTCGCCGTTGTTACAGAAGATGCCCTGCAGGCCGCAGAGCTCCGCATAGCCGCGGTAGTCGAAGTCCGGGATCCACTGCGTTCCCATGAACTTCGGGTCGCCGGCAAGCGCGCGTTGCTCCCACGTCACCTGGTTCAGGTCTTGGTTGTTGAAGACGCAGAAGATGAGGCGCTTGTCGGGCCAGCGGTCCATGTACCGCTTGACCGTGAGCATCTCGTTCATGCCGAGCATCTGGAACGCGCCGTCGCCGACGAAGCAGATGACCGGTCGCTCGGGATGCGCGAACTTCGCCGCGATCGCGTACGGAACGCCGGGGACCATCGTCGCGAGCGTTCCCGACAACGACGCGAGATTGCCCGGACCGAGCTTGAGGTCGCGCGCGAACCAGTTCGTCGACGAGCCGGAGTCGGCGGTGATGATCGCGTCCTCCGGCAGGACCTGCGACAGCTCCCAGACGACCCGCTGCGGGTTCATGGGGTCGGCGTCCATCATTGCCTGCTCCTCGACCACCTGCCACCAGTGGGCGACGTTGCCCTCGACTTCCTCGCGCCACGCGCGGTCCTCCTTGCGCACGAGATGGGGCAGGAGCGCCTTCAGCGTCTCCTTCGCGTCGCCGACGAGCTGCACGTCGACGGGGTACCGGATACCGATCATGCGTCCGTCGAGATCGATCTCGACACAGCGCGCCTGTCCTTCCTTCGGCAGCCATTCGGAGTACGGGAAGCTCGTGCCGACCATCAGCAACGTGTCGCAGCTCTCCATCAGCTCGTAGCTCGCGCGCGTGCCGAGGAGCCCGATCGAGCCTGTCACCCACGGCAGGTCGTCCGGAAGCACGTCCTTGCCGAGCAACGCCTTCGCGACGCCCGCGCCGAGAAGCTCCGCGACTTCGGTCAGCTCGCTGGCGGCGCCGCGCGCGCCCTGGCCGACGAGGATCGCGACCTTCTCGCCGTCGTTCAGGATCTCCGCCGCGTGCTGGATGTCACTCTCGCGTGGCAGCACTCGCGGTCGCTCGTAGCCGACGCTCGAAAAGACGGAGCCGTGCATGCGCGGCGGCGACTCGACTGCGTTCTCCTCCTGCACGTCGCCCGGGAAGATCAAGGTCGCGACGCCCTTCCGGTCGAGCGCGATTCGCAGCGCGCGATCGACGAGATGGCGCGCCTGCGCCGGTTCCATGCAGTACTGGACGAACTCGGAGACGTCCTTGAAGAGGACCTGCAGGTCGACTTCCTGCTGGTAGTGCGCGCCGAGCGACGTCCGCTTCTGCTGGCCGACGATCGCGACGACCGGCACGTGATCGAGCTTCGCGTCGTAGAGCCCGTTCAGCAGATGGATCGCGCCCGGACCCGACGTCGCCATGCAGACGCCGACCGTGTCGGGGCCGGCGAACTTCGCATGGCCGCACGCCATAAACGCCGCCGACTCCTCGTGGCGCGTCTGGATGAACTCTGGATCACCGTTCGCGCGGTCGAGCGCGCCCAGGAACCCGTTGATGCCGTCGCCCGGGAAACCGTAGATCCGCTGGATACCCCACTCGCGGAGGCGCTTGAGGACGTAGTCGGCGACGAGTTCAGCCATGTCGCATCCTCCTTCTCGTTCGGACTCCGAAGGTCCGTTTGCCCGACCGTGCAAAGACGGAACCTCTGGCCACGGCTCGGGGCCAAATCGGCCGGAAGCGAGCGCTAGTCGCTCCACCACCCCTGAAGCAGCTCGACCTCGCCCTGCTCGGTCGTTCGCGGCCCTGCGACGAGTAGCTCGAGACCGTCGGCGCCGGCCTCGAATGCGCGCGTCGTTCCCGGCGCGATCCGCACGGCATCCCACTGCTTCAACTCGTGGATCTCGTCGTCGATCTTCACGCGGCCGCTGCCGCCGACGACGGTGTAGATCTCTTCGTGCTTCTTGTGCGTGTGGCCGAAGGGCTGCCGGAACTCCGGCGCAAGCCGCTGGTAGCTGAGCCCGAGCTGCTCGGTCTCGAGCGCGTCTCGTGCAAAGCGCGCCTCGAGATTCGGCGACATCCCGGCCTTGGGCGCCGCGTCCTCGACCTCTTTGATGTTCGTGATCGTGTATCCGCTCATCGTCTTCGTCCTTTCTGGGGGACGTCGAACGAGGTTCCCCGGCGCAGCCTTTCGAAGCACGACACACGAAAAGAGGGAGGCACCGAAATGCCGCTCTTGCGCGGACGACACGACAACGGTGGGACGAAATACCGAATGCGCGAGAAGCTCTTCGCGATCGGCGACGACTACTGGATCGAGAACGACGAAGGCGAGCGCGCCTACAAGGTCGACGGCAAGGCGTTGCGAATCCGCAAGACGCTGGTGCTCGAAGATCAATCCGGCGCGGAGCTCTACACGGTGCAGGAGCGGAAGCTCTCGATTCGCGACGCGATGGCGATCGAGCACAGCGGCCAGACGGTCGCGAAGGTGAAGAAGGCCCTGATCACGCCGCTCCGCGAACGCTTCTCGATCGACGTCGAGGGTGGCGAGGACATGGAGGCGAAGGGCAACATCGTCGACCATGAGTACAAGATCGAACGCGGCGGCGACAAGGTGGCGGAAGTGTCGAAGCGCTGGTTCCGGATCCGCGACACCTATGGGATCGAGATCGCGCCGGAGCAGGACGACGCGCTCATCCTCGCCGTCACGGTCTGCATCGACCAGATGACGCACGACGTCGGCTGAGCGATCGACTTAGCGCAGGTCGCCCGACGCGCGCCGACCGCAGACGTTGCAACTGCGATGTCGCTGACGACAGCGTGAAACTCGCGCGCCGGCGGCGGGATCACGACCCTTGCCGCCGGCGGCGAAATGTCTCTCGTCGGCGCTACTTGACGAGCGTGAGCATCTTGAACATCGGCAGGTACATCGAGATGATCACGATGCCGACGACGATGCCGACGCCGATCATCATCACGGGCTCGACGATCGACGTCAGCGACTGAATCGCAGCGTCGACCTCGTCCTCGTAGAAGTCGGCGATCTTGCTGAGCATCTTCTCGAGCTCACCCGTCTCTTCGCCGATCTTCACCATCTGGCTGACCATCGCGGGGAAGACGGCGTTCTCGACGAGCGGCTGCGCGATCGGAATACCCTCGTGGACTTTCTGGCGCACACCGGCGAGCGCTTCCTCGACCACCCAGTTGCCGGCGGTCTGGCCGGTGATCTCGAGCGCCTTGATGATGTCGACACCGGCTGCGACGAGCGTCGAAAGCGTGCGCGAGAACCGTGCCATCGTGATCTTGAGGACTGTCTCGCCGATCTTCATCGGCAACTTCAGCTTCAGCTTGTCCCAGTTCTGACGGCCCTTCTCGGTGCGGATGTAGCGTCGAGTTCCCCAGATCGAGCCGAACAACATCGGGAAGACGATGAACCATTGGTGCTTCAAGACGTTCGACGCCTTGACCACGTACTGCGTCAGCGTCGGCAGGTCGCCGTTCAGCTGCGCGAACATCTTCGTGAAGACGGGGACGAGGAACATGAGCATGCCGATCAGCACGAGCGTCGCGAAGATCAGCACCATCGTCGGGTAGACCATCGCGCCCTTGACGCGCCGGCGGATCTGCTCCTGCTTCTCGATCTGGAACGCGACACGGTCGAGAACGATGTCCAAGATGCCTGCAGCCTCGCCTGCCTCGACCATCGCGACGTAGAGCCGCGAGAAGACACGCGGATGCTTCGACATCGCCTCGGAGAGGAGCAGACCGGCCTCGACGTCGGCGCGTAGCTCGCGCACGACGGCGTTCAGTGCGAGGTCGTCGTTCTGGTTCTCGAGGATGACGAGCGCGGAGACGACGTTCAGGCCGGCTTCGATCATCGTCGCGAACTGGCGCGAGAAGACCTGCAGCGACTTCGCCTTGACCTTCTTGCCGCTCGAGGAGATGGCCGACACCGCCGCGGGCGCATCACTCGACGAGCCCTCGATCTCCTGGAGGGACCGCGCGAGGAGGCCGCGCATCCGGAGTTGCTCGCGCGCCGACGCAATGTCGTTCGCGCTGATCTCTCCGGTCAGCTCGGCGCCATTGGCGTTGATCGCGCTGTAGGCGAAGGCTCCCACGGTTCTCGCCTCCGTATCGGCAAGGGGATTTAGGGTCTTGAGCCTCCTGCCGATGACGGAGACGTGGGCAACCGCATGCTCAGCCGCCTGCGCCGAGAGGATGGGTTCGGCCTGATCGAGCTCTCGATCGCGATGGTGATGCTGAACATCGGCATCCTCGCGATCGTCGCGGCCTTCAATTCGGGCGCGCTCTCCCTCGCTCGAGCGAGTCGCGTCGCCAACGCGACGGTGATCGCAGACAGCTACATGGAGCGCTACCGCGGCTACCGGAACTGCCAGATCTACCTGCTCTCGACGACGATTCCGGCCACTACGCCCTACACGACCGATACGTCCTACAGCGCAACCCAAGTCACCGAGGCGCAGACCGCGAACGGCCAGATTCCAGCCACTTGCGCCCTGACGGGCGGCACCGCCGTCTCCTGCGGCACGACGCCGACCGCGGCCCAGCTCTCCGTCACCGCGCACAACACGTGCTACACGGGCCCCGACAAGCGCACGTACATCGTCGACGTCTTCATTACGCCTGTGAGCGTCACGAGCGGCGGAAACCAGAAGAAGGTCACGCTCGTCGTCCGCGATCCCACGAAGTCGGGCAGCTGGCTCGTCCGCCAGGCCTCGACCTTCGACTTCTTCGACGCGCAGTAGGGCTCTCGGCGCGGCGAAGGCTGGGCTTCGTTCGTCGGTACTGCGACTGACCGGCGCGCCGCTCCACTTCGCCGAGGAGAGGAAGCGTCAGGTCCTTCGCGGCCGGACAGCCCGTACCCGGCCGGCCTTTCCGGTCACCGTCCTACGACGGGGAGCGGTGTTCGGTTAGTCGCCGGAGGTCGTGACGGCGGTCGTCGCGGGGAGCGGCGTCGCCGTTGTGCTCGTGCTCGCGGGGCTCGTGGTCGTCCCGCCGCTTTCCACTTTCGTGCCCTGCGGGTAGAGCTGGATCTTGTAGCGCGTGCCGTCGCTCGTGTTCATCAGCGTCAGCGGCTGGCCTTCCTTGAGCGTGACCGCCGCGGCACCATCGGCGAGCGCACCGCCCGCAACCGAGATCTTCGCGCTGTGCGCGGTGGCGGACACGAGATGGAAGAGCGGCTTCGCGGCCGGGAAGTTCGCGCCGACGACCACGGTCTCCTTGAAGCCGTTCACTGCGATCACGGCTGACGAAATCGGAGTGCCTGCCGAGGTCGAGGTCGGAGGCGTCGGCGGGGCCGGCGGCTTCACGGGCGGCTCTTTGCCGCCGCCGTTCTTGCCGCTCGTACCGCCGTCGTCTGCGGGCGCGGAGGTGCTGCCTGGGATCGCAGCGAACGGATCCTTGCTCGCGAAGCTGCCGAACGAGGTGACCTGCCCGAGCGCAGCGGTCGGCTGGCTCTGCGAGATCAGTCCGCTCTCGCCGCCCGGCGTCGAGCCGACGGGCGTCGGCGTCGCGGTCGCGGGGGCCGGAGTCGTTGTTCCGGGCGCAGCAACCGTCGTGGGCGGCGCCGGAGGCGGCGCCGACGAGCGGCTCGATGCCTTCATCACCTTCGGGACCTGGACGATCAAGAGCAGGACGAGGAGAACGGCACCGCCGATCGCGATCTTCTTCTGACGCGCTTCTTTTGCCTTCAGCGGATCGACCGGCTGCTGCTGCTTCGCCATCTAGGGCGCTCCTTCCGCGCTCGTGCTCGTCGTGGTCGTCGCTGATGTATCGGTCGATGCGACCGGCGGCGTTACCGTCACTGCACCTGTGCCCGTTCCGTAGACGAACGTCTGGACGGTCGCGGTACCCGTGAGATCCTCGGAGCCGGAGACATCCGGGGTCAGCGTGACCTTGTCGACCGCGAACAGCCGCCCGCCGGCCTCGAGCTGGCCGTGGCGTACGTTGACGAGCGCCCGCATGCGATAGAGGAAGTCCGCCGTGGAGTAGAAGTCGCCGTGGAACTGGATGTCGATCGGCACGATCCCGAATCCATTGCCGGCGATCTCTGCCTGCGGCGCGATCCCGTCGATCACGACGCCCGACTCCTCCGCGACCGAGTTCAGCTCGAGCACGATGTCAGCCATTCCGGCATCGGCGGGCAACGCGCGCGCGAGCCGGTAGATGTCGGCGACGCGGATCTTCGGCGTGGCGCCCGGCCTGCTCGCTGCGGCCTCGGCGCGATACGTGTCGATCGTCTGCCGCGTGACCTGGATGTCGTTTTTCAACTCGGCCACGCGGCTCTTCTGCGGCTTGACGAGGAGGAGGTAGCCGACCAGGCCGACGAGCACGGCCGCGCCGACGATCATGCCGAGGACCGCTTGCTGCGGAAGAGGCTTGTCCTTTTTCACGAGCTCGACTCTCCGGTGTCGGTCGGCGGAGGCACGACTACCGGCGGCGGAGCCGTCAGCGAGCTTGCGCCCGGCGTCGCCTTGAGCGCAGCCGTGATCGTGAAGCTGAGGAGGTTCGGGCCGCCCGTCGCGGCGGCTGTGCTCGAGGCGTCGCTCGAAAGCGTGACGTCCGAAAGCTCCGGGATCAGCGCGAGCCGTGCGAGCAGGCGCGCGACGCTGTCGTGCGAATACGTCTCGCCGACGATCGTCATGCTCACCGGGGCGGGCGCCCCGACGGTTGTCACGCCAGGCGTCGTTGCACTCGCCTGCGGCGTTTGCAACGAGAGGCTCGTCAGCGAGACGTCGTCGGGAAGGACGAGCGAGAACTCGCGCAAGATGCGGTCCCAGCCGATGCGTGCGCCGACGACCGTGGACACAGCCGTGATCCGCGCGCTCTTCTCGCCGGCGAGTTGCGCGTTCGGGTCGACGACGGGAGCGACCTTCGCCGGACGCGGCGTGTTCGCAAGCTCTTTCTTCGCTTGCTCGAGCTCGCGCTGCGTCGACTTGACGCTGCCGGACTCGTGCATGAACCCGAGGGCGAGCACGCCGGTGATGAAGACACCGCAACCGGCGCCGACGAGCGCCGGCATCTGGTCCGTGAGCTTCTTGCTCTGTTTGGTCGCTTCGCGCGGCAGAAGGTTGACTGCGCGCATCTAGTCCTCGATTCCGAGCCCGATCGCGACCGCGAGCGAACCCAGCTGATCCGCGGCGGCGACCTTCTTCGAGGCTTTGACGCGTGCAAGCGGATCGCCGATGCGCACGGGCACGCCGATCAACCGCTGCAGCTCTTCTGCAAGACCTTGCATCTGCGCTGTTCCACCGACGAGCACGATCTCGCCGATGCCGAGCGATCCAGGTTGGTTTTGGTAGAACTGGAGCGAGGAGACGAGCTCGCGTGCGAACGACTGGAGCTGCCGTCGTACCGCGTCGAGCGCAGCGTTCCACTGCTCTGGGGTAATGCCTTCCGGAACCGGAGCCTGCCCGTCGAGCACGAGTGACCGCTTGAAGCCTTCGACCTCCGACGGCGCGAGATCGAGCGCGCGCGCCATCGCGACGTTCAGCGCGGCGCCACCCCACTCGAGGACGCGCGTGAACTCACAGACGCGTCCGTCGGAGACGGCGAACGTCGAGCGATCGTGGCCGATCGCGACACCGACCAGGGCGGCGCTCGGCGCCTGATCCTCCGGCCGCGGCGCTGCGAGTGCGCGCAAGAGCGCGAACGCTTCGAGGTCGATGCCCTGCAGCGCGATGCCGGCCTTGCGGCACGCGGAGACGTAACGGTCGACTAGCTCGCGGTACGCGACGACGAGCAGAACGCGCTTCGTCGGCTGTCCTTCCGCGTCGACTCCTTCGCCGAGGACGTGGTAGTCGAGGACCGCCTCGTCGAGCGGAATCGGCAACGCTTCCTGCGCGCGGAATTGGATCGCGTTCTCGAGCTGCTGCTCGTCCTCGATGCCGACGACGTCGAACGTGCGGACGCCGATGCGGTTCGACGCGATGCCGAGGCGCACACCCTTCTTCGGAAGCTTGTGCTGCGCGAAGAACGCCTTGAGCTGGACCGCGAGCGCCTCCGGATCCCGCAGCTCGCCGCTGACGACGATGCCCTGCTCGAGCGGCTGGCGCGCGACCTGAAGCAACTCCGCGGAACCGTTATTCGAAATGCGTGCCGCGGCGATCTGCGACGCGCCGATCTTCAGGCCGACGACACGCTTCGCGCGTGCGTGCGCCTGCGCGCGCGCGGCAGCTGCCGCCTTCCCGGCGGTCTTGCTCTTCGCCTTCGCGCCGCCCGCAGGCTTCGCGGACTTCTTGAAGGAGAGCTCCTTTTTCCAGAACGGCGTGTTCGCGGCCTTCGCGGCTTTCTTCTCGGCCTTCGTCGTCGGAGCCGCGGGAGCGCTCGTCTTGTCCTTCTTCTTGCCGCCGATCTCCTTCTTCCAGAACGGAACCTTCTTCTCGACGTCCCCGGCGGAGCTCGCAACTGCTGCCGTCGCGCCTGCAACAGCCGCCGTTCCGGCGACGGTCTCGTCCTTCGGCTTCCGGCTGAAGCTGAGCTCCTTCTTCCAGATCGAGGTCTGGTCGCTGCCGCCCGCGCTCTTCGGCGCTCGCCGGCCGATCTCGATCTTCTTGCGCAAGAACGAGGTCGAGGCCGAGCTCGCGGGGGTCGCTGCGACAGCAGCAGTCGCAGCCGCCGCGGCAGCCGGCTTCGGCGTCTTCTTGCCGCCGATCTCCTTCTTCCAGAACGGAACCTTCTTTTCCGGCTCGGGCGTCTCGACGGGCAGCTGGGAGGCCGGCACCGGCGGACGAATGCCGGCAGAGGCGGGCGGAGGCGACGGAGGGCCTGCCGGCCTGGGCGGAGTCGGGGACACGCCGGGAATCGGCCGAGGTGCTGCTGGAAGCGTCGGGAGCGTCGGCGCTGCGGGATCGGGCGTCGCAGCTGCCTGCGGCTCGAAGCGAAGCGGCGGCGGCTCCGGCAACGGGCTGAGCTCGTCGCCTGCTGCCGCGGCGGCCGCAACGACTCCAGCCGCAGGAGCGCCGGGAACGGACGCGGGCGCAGTCGGG
>JBKPRX010000089.1:0-32871 GCA_046734795.1 Actinomycetota bacterium
GTGCAGACTTTGTAACAAGGGCCTGATCGGTATAGACTCAGCAAGCAGTTCGCCCGGTGGACCCAGGAACCCCCGTTCGTACCGGCTTCTCGGCCAAGAACAGGAGGCGTCGAGACTAGTGATCGAAGAGCATACGGCCCATCTGCGGAACTGCATGTATCAGTACTCGCGAGCCATTTACCGGTCGATCAAAGACCTGATCGATCCGTACGGCGACGCAGAGACCCGGCTTGAATCGCGGCGGGAAGTCCTGATCGCATGCGAGCTGACGATGGAGCGGATCGCCACCGACCCGCTCTACTTCTCGAAGCCGGACCGCGCGCTCTTCCAGGACATCCGCCGGTATTTCCCGATCACGTGCCAGGCAGAGGTCGCCTGGGCCGTCCAGCAGGGCGTGGCCGCCGCGGTGCAGTTCATCGAGGAGCAGATCGAGGCAGGCGCGCTCGACGGCGGGATCGCGCGCTGCCGCGCGACGACGCGCAAGGGCAAGCCCTGCCAGCGCACCCCGCTCCCCGAGCGCGACTACTGCCCCTCCCATCAGCACCTCGAGGCGAAGGCCAAGGCCGCGGCGTAACCATCCGCGCGCGGCCGTAGGCTGCGCGCGTGCAGAACGAGCCCGCGCAGAGCCAGATCCTGCTCGGCGACAACCTCCAGCTGTTGCCGCGGTTTCCGGACGCGACGTTTCAGCTCGCCTACCTCGACCCGCCGTTCAACACCGGGCGCGACCAGCGCCGCCGGACGCTCCGCGTCGTGGCCGACGCGGACGGCGACCGCCGCGGCTTTGGTGGGCGCCGCTACCGCAGCGACCTGCTCGAGTCGAGCTCCTACCGCGACGCCTTCGACGACTATCTCGCCTTCCTCGAACCGCGGCTGCGCGAGACGCGGCGCGTGCTCCGCGACGACGGAACGCTCTACTTCCACATCGACTACCGCGAGGCGCACTACTGCAAGCTCCTCCTCGACGAGCTCTTCGGCCGAGAGTGCTTCCTCAACGAGATCGTCTGGGCATACGACTACGGCGGCCGCGCGAAAACCCGCTGGCCTGCGAAGCACGACACGATCCTCGTCTACGTCAAGGATCGAGCGGCCTACTACTTCGACTCCGAGACCGTCGACCGCGAGCCGTACATGGCGCCCGGCCTCGTCACCGCGGAAAAGGCGGCGCGCGGCAAGCTGCCGAGCGACGTCTGGTGGCACACGATCGTGCCGACGAACGGTCGCGAGAAGACCGGCTACCCGACGCAGAAGCCCGAGGGGATCGTCCGCCGGATGGTGCAGGCCTCGACACGACCTGGCGACTGGTGCCTCGACCCCTTTGCCGGGAGCGGCACCCTCGGCGCGGTCGCCGCGAAGCTCGACCGCCGCTACGTCCTCGTCGACTCGAATCCCGAGGCGGTGCGGGTGATTGAGAAACGGCTTGGCTGCGATAGTCTCGATCTCGGATGTCGCATGACACCGACAAGCTGATTCGTCAGCTCTCGCTCGTGGCGTTCCTGATGGCGGAGCGCCGTCCGCTTACCGCCCGCGACGTCAAGTCCAACGTAGAGGGGTACTCGGAAATGTCGGACGAGGCGTTCGCGCGGCGCTTCTATTCCGACCGGGCCGAGCTCTTGGCGCTCGGCGTGCCGCTCCAGTCGCAGCGCGACGAGTTCACCGGCGAAGAGCTCTATACCTTGCGCTCGGAGCAGTACTTCCTTCCCGCGCTCGAGCTGACCGACGAGGAGCTCGCCGCGCTCCAGACCTCGCTCTACCTGCTCGAAGGCAAGTTCGCGTACGCGGAGCCGCTGCGGCTCGCGCTGCAGAACCTCGCTCTCGGCCGGCCGGGCTTCGCGGCTGCTCCGAGCGCAACCGCGGCCCGCGTCGAGGTACTCGATCCGGACTACTCGGTCGAGATGCCCGGCCGGCTTGCGAAGCTCGAGGGCGCGATCTCGAAGCAGCGCACGGTCAAGTTCGACTACGACTCGATCTCGCGAGGCCGCAACGAAGAGCGCACGCTGAATCCGTATGCGCTCTTCAACGACAACGGGCGCTGGTACGTCGTCGGGCAAGACCTCGATCGCAAGGACATTCGGACCTTCCGCGTCTCGCGCGTGCGCGGTGAGATCCGATTCGCGACGCGCCGCGAGCGCGACTTCCGAACGCCTACGGACTTCGACGTTGAGCAGTTCCGCGGTCGGCCGCCCTGGCAAATCGGCGACCTCAAGGGCGAAGCGCGCATCGAGGTGAGCGACGACACCGCGTGGTGGGTCGAGCGTTCGTACGGAAGCACCGGGCGTCTCGATGACGGCGTTTTCGTCACGGAGTACTCGTCGCTGCCGATGCTCGCGTCGTGGGTCGTCCGTCAGGACGGGCGCGCCATCCCGCTCGAGCCGGAAGAGCTGCGTCGCGAGGTCGCGCGAGCGCTGCGCGCTGTGCGCGACGTGCACGAGGGCGAGCCGCCGAAGCTCTCACGCGAGAAGGCCGTGCCGCAACCCGAACCCTCGATTGAGCGACCGGCGGGTCCCGTCGCACCGGAGCGGTTCGGCGTCTTGCAGGCGCTGCTCGCGTATCTCCTCGCTGCCTGCGGAACCGACCGCGAGGGAACGATCGCCGCGCATGAGGTCGTCGAGCGATTCAGCATCCCGGAGAACGAGCTCGAGGACCATCTTTCGCTTCTCAACCTCGTCAACTTCGGCGGCGGCTGCTACACGGTCTACGCAGAGCTCCGAGGTGACGAGATTCACATCGACAAGGAGCTCTACGGCGAGACCTTCCGCGCGGCGCCGCGGCTGACACCGCTCGAGGCTCGCGCCATCCGGCTCGCGCTCGAATACGTCGGGCCGATGATCGCGGCCGATGCGAACACGCCGCTCGAGCGCGTCCGCAACAAGCTCGAGGAGACGTTCGGACGGTTCGAGCTCGCGCAGACGCCCGAGCCGCACGTGGACACCGAAGAGGAAGAGCTCGTCCGCGTCCTCAGTGACGCGACCGCGAAGCGGCGACTCGTCGAGATCGAGTACCAGAAGGAAGGCGAAGAGACGTGGTCGAAGCGACTCGTCGAGCCGTACTCGCTCGAGCGCGAGCTGCCGAACTGGCGCGTCCACACGTGGGACCGCACGCGAGACGGCGAACGGAGCTTCCGGCTCGACCGGATGCGCAGCGCGACGATGACGAAGGAGACGTTCGAGCCGCGCGAAGGCTTCGAGCCGAGCCGTCTTCGCGATGCGCGCACGGCGCAGGTGCTGTTCTCGAAGGCGATCGCGAGATGGGCGCGGGAGCGCGGCGCTCGCCCGCTTGCCGACGGCAGTGCGCTCGCGGATCTTCCCGTCGGCAGCCCCGAATGGCTCGAGAGCGAGATCTTCTCCTACCGGGGTGAAGCGGTCGTGGTCGCGCCCGAGGACTTGCGCCGCCGGATCGCCGACCGCGCGAAAGAGCTCGCGCAGGATCTCGGCGTCGCGCGCATGCGCGTGCGCGCCTAGTCGCGCCTACGACGTCGGCAGGATCAGCGTGAACGTTGCGCCCTCGCCGGCGGCTGAGTCGACGTGCAGCGAACCTCCGTGCGCCTCGGCGATCGAGCGCGCGATGAAGAGACCGAGTCCGGTGCCGGGCTTGGCGGCAGAGCCGGCGACGGTCGCGCGGCCGAATTTCTCGAAGATCACCTGCTGCTGCTCGGGCGCAACGCCGGGGCCGCGGTCGCGGACGGCGACGCGGACGGCACCGTTCTCCGCGCTCGCGGAAATCTCGACCGTCTCGCCGGCCGGCGAGTACTTCACGCCGTTCTCGATGAGGTTGCTCAACACTTGGCGAAGCCGCTCGCGGTCGCCGCGAACGTGCGGCAGCGCACCGTTGACGCTCGCGCGCACGGGGACCTCGTCCTGCGCAAACTCCGCCGCGGCCGCGGCCTCGACAACGAGATGGCCGACGTCCACGTCCGTGAACGCGTAGCTGAACGTGCCCGCTTCGATCCGCGACGTGTCGAGGACGTCGGCGATCAACGTCGAGAGCCGAGTCGTCTCGTCGCCGATCAAGGCAAGGAATGCATCTCGCTGCTCCGCCGTCAGCTGACGCCAACGTTGCTGCAACGTCGTCGCGGAGCCGATGACCGCCGCCATCGGGCTGCGTAGCTCGTGCGAGACGAGCGAGACGAAGTCAGCGCGCAGGGCAGAGAGACGGCGCAGTTCCTCGGCGTTCCGTCGCTCGGTCTCGTACGAGCGAATGTTCTGCACTGCAGTTCCGACGAGGCGGCCGAGCAGGGCTACGAGCTCGACCTCCTCGTCCGTGAAGCCGTCGGGTTCCACGCGCGAGATCGACAGGAGGCCGATCGGCCGCGTGCCCACGAGGAGCGGTACTCCCAGCCGGCTTCTCAAGCCGAGCCGGAGGAGCTCGTCCTCGACGCCGTACTCGTCGTCCGACATGTCCTGGCGCACGACCGTGCGGCCGGCGAGGGCTGCGTCCATCAGGGGGCTCTCGAGCGACAGTGAGCTGCCCGGTGGATAGACGTCCTCCCGACCGAGCCCCGCCACCGCGATCGTCTGCATCACCTCGCCTTCGAGCAGCAGGATCGCGACGCGGTCGAAGGGGACGACGCCGGCCAGCTCTCGGTTGAATGCGGTGAATGCCGGCTCGAGCTCGAGCGACGACCCGAGGGCACGCGCGCAGCGGTTCAGCGCCTCGAGCGTGTCGACGCGCCGGCCGAGCGCGTCGCGAAGCTCCTCCGCCTCACCGGCGCGACGCTCCGCGCGCGTCGCCTCTTCGTCGAGCCGCCGCACGAGCCAACCGACGACGAGGCCGAGGATGATCTCCGTTCCGACCTGAAACGTGACGTAGTGCGTGTGGAAGCCGCGCGGCGCCGAGTGCTCTCCCCGGAAATGCTCGAAGAGGATCAGAACGGGAGTCGTCGCAGCCACGACGACGAGGGGACCCCAGACCGGGAAGCGAAGCGCCGCCTCGAGGATCGGCAGGTACATGAGCTGCCGGACCGGCGTTCCGGTCTGGAAGCTGAACGCGAGCACGAACGCCGATGCGAGGATCGTGTCGAAGACGAGGACCGCGACACCGAGCACGCGAACGGAGCGACGTGAAAGCGGTCGGTAGACGAGCACGAGGATTGCGACGGCGCCGACGGCGAGCGCAGCGGTCGCTCCCCAGGCGACCTCCTTGAAGCCGGCCGGGAAGTCGTCGGTGATCGCGATCTGAAAGAGCGCGAACGGCACGCCGGCGAGTCGCAACCAGGCGACCCAACGCTCGCCGGACAGGCGCCGGACGCGTCGCGCCTCAGCCGGCATGGCGCCCGCGGATTCGTTCGACAGCCCACGAGGCGTGCTCGTGCAGCATCTCGTCGTCGCCTTCCAGATACGACTCCGCGAGCGGAAGATCCTCCAGCTCGCCGATGTTGCCGAGCGCGACGAGCGCGTTACGCTGGAGCCAGCGGCCTTCGTTTCGTGGAACGAACAGCCGGTCGAACTCCGACGCGAGGTCGTCGGGCTCGGCCGAGAGCCAGTCGACAAGCGAGACGTGTGGAGTTGCGTCGGCTGGAACCGCGGCGCCCGCTCGGCGTCTCTCGACGCCGCGGTTCCACGGGCAAACGTCCTGGCAGATGTCGCAGCCGTACACCTGGGACCCGAGCGCAGCTCGGTGCTCGTGCGGGATCGGCTCGGCGGCCTGAGTCCAGTAGGAGAGACAACGCGTCGCGTCGAGCGTGCCGGGATCGTCGAGCGCCCCGGTCGGGCACGCGTCGATGCACAGGCGGCAGGCGCCGCAGTCGAGATCGAGCGTCGGCGTCGCCTCGAGGGGTACGTCGGTGATAACCGTCCCGAGGACGACCCACGAGCCGTGCGTTCGCGTGATCAACATCGTGTTCTTGCCGTAGAAGCCGACGCCGGAGCGCGCCGCGCCTTCACGGTCCACGTGCTGGTTCGCATCGACGAGGACGCGGTAGCTCCCACCGAGCCGGCGTCCGAGGGCGTCGAGCTTCTCGCGGAGCTCGGCGTACGCGTCGGCCCAGGCGTAGCGGGGCAGGCGTCCGTGCGCGGGTGGGCGATCGGGCTCCGGCCGGTAGTAGCAGAGCGCCGCCGAGACGACCGTGCGCGCGTTCGGCAGAAGGCTCTCGGGATGGCACGACACTTCCGGCTGCGCCATCGTGAAGCGCATCTGTCCGAACAGGCCGCGCGCGCGGCGCTCCCGGATGTGGCGTTCCGTCTCCTCGTACGGAGCCGCAATTGCGGCTCCGACGGCATCGAGTCCGAGCTCCGCCGCCAGCCGCCTCAGCTCGTCAGCGGTCATGGGAAGATCATTGTGCCGTGAAAGCCGTACGAATCCACGACCACGGCGGACCCGAGGTCCTCCGCTACGAAGACGTGCCCGATCCGGTGCCGCGCGCGGGCGAGGTCTTGGTCGAGCTGCGCGCAGCGGCTCTGAACCACCTCGACGTCTGGATCCGCAAGGGAATGCCGCGGGTGCCGCTGCCGCGGATCCTCGGCGCAGACGGAGCGGGCGTTCGTCGCGACACCGGCGAGGCCGTCGTCATCAACCCAGGCGTCGTGCGCGACGGCCGCGTGAGCGTGCTCGGCGAGCATGGAGACGGCACGTGCGCCGAGCTGATTGCGCTGCCGCCGGAGAACCTCTATCCGCTCCCGCCTGGACTGACGTTCGAGGAAGCGGCCGCCTTTCCGCTCGTCTTCCTCACGGCCTACCGGATGCTCGTGACGCGCGCGGGCTTGCGCGAGGGCGAGTGGGTCTTCCTTTGGGGTATCGGCAGCGGCGTTGCGAGCGCCGGCGCGGCGATCGCAAAAGCCCTCGGCGCAAAGACGATCGTGACGTCGTCCAGCGACGAGAAGCTCGAGCGGGCACGCGAGGAGCTCGGCGCCGACGTGCTCGTCAATCACGCGCGCGACGACGTCCTCGCGGCGGTTCGGGACGCGACAGACGGCCACGGCGCCGACGTCGTGATCGAGCACGTCGGCGAGGCAACGTGGGCGACGTCGCTCGAGGTCGCAGCGCGCGAAGGCCGCATCGCCGTCTGTGGTGCGACGACCGGAACGAATCCCCCGGCGCGACTCCACCGCTGGTGGTGGAAGCAGCTCACGCTGCTCGGCTCCTCGATGGGCACGAAAGAGGACTTCGACGCGGTCTACGAGCTCGTCGCGAGCGGACGTGCGCGCCCGATCGTCGATCGCGTCTATGCGCTCGAGGACCTCGGTGAAGCCCACGAACGGCTGGAATCCGGTCAGCAGATGGGTAAGGTAGTAATCAGCATCACTACCTAGCCCTCGCCGCACCGAACGACCGGCTTCGGTCCAGGATTGAGCCGGAGAGGTGTAGATGGCGAGCCAGCGGGCACATGTTGCGATCCGACGAAGCGAAAAGGGGGACCAATGCAAGCCGAGCCGACGCTCGATTCCAGTGCCGAATCGACCGACGAGCGCTACGACCCGCCGAGCCTGAGGATCATCGGCTCAATGCTCGAGCTGACGCTTGGACCGCACGACCCACATCCCGCTCCGCTCGGTACGCACGGCCTCCAGCTCTCCCGCTGAGCGCACCCTTCGCTCGCCGCCTGTAAGCGGCTCTAGGCGAGCTGCTCGCGGCTCGCGCACTCCGGGCAAAGAACCACGAGCTCCGGCGGCCCGAGGTCGTAGCCGCCGCAGATCGCCCGGACCCAGCCGAACTCACGACGGCCGGTCACATCCCCGCACTCGACGCATTCGAGGGGGCCCAGCAAGTCCTCGAAGCTGAAAGCGGGTCGTCCCGCGGCGGACGGCGCCTGCTGCACACTGCCGGTGTACGCCTCTCGGCAGTATTGGTCAAGCCGTCTTGCGAGTTCTCCTCAACTTTTTTTGGATACCCACAAGAACCCGGACTCTTTCCACAGGGGTGCCCTAACGCCTGTGGATGGCGAACCGGCGGAGACCAGGCCCCGAAACTAGACGAATGTCGGGTGAGGACGGCGCATGGTCGCGCCGAAACAGGTAAAGCAGGAATTGACGCCGGGGCAGAGTCTTCCTCGGACCTTCCCGTCCTCGCAGGTCAGGACTTCTCTCGGCCCCGGCGGCTTCCTCGCTCCCACGACGTACGCCTGGCCTATGCCCGCGCGGTGTGACCCTGCCGACTACGGCGCGCAGACGGATCGGGCGAGCTTCCTCAGCCGATGCCGAGAATGAACTTCGCGTCGTCGGACATGCGGTCCGGCGTCCATGGCGGGTCGAATGTCAGCTCGGCTTCGACTTGTTCGACCTCGTCCAGCGATTCCGCCACGGCGACGATGTCCTGCTCGATCATCGGCCCCGCGGGGCACCCCATCGAGGTCAGCGAATACGTCACCTTGACCCGCGGACCTACGACTTCGACGTCGTAGAGGAGGCCGAGGTCGACGATGTCCATCCCGAGCTCGGGATCTTCCACCTGCCTCATCGCCTCGATTACCTGGTCGCGCGTCGGCATGGCTCCACTGTAGCGGCGGCTAGGAGAGCAACCGGACTTCTTCGCGTCGCTCGCGCGCGAAGAAGTGGATGCCGTCGATGAAACGAACCCAGTTGCAGCGCGTGCACATGACGAGCGACTGCGTGCGCGCGCTGTCAGCGAGGAAGCGAACGCCGCGAAGCAGGTCGCCGTTCGACACTCCCGTTGCTGCGACGATCGTCTCGCCCGGCGCGAGGTCGTCCATCGTGAAGATGCGGCCGTAGTCCTCGACGCCCATTTGCTGGAGCTGCTCGATCTCGCTGCGCGTGGTCGGCCAGAACTGCGCTTGCAGCTCGCCCCCGAGATTCCGGAGCGCCGCCGCGGCGAGCACTGCTTGGCGCGTTCCGCCGATCCCGATCGCGAGATGGTCGTTCGTTCCGCGAACGGCGGCGGAGATGGAGGACGTGACGTCGCCGTCCTGGATCAGCTTGATGCGTGCGCCCGCGGCGCGGATCTCTTCGATGAGGTCGTGATGCCGGGGACGGTCGAGCACGATCGTCGTGACGTCGTTGACGCGGCGCCCGAAAGCCTCGGCAATCGCTGCGATGTTGTCCGCGATTGGCTTCCGCAGGTCGATCACGCCGCGCGCGCGGGGACCGACTGCCATCTTCCGCATGTACATGTCCGGGAGCATCAACAGCGAGCCGGGCTCTCCGACCGCGAGCATCGACATCGCGCCGTAGCCGCCGCGCGCCACGACGCCGCGCCCTTCGAGCGGGTCGAGCGCGAGATCGACATCAATGCCGCCGCGTCCGACGATCTCGTCCGTCCGTAGCACTTTCGCGTCGTCGCTCGCGCCGATCACGATCCGACCGTTGATCGGAAGCTCGTCGAGTGCCTCTTTCATCCCGCCGCACGCAGCCTCTTCGGCGCCGACTTCGTCCGCTCGACCGAGCCAGCGCGCGCTCGCGAGCGCAGCGCGCTCCGTTGCCCGCAGATAGAGCTGGCAGAGACAGGAGCTTCGGCGCTCCGCTTCGGCAGCGGCCTGCAGTTCGAGCTCGGTCTCGGTCATCGCACCGGCGCCAGCGCTTCCGCTGCCGCGACGACGAGCTCCATGATCTCGGAGAGCGAAGCCTCGACGTCCGCGTTTGCGATCACCGGGACGCCAGTCTTTTCCGCACGATCGACAATGTATCTCTGGATGCGACGGATCTCTGTGAAGTGATCCAGATACTTCGTGAGCGTCCGGCGTTGCTCGGTGGTCGTATCGCGGATGTGGAAGTGACCGCTGTGGGTCTCCTCGTCGGGAATCTGCAGGACACACGGGACGAGGAGCGCGCCCTCGAGACGGCGCGGAAGCATGCCGGGCACGAGATGCACGCCTTCGAGCACCATCGACCACCCTTCCTGGAGCGCCCGGTCGAGCACCGCCTGCACGCCGACGACAATGTTCCGCGTCTGCTCGAGGAAGCCGAGCAGCGTCGGGTCGCCGGTCTCCTGCTCTTCGGCCGGCAGCCCCCACCCGGCTTCGAAGCTCGAGTAGTGGATCGTCGGCATGAACTCGCGCGAGAAGAACGCACGCATCGTCTGACGGATGAAGTCCGTCGACGTGACGCGCGTGATCCCGAGGCGGTACGCGAGCTCTGTCGCGACGGTCGACTTGCCGGTGCCCGTCGCGCCGCCGATCAGCACGATGATCGGCAGGTCGAGCTCCCGAAGCTCGCGAAAGCGCCGGAGCCGGCGAACGGCGTCGCCCCCTTCCTCGCGGCCGAGGATCTCGGCTGCGAGCTCGTCGATCCGGTCGATGTCGGCAACTTGGGCGCCGCGCACGGCAAGATCGTGCTCGATCCGGACTGCGAGCTCGTACGCCCGCTGCGGCGTCACACCGACGGCCATCAGCGCGCGCGCCATGATCCCCTTCGAGTACGGAAGTCCATGCTCACCGCCGAGCGGTAGCGGCTCGGCGCGTCGCTGCTGGCTCACGCTTTCACCGCCAACAGGTCGAGGACGGCTTCGTCCAGATCCGGCGCGACCACGTCGTTGCGGGCAAGCACGACTTCCGCACCGCTCGCAAGCGCCACCTCGGCGACGACGTCGATTGCCGCGGCCTTGACCTCGACGAGGTAGACGTCGGCGTCGATGGTCTCGAGCTCATCGCGAAGTGCGGCGCGGTTCGCGAGGTTCCGTGAAACGTGCACGACGTCCGCATCGAGATGCTGCGTCGGGGCCGGACCCGTCGTGAACACCGCGACGCGGCGGCCGCGCAGCGGCTCGCTCGGCTCCAGCCTGAGCTCGGCGTGCACGATCGGCACGTTGGCGATCGCGCGAATGGCTTGGTCGTCGAGAGGACCGGTCGCAACGACGAGATCCGAGACGAGCACGCGGTAGGCGTTCAGCCCTTCGCGCACTGCGTCTCCGCGGGTGACGAGGATTCGCGCGTCGACGTCGATCGGCGGGATCGCGGCGCCGCTGCCGTCGAAGACGACGAGATCGGGCTCGCGTGCGGCCGCGAGAGCCGCGCCGGCGACGACGTTGGAGCTCGACGGTGCGCCCGCGAGGCCACCGCCTGCGCGACGGCAGCCGACGGTCGGAACCCCCGCAAGCGCAGCGGTCTCGAGGTAGTCGGACGCAGCGTGCTCGCCGCGACGCGCGATCGCGACGAGGTCGGCAACGGTCGGCTGCGTCTCGCAGACCTGCGGCTCGGCCGGGCCGCCGCGACCCATCGCAACAACGACGATGTCGCGCTCGCGCGCGAGAAGTCGCGCGAGGTGGCCCGTGACGGCGGTCTTCCCGACGCGTTTCCCGGTTCCGATCACGGCAAGCGACGCCACTCCGAACGGCGCGAAGCGCGGTGGCTCGAAGCGGAAGTCGGCACCCTCGTACCGAAGACCGAGAGCCAGCGCACGCGAGACGAACTCGAACCGGCGACGCGGCGAGAGCACCGGCTCGTCCGAGAGGTCGACGACGAGGTCGGCCTGCACCTCATCGAGCGCGTCGACGAGCGGCACGCCGTAGTCGTCGCCGCCGAGCAGCTTCTCCGTCCCGCCGACGAGCAACGCACCGACGACTTCGTATGGAAGCGCAGCAAGCGCGTCGCGAACGACCGGCGCGTAGTGCTCCCCGTCGATGAGCGCAAGAGCCCTCATGCCCCTCGCGTCGTCACCTCACCTTCGATGCGCGCCGTGTACTTCTCGAACGAGAGCGTGTCGAGGGAGAACTGGATCATCCGCTCCTGCGGCCCGTCCGGATGACGTCGCCAGACGCTGACGTGAGAGTCGACGAGCTCGATGACGTTGTAACAGGGTCTCGAGTGGCCGCGCAGACGCTGCGACGAGACCGTGCCGGCGTTGACGATGAAAAGGTTCTCGAGCTTCCACGCATATGGCACGTGCTTGTGCCCCGAGAGGACGAGGTTGACTCCGGCGCGTTGCAGACACTCGATGCAGTCGCCGGCGTCGTAGACGACGTTTCGCTCTCGACCCGTGCCTGGCACGGGCAGGAGGTGATGATGGAGCACGAAGATTCGCAGCCGCGCGGGCTCGGCGAATTGCTCCTCGATCCATCGGTAGCGCCCGCGGCCGATCTGCCCGTGGTCGAGGTCCGGCTCGGTCGAGTCGACCGCGACGACGCTCACGCCGTCCTTGTGCAGGACGCAGTTCCGCTCGCCGAAGAGCTCCTCGAAGTGGACGTAGCCGACGTTCCGCGAGTCGTGGTTGCCGGGAATGACGACGATCGACTCGCAGTCGATTCGGTCGAGATAGGTCTTCGCGAGCATGTACTCGTCCTCGAACCCGAAGGTCGTCAGGTCGCCCGAGCAGACGACGATCGTGGGCCGCAGCTCGTTGATCTCGTCGATCGCCTGATCGAGCAGCTCGGGGAGGAAATACTGCTTGCCGCAGTGCAGGTCGGAGATCTGGACGATCGTGAGCGGCCTGCCGTCGCGCTCCGTCGACATGGTCTGAGTCTAGTTCGAGTTCAGAAGATCGCCTGAACCGGCCAATAGAGCGCGGCGGCGACGATCGCGGCAGCGGGCAGCGTCAGCACCCACGCGACGACGATGTTGCCCGCAACGCCCCAACGAACAGCGGAGAGGTTCTTCGTCGCGCCCGCGCCGAGCACCGATCCCGAGACGACGTGCGTCGTCGACACCGGATAGCCGAGCCGCGTTGCGAGGTAGAGCGTCGTCCCGCCGGAGACCTGCGCCGCAAATCCTTGCTCGGGCTCCATCCCGTAGATCCGCTGACCGAGCGTCCGCATGATGCGCCAGCCGCCCGCATACGTTCCGAGTCCGATCGCGAGGCCGGCCGAGACGATCACCCACGTCGGGATCGTGAACTCGGCGTTCGCCGCACTTCCTTGGTTGTGGAAGATGTAGAGCGCAAGCGCGATCACACCCATCGTCTTTTGCGCGTCGTTCGCACCGTGCGTGAACGACACCCACGCACCGGAGAGCCACTGGCCGACGCGGAAGCCGCGGTTCGCGCTACCCGGCGTGAGACGACGGAACGCCCAGTAGAGGGCGAGGAGCACGGCGAAGGCCGCAAGCATTCCGATGAGCGGCGAGCCGAGTGCCGGGATCACGACCTTGTGCGCCAGTCCGTGCCACTGAACCCCCGCTGCCCCGGACTGCGCGAGCGCCGCGCCGACGAGCCCTCCGATCAACGCGTGCGACGAGCTCGACGGGAGCCCGAGCCACCACGTGAGCAAGTTCCAGACGATTGCGCCGATCAGGGCCGCGACGAGCGCGCGGTTGTCGATCAGGTTGAGATCGACGATGTTCTTTCCGATCGTCGTTGCAACTGCGGTTGTTGCGAACGCGCCGGCGAGGTTGAGCACCGAAGCCATGAGAACCGCGATGCGCGGCGAGAGTGCGCGCGTCGACACCGACGTCGCGACCGCGTTCGCGGTGTCGTGGAAGCCGTTCGTGAAGTCGAACCCGAGGGCGAGGATGACGACGACGACGAGGAGAGCGGTCTCCACGCCGGTGCGTCAGCGGTTCTTCACGACGATCGCTTCGAGCACGTCTGCGGCGTTCTCACAGGCGTCGACCGCTTCTTCGAGCCGCTCGAAGATGTCTTTCCAGCGAATGACGACGAGCGGATCCTCGCCCGAGGTGAAAAGCGCCGAGATGCCGCCGCGCGCGAGATCGTCGCCTTCGTCCTCGAGCTCGCGCAGCTCGATCAGCTGACGACGCGAGTCCTTGAAGCCCTCGAGGCGATTGATTGCTTCCTCCAGCTTGATGGACGCGCGATGGATAACCGCCGCCTGGGCGAGCGCCTCCGGCCGGATCACATCGACGCCGTAGCCGATGAGGTTCCCCGCGGCCTCGTCGACGTGGTCGCAGATGTCGTCGATCGATCCTGCGAGGCGATACATGTCGTCGCGGTCGAAAGGCGTCACGAAGGTTCGGTTCAGGAGATCGACGACGTCATGCGTGAGCCGGTCGCCCTCGTGCTCGAGCTCTTTGATCTCGCGCATCTGTTCCTCGCGGCGCTCCGGGAACGTCTCCAGGAGCTGGACGAGCTTCTGCGAGATCTCGACGGTGTTCGCCGCGGCCCGGTTGTAGAGATCGAAGAACTCGCGCTTCTGGGGGACGAGGTTGAGCCGCATCTGGACCGCGTTTGTAACAAGTTTCGAGCGTCCGGACCGGTTGGTACCGTGACTTTCGATGCCGGAAAGGGGCAACTTCCAGGGCGCGCCCGACGACCTGGAGATTCCTGCCTTCACCGCCTTCCGCGGCGCCTCGCCCCCACGCTTCGTGAATCGCTACGAGCTCGAGTGCGCGAAGATCCTCGACTTCTACGGCATGCCGTGGGAGTACGAACCTCGCACGTTCGTCCTCGAGGAGGACGAGAACGGCCGGATCGCCGAGGCTTTCACGCCCGACTTCTACCTCGCCGAGCAAGATCTCTATCTCGAGGTCACGGTGATGAAGCAGTCCCTCGTGACGCGGAAGAATCGCAAGCTGCGGAAGCTGCGAGCACGCTATCCCGACGTCAAGGTGAAGGTCTTCTACAAGCGCGACATCGCGCGACTGGCGGAACGATTCAACCTTCCGATCGCGTCCTGAGTCTCGACGGCCGCGAGGCAGAGATCTACCTCGACGCGCACGCCATCGCAGCGCGCGTCGCCGAGCTCGGCGCCGAGCTGACGCATGACTACGAGGGCCGAGACCCGATTCTCGTGGGCGCGCTCAAGTCGTCGGCGATGTTCCTCACGGACCTCTCGCGCGCGATCCGGATCCCGCATTCGATCGACT
This sequence comes from Actinomycetota bacterium, assembly GCA_046734795.1. GTDB lineage: Bacteria > Actinomycetota > Thermoleophilia > Gaiellales > Gaiellaceae > JBKPRX01. The sequence continues at coordinate 14,636 of JBKPRX010000089.1, forward strand.
TCATCGAGCTCGCGGGCTATGGCGCCGAAACGGGCGCAGCGACGTCGATCCGCCTGCTCAAGGATCTCGACTTCAGCATCGAGGGCCGCGACGTCGTCTTCGTCGAGGACGTCGTCGACACCGGCCTCACGCTGCGATTCATCTGCAACAACTTCAGGCTCCGGTCGCCCCGGTCGCTCGCGGTCGTCACGCTGCTCGACCGGCCCTACCGCCGGCTCGTCGACGACCTGCCTGTTCGCTACGTCGGCTTCGTCGCGCCGGACGAGCTCTTCGTCGGCTACGGCTTCGACCTCGACGAGCGGCACCGAGCTCTGCCGGATCTGTATCTCGTGCGCAGCTAGCTCGAGGTTTTTCGCAACCGCAGCGACGGATTTAGACTAGGCTAACTTTATGGTCGCGCGAACCGAAGAGAGCTCTGTCGCGCTCGGGATCCTTCGCGGCGAGCGCCGGTTCCGGCTCCTGCCGTTCCTCGGTCCCGCCTTCATCGCGTGCGTCGCGTACATCGACCCCGGCAACTTCGCGACGAACATCGCCGGCGGCTCGAAGTACGGCTACACGCTCGTGTGGGTGATCGTCGCGTCGAACCTGATGGCGATGCTGATCCAGACGCTGTCGGCAAAGCTCGGTCTCGCGACGGGACGCAACCTGCCGGAGGTCTGCCGCGAGCAGTTCTCGCGGCGCACGTCGATCTTCCTGTGGATTCAAGCCGAGCTGATCGCGATGGCGACCGACCTCGCGGAGTTCCTGGGCGCCGCGCTCGGCTTCCATCTGCTGCTCGGGATCGACCTTTTTCCCGCCGCGATCATCACCGGGATCGCGGCGTTCCTCATCCTCGGCCTCCAGCGCTTCGGATTCCGGCCGCTCGAGGCGGTGATCGCGGCGATCGTCGCCGTAATCGGCACGTGCTACCTCACCGAGCTCTTCTACGCGAACCCGCCGCTCGGAACCGTCGGCTTTCACGCGATCCGGCCCGACTTCGCCGGCAGCGACTCCGTCCTCCTCGCGGTCGGGATCATCGGTGCAACCGTGATGCCGCACGTCATCTATCTCCACTCGGCGCTGACGCGAGATCGCATCCACACGGAGAACGACGAGCAAGCGCGACGGCTCTACAAGTACACACGCGTCGACGTGATCATCGCGATGACGATCGCCGGGCTGATCAACATCGCGATGCTCGTGATGGCCGCAGCCGCGTTCTACGGCAGCGGCCTCCACGACGTGGACTCGCTCGAAGGCGCACACCGTACGCTCGAGCCGATCCTCGGCGGCGCCTCGAGCACGCTCTTCGCGCTCGCGCTCCTCGGCTCGGGCCTCGCGAGCTCGGCTGTCGGAACCATGTCGGGCCAGGTCGTCATGCAGGGCTTCATCCAGCGGCAGATCCCGATCGTCGTTCGACGGCTCGTCACGATGCTCCCGGCGTTCGTCGTGATCGCGCTGATCGAATGGGTTCCCTCGCTCGATCTCAATGTGACGGAGACGCTCGTGATCAGCCAGGTCGTGCTCTCGTTCGGCATCCCGTTCGCGCTCGTCCCACTCGTCATCTTCACGAAGCGTCGCGACCTGATGGGCGTGCTCGTCAACCGACGCGTGACGAGCATCGCGGCGACGGTTGTCGCCGGTCTGATCATCTCGCTGAACGCCTTCCTGCTCGTGCAGACGTTCGGGCTCGCGTAGCTCGACCGAGCTACAGGTACCCGAGCGGGTCGACCGGCGCGCCGTTCACGCGCACCTCGAAGTGAAGGTGCGGCCCGGTCGAATGGCCGGTCGAGCCGACGTAGCCGATCACCTGACCCTGAGCGACATCGGCGCCGCAAGATGCGGCGATCGACGACTGATGACCGTAGGCGGTCGAAAGGCCGTTTCCGTGGTCGAGCACCACGAGGTTCCCGTAGCCGCCTTCCCAGCCGCAATAGATGACGCGGCCGGCGGCAGCGGCGTGGATCGCGGTTCCGTATGGCACGCCGATGTCGATCCCCTCGTGCATCCGGCCCCAGCGCATCCCGAAGCCGCTCGTGACGGGGCCGGCCACGGGCCAGATGAAGCCGCTCGACGACGGCCCCGAATACGCGCTCGCACCCCCCTGGATCGACTGGATTCGGGCCGAGATCTGCGCGCTCTTGAGCGCGAGCGCGTCGGCCTCTGACACGAACTCGCGTCTCTCCGCCGCCGTCTCCTCGAGCGTACGTCGCTTCGCTCCGCGTGCGCGCGAGAGCTGACTGTGGCTCGCGATCAGCTCGTCTCGCACGAGCTCGATCTGATGCGCTCGGGCGCGCACCGTTCGCGTCGCAACGAGGATTCGGTCCCGTGCTTCGCGCGTTCGTTCGCGCTGCGCGTGCACTCGCGCCTTCGCGTGCCCCACGTCCGAAGCGATGCGCTTGTCCTGGTTCGCGATCGCGTTCAGATACGCGAGCTGGTCGAGAAGCTGAGTGAGGCTGCGCGAGCTGAGGATCACCTCGGTCGCCGACGGCTCGCCTTGCTCGTAGATCTCGACGAGTCGCGCGTTCAGCCGCTCGAGGGCGACCGCGTATTCCTTGCGAAGGAACGAGTAGCGCTCGGTCTGGACGGAGAAGAGCTCGCTGAGGGCGTCGAGACGCCGCTGATGGAGTGCCAGGTCGGCCTCGAGCGGCGCCAACTGGCCGGAGACGGTTGCGACGCGGCCCTCGAGTGCGCGGATCTGCGTCGTCACGGACGAGATCTGCTGCGAGAGACGCGACTCGCGCGCCTGCGCGGCCGCGATCTTCGCTCGCAGATTCGAGAGCTTCGCGTCGATCGACGCCTTGTCCTGACTCACGTCGCCGGCAGCACTCGTCACGAAGACGAGAGCGGCCGAGAAAAGCACGAGGCCGCGCAAGAGCCAGCGAAGGCTTGACGCGAAAGGGCCCACAGCAGGAGTTTCGTCGGTGCCGCGGCCGTCCCTGCCGCGACGCGCGGGAGTCTAGCCGCCGGCCCAGCTAGGCAACGTCGCGCGGCTGCGAAGCCTCTTCCGGAGCCGGCTCCGGCCCCCGCGTCGGAACGGGGTCCGGCTCCGGAGGCGTGATCTCGTCAGGCGGAGGCGAGGGCTCCGGCAAAAGCGGCGGCGTCGGCGGCGTCCCCTCGTCAGGCGGCGGGTACGGCTCGGGGACGCTCACCATCTGCGTTTGCTGTACCGCGAGGCGCGATTGCTCAATCCGGTCGCGCGCGCCGACTGCCAGCTCGTGAAGCTCTTCGTCGAGGTCGTGTGCTCGTTCGTCGAGCGCCTCGAGCTCGCCCCGAATGGACTCGGCGTCTGCACCCCGGTAGACGGCATCGCCGAAGGCGGTGAGCAGATCCCGCCGCCGTTGGTAGAGGCGGCGAAGCTCGAGCCGCAAGACGGCGGCGTCTCGGCCGGCGCGGCCGCGGATCAGGAGCGCCTCGAACACGGAGCCCGCGCGAGCACGAGCGTCGTCCACGCGTTCGAATGACCGCCGCGACAGCTCGCTGTCGGGCTTCCTGCGCGCGAGCTCGAGAAACGCGGAGCAGAGGAGCAGTCCGATTCCGACGAGGATCAGCCCCGTCGGCCAACGACCCGTTACGAACGCCAAGGCGCCGAGGGTGAAGATGGCGATCGACAGGACGAGGAGCGCGGTCGACGACGAGACGCCGAACCAGCGCGGCTCGGCACGCGAGATCGACACGGGAACGGGACCGGTCTCCGTCGGCGGAACTTCCGCTTGCACCGTCGTGTCGGAGGCGTCGTCGAGCGGGCGGCCGCAGCCGGGGCAGTACACGGCCGAAGCCGGCAGCGGCGCGCCACAAGCCGTGCAGGCAGCCTCAGGTGCCCTGTCGAGTGCCGCGCTCACCTGCCGGTTCTGCCCGGGCTTCCTCGGCTCGTAACGCGTCGGCGACGCGCCGCCTGAGCGGCGCCAGAGCGGCCCGATAGTCCTCGTCGGAGACCTTGCCGGTGCGGTGGTCGAACTCGAGCTCCTTCAGCGCGGCGAGCGCGCGGTCACGCTCCTCGGCGAGCTCGAGCCGTCGTTCGTCGGCCTGAGAGAGCGATTCAAGGTCGTCGTCTGCAGGCGTCGGATCCCGGAGGAACGGGCGCGCGACGACGAGTACGGCGACGATGGCAATGACCGCACCGAGCGCGAGCGCGAGTGTCGTCACGCCTTCGCGAGCGCGCGGGCCGACGCGTATCGCGCTGCGAGGCGACGTTGCTCCACCGGATCCGGCCAGAGCGCGATCAGCGCGCCGCCGACGAACAAGAGTCCGGCGAGCCAGATGAGGTTCACGAGCGGCTTGACGAGCACCTTCACGAAGACGGAGCCGTCGCGGTTCACCTCGTCGGCGATCGTGAACACGTCGCCGAGGTTGCGCCAGTCGTGGTAGATCGAGACCTCGTTCGACGTCTGCTGCTCCACGGGATACGTGTTCTTGCCGGGATGCAGCGTCGTGACGCGATTGCCGCCGATTGTGAGCGTGAGCGGCACGCGAACCTCCTGCGCGTTCACGGCCTGACGCACTTCGTAGCCGTCGGTTCCGAAAGTGAGCGTTCGTCCGTCGACAGTCATCGAGTCGCCGGGCCGGAGCTTCTGCTGGCTTACGGTCTGGTACGCGCTCGAGCCTGCGACGCCGATCGCGAGCAGCAGCACAGCCGCGTGAACGACGTAGCCGCCGTAACGGCGGCGGTTTCGGCCGACGAGGCTGACGAACGACGCGAGCCACGAGCCATCGCCGAGCGCGTGACGAGCACGCGTGCCGCGGACGAACTCGAGGGCAATCGACGCAGCGACGAACGCGGAGAACGTGTACGCAAGGAGGCCCGGCAGCGACGAGCCGGCGCCGAGCGCCGCCAGCACGACTCCGGTCACGACGGCGCACGCGAACGGGATCGCGAACGTCCTGCCGACCGCGCGCACCGACGCCTTCCGCCACGCCACAAGCGGCCCGATTCCCATCAAGAGCAGAAGCGGCAACCCGAAAGCGTGGAGGAAGAAGTTGTAGTACGGCTTCGAGACCGTGCTCGGCGTTCCGCGAACGGCTTCCGTCAGGATCGGCCAGAGGACGCCCCAGAGGATCGTCAGGCAGAACGCGACGAGCAGCAGGTTGTTGTAGAGGAACGTCGCCTCACGCGAGACGAGCGACTCGAGCCTTGTCCTCGCGCGCAGCAACGGCAGGCGCGACCAGATGAGGTATGTGGATCCCGCGACGACGAGCACGATGAACCCGAGGAACCAGCCGCCGAGCGGACTCTGAGAGAACGAATGGATCGAGTTGACGACGCCGGATCTCGTGAGGAACGTGCCGAAGATCGAGAGGCAGAACGCGAGCGCGACGAGCACCATGTTCCAGACCTTCAACATGCCGCGCTTCTCCTGGATCATCACCGAGTGGAGGAACGCCGTCGCTGCGAGCCACGGCATCAGCGCGGCGTTCTCCACCGGATCCCACGCGAAGTAGCCGCCCCAGCCGATCTCGACGTACGCCCAGTGCGCCCCAAGCAGCTGGCCGACGCCGAGGAACGCCCAGGCGGTGAGCGTCCAGCGGCGCGTCGCGACGAGCCAGCGCTCGTCGGTCTGCCGCGACAGGAGCGCGCCCATCGCGAATGCGAACGGGATCGTCAGGCCGACGTATCCGAGGTAGAGAAGCGGCGGGTGGGCGAGCATGTACGGGTTCTGGAGGCTCGGCACCATCCCCGCGCCGTCGGCCGGAGCAGCCTGCGTCTCGAACGGGCTCGAGACGAAGACGAGCATCAACGCGAAGAACGCGGCGACTCCGCCGAGCACCGGTACGACCCACGGCACGAGCTCGCGCGCCGAGCGTCCGGTCAGCCAAACAGCGAGCGCCGCGTACCCGGTGAGGATCAGGAGCCAGAGGAGGAGCGAGCCTTCTTGGCCGCTCCACAAGCCCGCGAGTGTGTAGCCCAGCGGAAGCTTGCGGCTCGTGTGATCGGCGACGTACTTCAGCTCGAAGTCGTGGCGCGCGAGCGCGACCCAGAGAACACCAGCTGCTACGGCTGTCGACGCGAACGCGAAGACGAGCGCGTTCTGCGCGGAAGCTGCGAGCCGGCGGCGCCGGTGCCACGCGGCCCACGCGCCGGCGACGGCCGCGTAGACGACGAGCCCGAACGTCACGACGAGGGCGGCGCGGCCGAGCTCCGGCATGGGCTACGCCTGCTTCTTCGCCGTGTACTTCGAAGGGCACTTCGTCACGATCGAGTTCGTGATGAAGCGCCCGTTGCGCCACGTTCCGTCGGCGACGACGTCGCGTCCGACGCGGAACTGGTCGGGCACGCTGCCTCGGTAGACGACGGCGACCGAGGCTGCACCGCTGACGTCGCGGAGCCGGAAGCGCAAGCCGCTCCCGTGCGAGTCGCCGCGAACAGGTCCGACGACGCGGCCGACGAGCGATACGCGCCCCTGATGGCCGGCGAGCTGGCTCGGCCGCAAGGACGGCGTGCTGCTCGAGAACGCCGACGTGTAGAGGATGAAGATCCCGAGCACCGCGGCGATCGAGAGAGCGATCACGAGCCGCGCAGGGCTGCGCTTGGAGCTCACGACGGCGATTCTAGCCGCGCGGAATGCCCGGCTTTGCAGCAACTCGGGACGGCGAGGCCGCCCGGCCTAGGTGCTGCTCGGCGTCTCCTGGCGGCGCTGCGGGATGCGGTACCCGTGGTCGTGGCAGAGCGACCCCGGATGATCTTCCGTCAGAGCGTCGCAGTAGCCTTTGCCGTACGCGGCGCGCATGAACGCAGCGACGACGTCGAGGTTCCATTCCCCGATCTCGGCCGCCTCGCGCCAGAGATCGGCGAGGCGCAGGTCGATATCCAGCTCGAGAAGGTCGATCCGGCTCGGTCGCTTGGCCATGGAAAAAACGCTAGTGAGGCGGTCGGACGGACTCCTCCACCGATCGGCGGCGACAGCGGGGCGCGGCGGGGAACCTGCGATCGCCGGGCCAAATCACCTCCTCGTGTCGCTTGTTCGCATGCGTGGAGCCGCGTGCAACCGGTCTTCGCTTTGCCGGCCCGACGTGCGACGATTCTCTGTCGGTGGTCGCGGCAGGTTGGAATTCGCTGGAGGTCGCGAAGCTGCTCGTCGGGGCGCTGATCCCGGTGGCCATCTTCGGTGCCGGCTTCCTCGTGGCACAGGAGACGCGGCGTTACGACGAACGACAGTGGTTGACCCGTAAGCGCTTCGAGGTGAGCCTCGAGCGGTGGGACAAGATTGCGCCTCTCCTGAATGACCTCTACTGCTTCTTTCGGTGCGTTGGGCACTACCGTTCGATCACACCTCCACGCGTGATCGAGCTCAAGCGTGACCTCGACAAGATCGTCTATCCCAATAGCCATGTGTTCGGGCCGGTCTTCATCGAGCGCTACTACAAGTTCATGGCCGCCTGCTTCTTGACCTACGCAAGCGGTCCCGCTCAGAACGCAAAGATCCGTGCGTCGATAGAGCGACAACGCCTGGAGCGGACAGAGTGGAGTGATGAGTGGAACGCGCTCTTCGTCCCGGACGAGGATTCTGTTCGGTCCGCAGACGTCCACGAAGCGCACGACGCCTTGCTTGCGACCTTCGGGGGAGACACTTTGACGTCGAGTTGAACGCGCGTGCAGAACCGCCTGGGCTTACGGCGCCGCGCCGCAGCCGGACGGACTACGGTTTCCCCGTGGGCACGATCAGGTTCGGAACGGCGCGCGTGCCGTCGCAAGAGTCGCCGGAAGCGGCGGTTGCGCTGTTACAGGAACGCGGCTACGACGCGTGCGAGATCGACTTCGAGAGCCGTTTCTGGATGGACTACGACTTCGCGACGCGGCTCGGCGAGCTCTGCCGTGACGCTGGGATCGTCCTCTCGGTGCATGCGCCGATCGCCGGCTTCATGGGCCACGCCGAGCGCGGCAAGAAGCTCAACATGGCGGTTGGGATGCTCGACCATTCCGCGGGGATCGCGAAAGCCGCGGGCGCGGAGGTCGTCGTCTTCCACCCGGGGTACTTGCTCGGCCGCTCGCGCGAGGCGGCGATCGACTCGGTCGTCGAGCAGCTCGGCGAGCTCCGTGCACGCTTGGAGAAGAAGGACCGAGCGGTGCCGTTCGGGATCGAGGTGATGGGACGCGTGCGCGAGCTCGGAACCGCCGACGACGTCGTCGAGATTTCGCGCCGCTGTTCCTGGGTCCGCCCCGTGCTGGACTTCGCGCACATGCACGCGACCTCCGACGGCGGCTTCACGAGCGTCGAACCGTTCGTCGAGGGACTCGCGAAAGCAGACGCGGTACTCGCGCCGGGCGCGCCCTTCCACATTCACTTCAGCGACATCGCGTTCGCGAACCGCAACGAGACGAAGCACCTTCCCTACGGCGAGGGAACGCTCCGCGCGGAGCCGCTGCGCGACGCGCTCGCGCAGTTCGAGCGGCCGGCGACGGTGATCAGCGAGTCGCCGGACGAAGAGTCGTCTCAGACGATCGGCGCCGTGCTGAGAGTGCAGAGCTCGGCGAGCCGAGCCTCGTAGGGCTCCGCCTCGTCGGAGCGGTCGCGGTCGCGCAGGAAGCCGACGAGCGCGACGAGCGCCTCGCGCTCGGCCGCGTACAGGCCGTATTCCTCGAAGCCCTCGAGCGCTGTCCGCAGAAGAAGCTCGGCCTCCTCGTCGCGTCCCTGCGCTGCGCGCACCAGACCGAGGGCGAGCGTCGTCGTCTGCGTCGAATAGCGGTCGTCCGGACCGACCGACTCGCGCGCTTCGAGCGCAAGCCGCTCCGCCTCGGCGATGTCGCCGCGCGCGAGCGCGAGCTGCGCCAGCCTGCGCTGCGCCTCACACAGGTACGCGCGGTCGCTGACGCCCTTGAGGATGCGCACGGCTTCGCGCAACAGCTCCTCGGCTCGGTCAGCCTCGCCGAGGGCAAGGCTCGTCACGGCCATGCGGATCAGCGCCTTCCCTTCACGCACCGTGAAGCCGAGCTCGCCGAGCAAGTCGTGCGACGCTTGAGCAGCTGCGTATGCGTCTTCCAGCCGGCCGCGTTCCTGCAGCAGGCACGAGCGGACGTTCTCGGCGAGGCCGCGGCCGACGACGCTGCCGCTCGATGCTGCGAGCTCGCAGGCGCGCTCGACGAGCGGCTCTGCATCGTCGAGGCGCAGCCGGTGGATGTAGTCCTCTGCGAGCGCGATCGTCGCGAGCGCCTCGTAGTCCTCGCGTCCGGCGGCTCGCGCTACGTCGAGCGCGCTCTTCGCGGCCGAATGCACCGTCTCCGTGTCACCGAGCCACGACGCGATGTTGCTCAGCGTCCAGTAGCCGTCGAAGCGCGCGACGTCGCCGGGCTCGAGGGTGTCGAGGGCGCGCTCGGCGAGGTCCCGTGCGGCTCGCGCGTCGCCGCGGCTGTAGAGCGCGACTTCAGCAAGCGCTGTCAGCGCTCGCCCCTCGAGGCGGCGATCCTCGAACTCGGCGGCGGCTGCTCGGAGCTCCTCCATCTCGACGGCGAGCGCGGTGTAGTCGCCGAGCCGCCAAGCAGCGCGCGCTGCGCTGTAGCGATGGTCGAGCGTCGGCTCGAGCTCTGCGGCGCGCAGATGCAGTCGCCGGGCCGTGCGGAAAGCCTCACGCGACATCGCGCGGTCGCCCGCCTTGGCGAGCGCTCTCGCGGTGTCGGACGCGAGCTCGGGCGAGACCGCCCCGTCCAACTCCGCGTGCAGGCGCGCGGCCTGGTCGAGATGGAACGCGCGGATCTCGAGCAGCTCTTCGCCCGTCCGCTCATGGAGCCATTCGGCGAACTGCTCGTGGTGCTCGGACCGCGCCGCCTTCGTCAGCGCCTTGTAGGCGACCTCGCGAATGAGCACGTGCTTGAACTTGTACGCCTGCTCACCGCGAATCGACGAGCGACTCTCCCGAGTGATGAGGTCGCGGAGCAAGAGCTGTTCGAGCGACTGCTCCGTGGCTTCGAGGTCCGGCGAGATGTGCGCGATCGCGCCGCTCCAGAAGATGCGGCCGATGACCGCTGCGCGCTGCAGCACGACTCGCTGCTCGCGTGGGAGTCCGTCGATGCGCGCCGCGATCAGCGCCTGCAGCGTGTCGGGAATGCGCTGCGTGCGAGCGCCGTCCTGCTCGAGCAGCATGCGGATCGTCTCCTCGACGAAGAGCGGGTTCCCCTCCGTCTTCGCGAGGACTGTTTGGACGTCGACCGCCGCCTCACGCTGAGCAAGGAGCGCCGTCACGAGCTCGAAGCTTTCAGCTGGCGGTAGCGGCTCGAGCTCGATTGCCGTCGCGCGCACTCTTCCGCCGCCCCAGTTCGGGCGCACGTCGAGCAAGTCGGCGCGCGCGAGACAGAGCAGGAGAAGCGGCGCTTCCTTCACCCATGCGGCGAGGTGCTCGATCAGATCGAAGAGCGGATCCTCCGCCCAGTGGATGTCTTCGAACATGAGCACGAGCGGCTGCGCCTGACCGAGCTGCTCCGCCCACGCGCGCGCCGCCCACGCGATCTCTTGCGGACTCCGCTCGCCTTCGACGGCTTCGAGGACACCGGCGGCGAGCGCGAGCAAGTCGGCGACCGCTTCGTCCTCGCAGTACTCGCGGAGCTTCTCGCGCGCGTCTTCGACGGGATCATCGTCGGCGATTCCGGCGGAGGCTTTGACCATCTCCGCGAGCGGCCAGTACGTGACGCCTTCGCCGTACGGCAAACAGCGGCCGCTCAGGACCGTGGCGCCTTCGAGACCCGCGAGGAACTCGCGTGCGAGCCGGCTCTTACCCACGCCAGGCTCGCCGTAGATCGTGAAGAGCGCCGCGCGGTTGTGGCGCACAGCGCGCTCGTAGACGTTCTCGAGCAGCTCGAGCTCGGCGTCGCGGCCGACGAGCGGCGCAGACAGGCCACCGACGGGCGCGCCGGGTGCGCACGTGCCGACGATGCGGCACGGCACGATCGGGTTCGCGAACCCGCGCAGCTCGACTGGGTCGAGACGCTCGCAGTCGAAGATCCCGCGCGTGAGCCGCTCGGTTCCGGGCCCGACGAGGATGTCGCCGGCGTGAGCGACCTGCTGCAGCCGCGCCGCGATGTTCACCGCTTCTCCGGTGGCAAACGTCGAGTCGGAGTCGTCGGCGACGACCTCGCCGGATTCGATTCCGATCCGAATGCCGAGGCCGAGCTCTTCGACCTTCGCCCGGATCGCGAGCGCGGCGCGAATCGCGCGCTCGGCGTCGTCTTCGTGCGCGAGCGGCACGCCGAAGGCGGCGAGGACCGCGTCGCCCGCGAACTTCTCGACGATCCCGCCGTGCGTGACCACGCACGATGCGACCGCATCGAAGAACTCGGTGACGCGACGGCGCGCGATCTCCGGATCGACGCCGGAGAGGAACTCAGTCGACGCAACGAGGTCGGCGAAGAGAACAGTGGCCAGCTTCCGCTCCATGTTCACTCCATTCAACCTGCGGCGACCACCTCTCTGGCGAAAAAGCCCTGGAAGACGGACAGCGCCCGCTCCACCGCGCCACGATCGACGTCGAGATGCGTGACGAGACGCATCCGCGGCGCGACGATGGCCTTGACGTCACTCGTCGCGAGGTGCTGCGCGAGCGCCTCGATGCGGTCGGTGGGAACCGAGACGAACACCATGTTCGTCTGCACTGCTTCGACCTCGAGGCCGAGCGCCTCCAGGCCGGTCGCCAGAAGCTCCGCGTTCGCGTGGTCTTCGGCGAGCCGATCGACGTTGTGCTCGAGCGCGTACAAACCGGCGGCCGCGAGCACGCCGGCCTGTCGCATCCCGCCGCCGAGCAGCTTGCGAAGACGGCGCGCGCGCTCGATCGTGTCGCGGTGCCCGACGAGGACGGTGCCGACGGGTGCGCCGAGCCCTTTCGAGAGGCACGCGGAGACCGTGTCGAAGCCGGCGCAGAGCCCAGCGACCGGTACGCCGAGCCGCACGGACGCGTGGAAGATCCGAGCGCCGTCGAGATGCGTGGAGAGGCCGTGCCGGCGCGCGAGCGCGACCGCCGCGTGCATGTACTCGGGCGACAGCACCTTCCCGCCGATCGTGTTCTCGAGCGCGAGCAGCCGCGTGACGGCGTAGTGCGGGTCGTCCGGCTTGATCGCAGCTTCGACGTCGTCGAGGTCGAGGCTGCCGTCCGGTTGGTTCGGAACAGGCTGCGGCTGGATCGAGCCGAGGACGGCCATGCCGCCGGCCTCGTTTCGGAACGTGTGCGCCTGTTCGCCGACGATGCATTCCTCGCCGCGCTGGCAGTGCGCCATCAGCGCTGCCAAGTTCGCCTGCGTTCCGGACGGGAAGAACAACCCGTCCTCCGCGCCGAAGCGCTCCGCGCAGACGTCCTGCAGGCGGTTGACCGTCGGATCGTCGCCGAAGACGTCGTCGCCGACCTCCGCGCTCGCGATCGCGCGCCGCATCCCTTCGGACGGCTTCGTGACGGTGTCACTGCGAAGGTCGATGACGCTCATATCGCACCGTCAGTGTAAGGCGGTCACGCTGCGGGTAGCCTCCGGCGCGTGCTCGACCCAAAGGTCTTCAAGGCCTACGACGTACGCGGGATCTATCCGACCGAGCTCGACGAGGTCGGCGCCTACGCGATCGGTCGGGCTTATGTCGAGGAGTTCGAGCCGAAGCGAATCGCCGTTGGTCGCGACATGCGCTTGTCTGCGCCGGCGATGCAGGGCGCGTTCATGGAGGGCGCGGTGGACGCAGGCGCAGAGGTGCTCGATCTCGGGATGGTCGGCACGGAGATGGTCTATTTCGCGGTCGGGGAGCTCGGTCTCGACGGCGGCGCCGCGGTCACCGCGTCGCACAACCCGAAGGACTACACAGGCTTCAAGATCGTGCGTCGCGGCGCCCTGCCCGTCGGCGGGGAATCGGGTTTGCTCGCGATCCGGGATCGGGCTCAACCCCTTGGCGAGCCGGCGGCCGGCGGAAGGACGTTCGGGCGCGGCTGGACGGCCGAGGTCGAGGAGTACGACATCTGGCCCGCGTACGTCGATCGGGTGATGTCCTTCGTCGACGTGTCTGCGATCCGGCCGCTGCGCGTCGTGATCGATGCGGCGAACGGCATGGCCGGTGCGATGCTGCCGCCGGTTCTCGAGCGGCTGCCGGTCGAGGCGGTTCGGTGCTACTTCGATCCCGACGGAAGCTTCCCGAACCACGAGCCGAATCCGTTGCTGCCCGAGAACCGCGAGTTCATCGTCACGCGCACGCTCGAGGAGGGAGCGGACCTCGGCGTTGCATTCGACGGCGACGCGGACCGTTGCTTCTTCGTCGACGACGCCGGCGAGTTTGTGCCGGGGGATTTCGTCACGGCGCTCCTCGCGGCGTCGGTGCTCGAGAAGGACCCCGGGGCGAAGATCATCTACGACGTCCGCGCGAGCTGGGCCGTGCCCGAGACGATCGAGAACGCGGGCGGCACGGCACTCGTCAACCGCGTCGGCCACGCGTTCATCAAGCACCGCATGCGCAAGGAGGACGCATCCTTCGGCGGCGAGGTCTCCGGCCACTACTACTTCCGCAACTTCTCGCAGGCGGACTCGGGCGTCGTTCCGTTCTTGTTGATGCTCGAGCTGATCTCGAAGCACGGAAAGAAGCTCTCCGAGATCCTCGCTCCGTTTCGCACGCGGTACTTCATCACCGGCGAGCTCAACACCCCGGTCGCGGACGTTGCGCTGAAGCTCCAAGAGCTGAAGGAGCGATTCGGCGACGAAGGCGAGGTGTCGCACCTCGACGGCGTCTCGATCACCGCGGACGACTGGCATTTCAACGTGCGGCCGTCGAACACCGAGCCGCTGCTCCGCCTGAACCTCGAAGCGCGCACGCAGGAGCTGATGGAGCGAAAGCGCGACGAGGTTCTCGGCGTTATCCGGTCGTGACGCCGAAGTAGCGGCGAACATCCTTCGTGCCCGGCAGCCAGGCCTTCGCCCCCGATCCGCGCAATGCCGACGCGCTCGTCTACCTGAACGGCGAGCTCGTTCCGCGCGCCGAGGCGAAGGTCTCGGTATTCGACGCGGGCTTCACCGTCGGGGACGGCGTCTGGGAAGGGTTGCGCCTGCACCGCGGCGCGCTGCTTTTCCTCGACGAACATCTCGACCGGCTCTACGCGGGCGCCACGCAGATCGGGCTCGAGCTCGGGCTCGGACGCGACGCGCTCACGGCGGCGCTTTGGCACACGCTCGAGGCGAACGGCATGAACGACGGCGTGCACTTGCGCGTGATGGTCACGCGCGGCGAGAAGAGCGCCGCGAACCAGGATCCGCGGAACGCGCTCGGCGAGCCGACGATCGTCATCGTCGCCGAGTACAAAGCACCCGACGCGGCGACGGTCTCGCGTGGGCTCGAGCTCGCGACGAGCTCGATCCGCTGCTCCCCGCCTGAGATGTTCGACATGAGGCTGAACTCGCACAGCCGGCTCAATCTCATCCTGGCGCTGCTCGAAGCGATCGACGCCGGCGCCGACGAAGCGCTCATGCTCGACGCGAACGAACACGTGTCGACGTGCAACGCGACGAACTTCTTCTGCGTTCGCAACGGTGTCGTGTGGACCTCGAGCGGCGAGTACTGCTTCAACGGCATCACGCGCGGCCACGTGCTGCAACTGTGCACCGACAACAAGATCGCGTATCGCGTCGGCGACTTCACCCTCGAGGACGTCTACGCCTCAGAGGAGGCATTCGTCACCGGCACGTTCGGCGGCGTCGTTCCCGTGCGCACGATCGACGGGCGCACGCTTGCAAGCGCGCCGGGACCTGTGACACAGCGTCTTGCCGCGCTCTACGACGACCTCAAGGACGCCTACGCGCGAGAGCACGCGCGATGAGCGTGCGCATCGCGATGTGGTCGGGGCCACGCACTGTCTCGACCGCACTCATGCGGTCCTTCGGGGCGCGGCCGGACACCGCCGTCGTCGACGAGCCGCTCTACGCCGCGTATCTCGCCGCGACGGGCCTCGATCATCCGATGCGCGACGAGGTGCTCGCCTCGCAGCCGACCGACTGGCGCGCAGTCGTCGAGACGCTGCTCGGCCCGGTGCCCGACGGAAGGGCGGTCTTCTACCAGAAACACATGGCGCATCACCTGCTCGACCACTACGACCGCGAATGGATCGACGAGCTGCGCAACGCGTTCCTCATCCGCGAGCCGGCGGCGGTGCTTGCGTCGTATGCGGAGAAGCGCTCGGAGGTGACGCTCACGGACATCGGGATCCTTCAGCAGCGCGAACTCTTCGAGCGCGAACGCGAGCGGCTCGGCGCGACACCGCCCGTTGTCGACAGCTCCGACGTCCTCGCCGATCCGCCCCGCGTGCTCGCAAAGCTCTGCGCCGCCCTGGGTATCGAGTACGTGGACGCAATGCTGAGCTGGCCGGCCGGCCGGCGCGACACGGACGGCGTTTGGGCGTCCGCGTGGTATTCGGCGGTCGAGCACTCGACCGGCTTCGTCGCACCCGCCACGCACGCTGAAGTCGACCTGCCGGAGGATCTGCAACGACTCGCCAACGAGGCCCGACCACATTACGAGGCGCTAGCTGCGCATCGGGTGCGTTGAGGCAGGCGGCGGGGCTTTCCCGCCGCCTGCCTTTTCGTTCGGCGCTACCGCGCGCGCTGGTGGTGCTGCTCTTCGTTGTCGCCAGTGAGCTTCGCGGGGTGGTACTCGATGAACGCCGAGTGACCGAGCCCGAGCGACGACGCGGTGCTGTTGAGGCTGTCTGCTCGTGCGACGGCGCCCCAGTGGCCCGTGTGGACCCGTGCCTGCAGGGCGAGGACGCCAGCGACGAGCTCAGCCGGCGTGAAGTTGCAGTGACCGACGCGCTGGACGAACGCCTGGCGCAGCAGTTCGCTCTTACCGGCCTTGCGCACGATCGCCGCGTACGCGTTCTCCTGCTGAACCGGGATCAGCTGATCCGAGATCGTGTGCAGGTTGAGCTCGGGCACCTGCAGCTCGCCCGTCGGCACGGACGTCTGCCGCAGCCATTCGATCGCGTTCTGGTCGGCCTCGATGTCGGCGTTGGCCGTGAGATCGTCGAGGTCGCTCCTCAAGTCGAGACCCGCCTCACGGTAGAGCGCCTGCACCTGTGGCAGGTAGGGCGAGCCTTCGAGTAGTCGCGCGAAGTCGACTCCCGCCGTCCACGACCCGTTCCCGCCAGATGCCCGTTCGATGTCGGCCCGGCCGACCTCGACGAACGTCAGCGCGTTGAAGCCGACGGGCGGCGTGAACTCAACTGCGTACTGCTCCTGCTCCTGCTGGTCGTACGCATTCACCGGCGGCGGCGCCGGCTGACTTGCGTCCCAGGTTGCGACGTTCCCGAAGGCCATCGACAACGCGAGGCGAGCGCGGCCCTGTGGCGTCGTCTGTGCCGACTGCGCGAGCACGCTGAGCTGTGTTGCGGTCGCGAGCGCTTCGCCGGAGTTGTTGAACCGCACCAGCTTGATCGGCTGGCTTGGCGCCAACAGTCTCGCCATCGCGTATTCCTGGTCGAGTTGGTAGTTGTTGAGCTTGATCCCGCCGGCGACGAGACCGCAGGTCGTGAGCGCCCCTTCGAGCCTACCGTTGCTGCTCTCGTCTTCCAGTGCACTGATCAGCCCACCCATCGACGTTCCGAACGCGAGCACCTCCGTCGGTGGCGAAGGCAGGACCGTCTGCTTCACTGCGGCGAGCGCCTCGAACTGATCGCGCAGCGCGCTTCCGAGCGCCCAGAACGGTCCGTTCGGATCGTAGGACGACCCCGCCAGTGCGTAACCGCGGTTCAGCAGCGCGTTCTTCGTCGCCGGATCCGGCGCGTCCGCCGCGACGGGCGGACCGAAACCGTGGCTGTAGAGCAGAAGCGTTCCGTTCCACGGCGACGGAACGTCCGCGATCCAGGTTCCACCGTCCGACAGCGTGCCCGTGTATTGCGTCGACGTCGTCGTCGACGCCGCACCCGACGTCGCTGTCCATGCGAGCGCACCGGTAGCGACGATTGCCAGGGCAATCGTGAGAAATCTTCTTCGCATACCCCCTCCTCCGTTCGTGCCATGCGCGAGCCGCTGGGCTCGACCGCGCTCCGCGCCTCACGGCACGTGTGACAGATTTGCCTCGGCCGCGAGTGTACGGTCTTATCTCCAGCCGTTCAAGCCCGACGCCTAGGATCGCGACGGATGAGCGCAGCCGATGCCCTAGTGGAGATCGACGTCGCTGTCGCCGCAGGCGATGATGCGGACGAAGTCCTTCGTCGCGCCGTCTCGGCGCTGCACGAGAGCGGCGGCTACGCCTGGGCGGGCATCTTCTTCGTCGAGCGGAACCAGCTCGTGCTCGGGCCGTCCGCCGGCGACGAGGACGCTGCGCAACGGACGAGCGTCCCGATCGTCTACCGCGGCGAGCGCATCGGCGAACTCGCGGTCGACGGCGCAGACCCGAGCGACGCGCCGGTCCTCGAACGCGTCGCGGATCGCGTCGCCGAGCACTGCCTTGTCGGCTGGGACACCGGCGGCGAGGCGTGGCGTCCGTAGCGGTGACAAGTGCGTCCCTCGAACGAGCTACCCCGCTCCCCGTTCGAGTGATCCCTCATTCGAGGGACTGACACCGCATGGTTGAGCGCGGCCGGTCACCCGTCTGAGGGCGTTCGACGTTCGCTCCCTCGAACGAGGGATGCCGTTGTCCCCCTTACGAGGGAGTCGTGCGGTACGCGTCAAAGACCGCGTCGACGTTGCGGAGCGCGGTGAGGAGCGCCCGCAGCTCTTTTACCTCGCCGACCTCCGCGACATACCAGTTCTTCGCCATCTGGTCTTCGACCGTGCCCCCGTACGCGACGATGTTGGCGCCGTGCTCGGCGAACGTGCGCGCGATGTCCTCGAGGAGACGCGGGCGGTCCCACGAATCGACCGCGATCTGGACGCGGAAGCTGCGTGAGCTCCCGCCGTCCCAATCGACGGCCGTGAACCGCTCGGGGTTCCGCTTGAGCGCCTTGACGTTCGGGCAGTCGTCGCGATGGATCGTGATGCCCTTGCCGAGCGAGATGTAGCCGACGATCGGATCGCCGGGCACCGGCGTGCAGCACTTTGCGAGCCGGACGAGCACGTCCTCGAGCCCTTCGACGACGATGCCGTACGTGTCCGACGCGAGCGCGTCCTTGGCCTTCGGCGCCTTGCGGGGAACCGCTTCCTCGACTGCGACGGCGTCCGTCTTCAGTCGCTGGAGCACCTTGTTGACGATGCTGTGCGCGGTCAGCTTTCCGGAGCCGAGAGCGAGGTAGAAGTCCTCCGCCTTCTTGAAGCCGGTCTCCCGGATCACCTGCGCGAGCACGGCGGAGCCGGCGATCTTCTTGTACGGAAGGTTCTGCGCCTTGAG
>JBKPRX010000090.1:0-25004 GCA_046734795.1 Actinomycetota bacterium
GTGACGGTGAAGATCGGCGACGACGTGCAGAAGCTGCGCGACGAGGTGAAGCCGCACCTCGCGCTCTACATCGGCGGCATGGGCGCGCGTGGGAAGAACTTCTACAACAGCTTGTTCCAGCGCTACGGGTACGAAGCCGAGGCAAAGGAGATCCAGGATCTCTACCTCGGGGGCAAGCAGCTCGAGGCGATCTCCAAAGTGCCGGACGAGTTCGTCGACAAGGTCGCGCTCGTCGGTCCGAAGGAGAAGGTCAAGGAGCGACTAGCGGCGTACGAAGCCGCGGGCGCAACGACGCTCCTCTGCGGCATCGACGGCATCGAGACGCTCAGAGCTCTCGCCGAAGTCGCGCTCTAGCCGCCGCGCGGCAGTGGCGTCAGCCTGTCGCCGCGACGCAGCGCGCTAAGGGCAATGACAAATCCAGCACGAACCGGCGCCGCATCGGTTCGGGAATCCCGTCGAGCACCCATAGCTCCTTGAACACATGCGCAAAGGCGCCGATTCGCAGCGAGAGCTCGAACGTGTCGCGCAACTCGATCGGCGAGCCCCACGGTTCGAGATAGGCGTCGCCGAGCCGCACGAACCAGGCATCGTCGCGGGCCAGGCCGCTCATCTCCTCAAGGTGGAGGAAGGTGACGAACGACGTCAGGAACGGGTGTGAGATGCAGGAGTCGCCCCAGTCGAGGATTAACCACGCGCGCCCGTCGCGGAAGACATTCATGCCGTGGAGATCATCGTGTTGGATCGTCTCCGGTATGCCACGCGCCGCAAGCTCGGCGACGAGCTCCGCGAAGGTCGGAGCGAACTCCCGAAGCCGCGCACGGTCGCTCGCGTCAATCGGCAAACTGCGCGCGAGCATCTCCTCGTAGAGCGCTGGGAACGACTCGAGCGTGCGATCGGGAACGCCGGCGGCCAGGTGTCGGAGTCGATGCGCCGCTTCCCCGCGCTGAAGCTCGGCGTAGCGCGGCAGGATCGATCGCCAGGGCTCGGGCTCGCGCCCCAGGCCGAGCCGTTCTCCTGCGTCGCCGACTAGGAGCCAGGCGCGGTCCTCGTCGTGGGCTAGCACCCGCGGCACGCGGTCTGACCAGCGCTCCGCGAGAACAGCGGTCAGGCGAGCCTCGAACGCCACACCAGGAGCACATGTCTTGCACCAAACGAGGCCGCGCTTGCAAGGCACGCGGTAGACGCTGCTCCATGGACGCTCGTGAACGAGCTCGATCGGGTCGATCGGCTCGACGTGCGTGCAGATCCACGCCTCGAGCTCTGCGTCGATCCTCACCCCATCAAGAACGACGGCGCGCCGGCCGCGTCTTCAGCGAACTACCAGCCGTCCCAGTGCACCATCGTCTCGAGCGGACGCCTTCGCCCCGGCTTGAAGTCGGTGCCGATCGTGTACGCGACCGGGATCAGCGCGGCTTGCATCACGTCGTCGTACGGGATGCCGAGTAGCTCCGCCGCGTCGCGCTCGTGCGCGAGATGAAACGTCGTCCATACGGTGCCGAGGCCGCGCGAGCGGGCGGCCAGCATGAAGCTCCACGCGGCCGGCACGATCGACCCCCACACCGCTGCCTGCGTCCCGACGGGCGCGCCTTCCGTTCGTCCTTGCACGCACGGGATGACGTGCACGGGCACCTCGTGCAAGTGCTCCGCCAGATGAACCACGGCGTCGCGGATCCGGCCCATCTGGCCGGCGGTGCCTTCCGGCACACGTGCATCGAGATACGGGCCTGCCGCCCGACGCCAGATCTCGGCAAGACCCGCGCGTCGTTCGGGGTCGGTGACCACGACGAAGTGCCAGCCTTGCGAGTAGCTCGCAGTCGGCGCTTGCTGCGCGAGCCGCAGGCATTCCTCGAGCACCTCGCGCTCGACGGGCCGCGTGAGGTCGAGTCGCTTGCGAACTGCCCGCGTCGTCGAGAGGAGCTCGTCGATCGAAAGGTCGACCTGCACAGATCGATGATCGCAGACGGGGTTGCTAACAAAACCTTTCGCCTCTCCTCAACGTGCCGTCATCGCCATCAGCCACGATCCATACGTGCGGCGTTCCTCCCTGCTCGCGATCGGAGTCGCGGCGCTCGCGCTTCTTGCGGTGAGTGGCGCGTCCGCGCGCTCGAGCGCGAGCACGACGCCGCGTCCGATGCTCGTCGGGTTCCAGGACGAGGCGAGCTTCCTCTGGTCGGGCGAGCGGTTCGAGAACTTCGACCTGGCCGCGGAGGCTCACGCGCGGATCGTGCGTGTAACCGCGAGCTGGCGCGAGCTTGCACCCACGCGTCCTGCGAGCGCGACGAACTCGAACGACCCCGCGTACCGCTTCGACGGGCTGGACGACTTCATCTTCCACAGCCAGTTCCGCGGGATGCAGGTGCTGCTGACGATCACGAACACGCCGAAGTGGGCGAGCGCGAGCCACAAGCCGAATGCCGCTCCGAGTCCGGCCGCGCTCGGCGCGTTCTGTAGCGCGGTCGCGTCGCGTTACAACGGCGCCAATGGGCACCCGTTCGTCGGCTACTACAGCGTCTGGAACGAGCCGAACCTCGACCAGTTCCTCCATCCACAGTTCGACGCGCGCGGGCGCGACGTTGCGCCGAGGTTGTACGCAGGCATGGCGCGCGCGTGTTACGCGGCGATCAAGCGCGCGAATTCTGCAGCGCACGTTGCGCTCGGCGAGACGTCGCCGCGCGGACACGACAAGCTGGCCAAGGGAAGCCAGATGAGTCATTCGCCCGGCCGGTTCATGCAGCTCGTCGCGGCCGTCAAGCCCCAGGTCCGCTTCGACGCGTGGGCGCATCATCCGTATCCGGAGGGCTTCAAAGGAAAGCCGATCGGCAAGTTCCGCTGGCCAAACGTCGGCATCGGCGATCTCGCACGCCTCGAGGTCGAAGTCCGCAAGGCATTTCATCGGACGAGCGTCCCGCTGTGGGTGACGGAATTCGCGGAACAGACGAAGCCCGAGCGCGCTGGCGCGCTGAGTTACAGCCAGCAGGCGAGCTACCTGATCCAGGCGATCAACGCGGTTGCGGCGATTCCTCAGGCGCAGATGTTCATCTGGTACGTCATGCGCGACGCGCCGCAGCAGCGCTGGCAGAGCGGGGTGCTGCAAAAGAGCGGAACGCCGAAGCCGTCCTACGTCGCGTTCTCACGCTCAGCCGCGCTGTACGACGTCGGGAATCCCATCGTCACCGTTCCGGCGACGCCGAACCCGACGATTGCGCTGTCGCTGCTCGAGTTCCGCGCGTACGTCGTTCCCGGCGATCCACCGATCGGCATGACGTACCGCGTCTACGACCCCGCGAACCAGGTCGTCGCATCGGGGCAGCCGACGGCGACGCTCGATCCGTTCGGGAACATCAAGGTGCCGCTCGAGTTCACGCCACTGCCGAAGACGATCTACACCGTCACGTTCGACGTCAACGACATCCACGGCAACACGACGCAGCGCGTCGCGCACCTCGTCGTTCGCTGACGGAAGCCTCGCGCGCACTTGCGAGGCACCGAACCGAACGCCTCAGCTCTCCGTTCGACTGCGGAGGAACCGGTACTGATCCTGGTTGCACGCGCGCGCGATCGCGAGCGGGAAGTAGTTGAACGCGTGCACGCCCTCGGGGTAGATGCGGAGCTCGGACTCGTTGCCGGCCGCGCGCCAGCGCGCTTCCATGAAGAGCGTGTCGTCGAGCAGCGGGTCGAGGTCCCCGACAGTGAAGAGCGCGGGCGGCAGGTCGTGGAGATCCGCATAGAGCGGCGACATGTCCGGGTCGCGGCGCTCGTCGCGCGGAACATCCGGCAGGTACTGGCCGCTGAACCACTCGATGAGCGGCGTCGAGAGCACGAGGTTTCGCTCGCCCCAGAGCCGCTGGCTCGGCGTCAGCGACTGGTCGTAGACGCCGTAGACGAGATTCGCAGCGCGGAACGAACTCGCGGCGTCGTGGCGATCGCGTAGCCGAAGGAGCGTCAGCGCCGACAGGTAGCCACCGGCCGACTCGCCGCCGATCGCGAATACTTCGGGCGCGCCGAGCTCGGTCGGTCCGTGCTCGAGGAGCCAGACCGCCGCGTCTTCGCAGTCGTCGGGACCTGCGGGATACGGATGCTCCGGCGCGAGGCGGTACTCGATGCTGACGGCGCAGAGGTTCGTCGACTGCACGAGGTCCCAGAGCCGCACGTCCTGCTCGTCGCAGGCGCCGAGACACATGCCGCCGCCGTGGATGTGCACGTAGATGCCGGTCGCCTCGCTTTCAGGGGCGAGCACGCGCAACCGGATGTCGCCCGCGCGGCCCGGTGCGACGAGCTCGCGGGCCTGCGGCAGGAACTCCGGCGCCGGAAAGAAGCCGCGGCCGTCGCGACGAGCCTGACGCGTCACCGCCGGCGGTACGGTGTGCACCGGCGGTTGCTGCGCGAGCAGGCGCTCGAGCTCCGCGTTGAAGGCGCGCGCCTCCTCGATTGCAGCTGCGTCGATCGCCGTGGTCGTCGTCGCCATCGTCCTCGGCGATCTTCGCACACGGCTCGTCTCTAAGCGGGAACTGCGGCCTGCCAGTGACGCCGCAGAAGCGGCGTGAGCTCGTCGGCGCGTTCGTCCGGAAAGAAGAGCTTGGCGCCTTCGACCTCGACGACTTCGTCCGCGCCGGCGATCGTGTCACGCAGTCGATGCGCGTCTTCGAGCGGGAAGAACTGGTCACCGGTTCCCCACACGATCAGCGTCGGCGCCGCGAGCGTTGCGAGCTTGTCCTGACATGCAGCGAGGTCGCGCGCGTCGATTGCGGCGACGACGCGCTCGAGGGCTGCGGCGCCGTCGACGGTCTTGAACGGCCGGACGTACGACTCGATCAATTCGGCGTCGAGCTCGTCTGGTCGTTCGTATCCGGGCCCGACGCCTCGCGACCGCGCGCGCTCCGGATCGTTCGCAACCCGGATGAATCGCGGCGCGAACTCACCGCGGCGCGCGAGCTCGACGACCGACGTGAACTCCGCCGGCGGCATGTTCCAGGCCGTATCGCAATTCGTCAGCGTCAACGTTCTGATCCGCTGCGGGTGGAGCGCGGCGAAGACCTGGCACACCGCACCGCCCGTGTCGTTCCCGACGAGATCGACGCTCTCGAGGCCGAGCACCTGGCAGAGCGACTCGAGGAGCGCGGCAATCGCACCGACCGAAGCCTCTTGATCCTCAGCAAGTGGCGAGTGTCCGTGCCCCGGCAAGTCCACGGCGATGCACCGCCTCTTGGACGAAAGCGCCGCGAGCACGCGGTGCCAGAGGTCTGCGCTCGTGAAGACGCCGTGCACGAAGAGCGCGGCCGGGCCTTCGCCGACGTCGACGACGGCGAGCGTTCCCGACGGTGTCTCGATCAGCCTCCGTTCCAGCACGTTGTCTCCTTTATTAGACTGACAGTCGGTTTGTATGTTTACCAGACCGACGTCCGGTTTGTCGAAGAGGATTGTCCGGTGAGCGAGGACCGACGACGGCTCCGCGGCGACACCACACGAGGACGCCTGCTCGAAGCCGCGACGAAGCTCTTCGCACAGCACGGGTACGACGCAACCTCGATCGAGGCCGTGCTGGCAGCGACCGGCACGAGCCGCGGCGCGCTCTACCACCACTTCAAAGGCAAGGAGGCGCTCTTCGAGGCGGTGCTCGAGCGCCTGCACATGCGAGCGGCGCGCGAGGTCGCTGCGGCAGCCCGAGCCGCGCCGGACCCGGCGAACGCCCTTCGCGCCGGGTGCTTCAAATGGCTCGAGCTCGCCCGAGACCCAGTCATCCAGCGAATCGTCCTCGTCGAGGCGCCGGCCGTCGTCGGCTGGGAGCGCTGGCGCGAACTCGACGAGCGTTACTCGCTCGGGATGCTGAAAGCGAGCCTCGCGCAGATCACCGCCGAGCGCGCAGTCGGCGACGAGCTGCTCGACGTGCTCGCGCACATGCTCCTGGCCGCGCTCTCGGAGGCTGCGTTCATCGTCGCCCGCACGAAGGATCCCGCGAACGCGACACGGACCGCCGAGGAAGCGGTCGACCGGCTCATCGCAAGCATCGCCGGCTAGCGCGGAGCACTCAGGCAGGACCGAACGCAGGACGTTCCGGCGAGCTAGTGCGCGACCGGCTCGGCCACGAGCTGCTCTTCTTCGTCGAGGTCGACCGAGACGAACTGGCGCGGCAAGAGCAAAACGCACGCAAGCGCGGCGAAAGTGCAGGTCGCCATGACGAGAAACACGTCGTGCGTCGCGAGCTCGATCCCGCGTGTCGCATACGCCGCCGCCGAGCCGGTGAGCCGGTCGCTCGTCCCGCCGAGCACGGACGTCGCCCCGTTGACGCCGTTCGGAAGCTGCGCTGCGACGCGCGGCGGCGCGTCGTCGAACCACGACGAGAGCTTCGCGTTCGCAACGGCGCCGAGTGCACCGGCTCCGACGGCTTGACCGAGCGTTCGCATGAACATCAACGAGCCCGTCGCGACGCCGCGGCGCGACCACTCCACGACCGATTGCACGCCGATCAGGATCGGCGTTGCCTGCAATCCGATCCCGGCGCCCATCACCGCGCACGCGACGACGGTCAACCACGTCTCCGTGTAGCGCGCGAGGAGCGCCAGCAAGATGCCGCCGACGATCGCGAGCGTCGCGCCGACGAGCGCGGCGTTCCTGAAGCCGAACGGGATGTAGATGCGGCCCGCAAAGGTCGCCGTGCCGGACCAGCCGAGCAGCATCCCCGCGAGCACGAAGCCCGCTGCAACCGGTCCGAGCCCGAGCACGCCCTGCGCGAACGTCGGCACGAATGTCGTCATCCCGATCATCAAGAGGCCGATCACGAGCGAGCTCAGCGCGGCAGCGACCAAGAGCCTGCGCGTGAAGAGCCAGAGCGGCAGCACGGGCTCGGGAGCGCGGCGTTCCTGCCACACGAACGCGGCAAGCAGCGCGACGCAGGTGGCGAACGTCGCGAAGCTCGCGCGCGAACTCCACGCCCAGCTGACACCGCCTTGCAAGAGCCCGAACACGAGGAGGCCCGAGGCCGAGACGAGCAGAGCGGCACCGAGCAGGTCGATGCGGTGCCGCCGCCGGACGAGCTGCGGCTCGCGGAGGTTCGCGAGGATGACCCCGAGTGCGAACGCGCCGACCGGCAGGTTGACGATGAAGATCCACCGCCAGGAGATGTACTCGGCAAAGAGTCCGCCAGTCGCCGGTCCGACGATCGCAGCCAGCGCCCACACGCTTGCGATCCGTCCTTGCACGCGCGGTCGCTCCTCGAGCGTGTAGAGGTCGCCCGCGAGTGTCATCACGAGCGGCTGAACTCCGCCCGCGCCGACGCCTTGCACCGCGCGGAAGACGATCAGCGCGACCATGCTCCACGCGACCGCGCCCAGTGCCGAGCCGAGCAGGAAGATCGAGATCCCGATGACGAGGATCGGCCGCCGCCCGTAGACGTCGGCGAGCTTTCCGTAGATCGGCGTCGTCACCGCCTGCGCGAGCAGGTACGCGGAGAAGAGCCACGGGAAGTGCGCGAAGCCGCCGAGGTCTTTCGCGATCGACGGAACCGCGGTCGCGACGATGGTCGAGTCCATGGCCGCGAGCCCGATCGAGAGCATCATCCCGACCATCACGCGGCTGCGCGCGCGCTTTGGGTCCACGGTTCATCGTCGCACTCGGGGCTGGGCCCGCGTCGCGATGCGGTGCGAGCTACGGATGCTGCCGGAGCTCGACCGCTCGCGAGCTAGCGCCGGCGGCGGCGCACGAGCTGTGCCGCCACCAGGGTCCCCGCGACGGTGAGCACGAGCTTGACGGCCTTCGAGCCGCGCAGCTTGGACTCGCCGCTCGCACGCTCCGCCATGTCGACCGGCACCTCCTCGAGCCGGAGGCCTGCGTCCGCGACGCGGATCAGCGCCTCGACTTCCGGGGCGCCGCTCTCGAACGTCTCCGAGAGGAGCGGCAGCGCCTTGGCGTTGACGGCGTAGAGCCCGCTCGTCGCGTCACCGAACGGTCGATCGAGCACGAGCTTCATCGCGCGTCGGAGGACAGCAGTGCCGAATCGGCGTGCAGCGGTAGGTCGATAGCGGTAGGGCGCGTAGCCGTCGCCGGCGACGAAACGCGAGCCGACGGCCACGTCGCATTCGTCGTCGCGGACGAGCGCGAGTAGGCGAGCCAGCTCGCGGGCCGGATGCTGCCCGTCTGCGTCGACGCGGCCGCAGAAGGCGTAGCCGTGCTCGAGTGCCCAGCGGTACCCGGCAGCAATCCCCACCCGGAGCCCGCGGTTACTGCCGAGCGACTCGACCTCGGCTCCGTGCTCGCGGGCGACCTCTGCGGTGCGATCGGTGGAGCCGTCGTCGACGACGAGCACGTCCGCATCGGGGATCACGGCATGAAGGTCGTCGATCACGGCCGGAAGGTTCGCTTCCTCGTTCCACGCCGGGATGAAAACGACCGTGTCGCTCAGCGCCGCTCCAGTTCCGCGCGCGCTGCACGCGCCTGCCGAGGAGCGACGCCGAACGCACCGAGCTCCCAGAGAAGCGCGCCGGGCGTCGGTAGGACACGGGCGACGGCGAAGCCGACTGCGACGCCCTGGTTGCCGTAGACGCTGCGGAAGATCCAGCGCGCTCGCGGCAGATGCGTCGGCGCGCAGACGACGGTCGCGCGCGTGACGCCGTGTTCCAACAGGAGCGGCAGCGAGCGGGCCGCGTTCTCCGCCGTGGTCGACGCTGTCTCCTCGAGTAGCACGTCGATCGTCGAAGGGCCGCGCCAGAGCGACCCCATCCGCTTGGCTTCGCCCAGCCAGCCGGTGAAGACGACGAAGTCCGGCCGCGTGCGGGCGGCGAGCCGTTCGGTTGCCGCGACGAGGCGGCGACAGGCGCGGTCGCTGGGGCAGCCGAGAACAACGAAGGCTGACGCGCTCATCGCGTCAAGGGTACGCGCATCGATCGGTTCCGGTGTGACCCGTTTAGCGCAGTTCAGTCCGCGACGTGCAGGACGAGCTTGCCGGTGTTGTCGCCGCGGAAGAGCATCCGCAGAGCTTCCGGAAAGGCGTCGACGCCGCCTTCGACCACGTCTTCCCGCGCCTTCAAGCGTCCGTCTGCGATCCAGCCCGCGAGCTCTTGTGCGGCCTCGGCGTACCGATCCGCGAAGTCGAAGATGACGAAGCCCTCCATGCGGGCGCGGCTGACGAGGAGGTTCATGTAGTTCGCGGGCCCTTTGCCGCCGCCGCTTGCGTTGTACTGAGAGATCGCGCCGCAGAGGACGACGCGCGCGCCGCGGGCAAGCCGCGACAGCGCGGCCTCGAGAATCTCGCCGCCTACGTTGTCGAAGAAGAGGTCGATCCGATCCGGGCAGTGCTTGCGCAACGCCTCGCGGACGTCTTCGTCCTTGTAGTCGATCGCAGCATCGATGCCGAGCTCCTCGACGAGGTACGCGCTCTTATCCGCACCGCCTGCGATGCCGACGACGCGACAACCCTTCAGCTTTGCGATCTGCACGGCGACGGTGCCGACAGACCCGGCCGCGCCGGAGACGACGACCGTCGATCCCTCTCGGAGCTCGCCGACGTCGAGGAGACCGAAGTACGCGGTGAGACCCGACGTTCCGAGCGCGCCGAGATACCGCGGCAGCGGCGCGAGCTGCGGATCGACCTTGACGAGGCCGCGGCCGTCCGAGGCCGCGTACTCCTGCACGCCGAAGAGTCCCGTGACGTGGTCGCCGACCGAAAACGCGGGCTGGTTCGACGCGACAACGCGGCCCACGCCCCCGGCGCGCATCACCTCGCCGATCTCGACCGGCGGCACGTACGAGCGCCCCTCGTTCAGCCAAGCACGCATCGCGGGATCGACCGAGAGGTAGAGCACCTGGACGAGCAGCTCGCCGTCACCGGCCGCCGGTACCGGCTCGTCGACGACGCTCCAGATCTCGTCGCCCGGCAACCCGACCGGCCGAGCGGCGAGGCGAACCTGGCGGTTTCGCTCGGAGGTTGCGACGCTCACGCGCTCACGTTACAGCCGCGCAAGGCCCGTCCGGCTACCGGAGGACGGGAACGCCGCCGTCGGATTTCGGCGTGAGCCGGAACCGTCGCCCGTCTTCAGCCGCCGAAGCGAGCCTGCGCGCCACCTCCGCACGGATCGCGTTGGTCTTGCCGTCGTCGGCGACGTAGAGCACCGCGACCGGAGTCGCCGCGACACCGTCGACGACAAGAAGCGGCACGACCCCCGGCTCGGCCGCGAACGAGGCGTCGTCGACGATGACGAGCGAGTACTCCCCCTTCAGCTCGGCCTTGCGGACCGCGTCGCGCAGCTCCTCGATCTCTGTGGAGACGCGGCCGTCGAACCCGTAGCGAGCGACGCGTCTCTCGAGCGAACGAAGCTCGCCTCGATCGGCAGGCGGGTCGCCGGCTGCGCGCGCGATCAGCACGTCGCCGTGACCGCCGTCGGGGCGCGAGAGAAGCGTCGCGGTCCGTACCGCAGCGTCGGACGGTCCGGTCGTGGGCGCAACGACGAGGACGCGGGCGCCAAGCCGTCGCGCCGCGCCCGCTCGAGCCGGCACCCACTGGATCACCTTCTCCGCCAGGAGTGCAGACAGGACGATGCTGACGAGGATGAGCACCAGCACCGCATTCACGACTGTCGTGCCGAAGAGTCCGATCTCGAAGCCGATCAAGGTCACTGCGAGCGTGGCGGCGGCTTGCGGGACGGTGAGAACGTAGAGCGCGGCGCGTTCCGGCCGGTCGAATCCAAGGAGCCGGCCGCTGAACCAGCAGGCGACCGCCTTGCCGCCGAGCGCCGCTACGCAGATGAGCCCGGCGAGCTTCAGCGCCTTGCCCGTGAACATCACCGACGGGTCGAGTAGCAGGCCGATCGAGACCAGGAATACCGGAATGAAGACGGCGGTTCCGAAGAACTCCACGCGCTCCATCGACGGACCCTCGTTCGGCACGAGGCGGTTGAGCGCGAGCCCGGCAAAGAACGCACCGACAATCCCCTCGATCCCGAAGACCAATGCGAGGAGCGCCATGGAAAGGAGCGCGACGATGATCACGAGATACCGCGCGACCGGGTCGCCACCCCACCGGCGAAACGCGGCGTCGACGGCACGGGGCAGCACGACGAGACCGACGACGATCAACACGACGAATCCGAGCGCGATCTTGCCGAGGATGAGCGGCGCCGAGCCGGAGCCCGTCTCCGAGCCCGAGACGACTGCGAGCACGATGAGCGCGAGCGTGTCGGTGAGGACGGTTGCGCCGACGGCCGTCGCAACCGCAGGATGGTCTCCGAGCCCGGCGTCGCGAAGCGTCGGATAGACGAGCAGCGTGTGCCAGGCCATCATCGCGCCGAGCAGGAACATGGCTGGGAGCGACCAGCCGAGCAGCGCGCCGACGCCGAGACCGGCGAGGCCGGGGATCGCGAACGCCAGCAGACCGAGCACAACCGCAGCGCGGCGGTACTCCTGGAGAACGTGCAAGTCGAGCTCGAGGCCGGCGACGAACATCAAGTACAGAAGCCCGAGGTGTCCGAGCGCAGGAACCGTCTCGTTACCGGCATGGATCAGGCCGAGGCCGTGCGCTCCGATCGCGTAGCCGCCGAGCACAAGCCCGATCAATCCCGGAACGCCGAGCCGCGCGAAGATGATCGGCCCGAGCAGAATCACCGCAAAGAGCACAAGAAACTCGAAGACCGGACCGGAGGTCGCCTCGTTCGCGAGGACGAGCATCGTCAGTCCTCTTCCGTCCGGATCAACGGCACGTCGTCCGCACTCGTGCCGAGCCAGCGCCTCGCGAGGTCGTCGATCGTTCCGTCGGCCTGCAGATGGCGGAGCTCGGAGTCCACGATCTCGCGGTTCGGCGAGCCGTCCGGCAGCGCGGCCGCGAGCCCTTCGCCGCCGCTCAGCTGGCCGATGACGTGAAAGTTCTCAGGCTCGGACCGAGCGAGGCCGAGCGCGACCGGAAGATCGAGGAGCAACGCGTCGGCGAGCCCCGCTCGCAAGATCTCGAGTGCGCCCGAGCGGTCTTCGGTCACGACCGGTTCGTCGAGCGGACGAATCCGATGCAGGACGGTCGGCGTCAGCGTCGAGACGCGCGAGATGACCCAGTGCAGCTTGCGCAGGCCTTCGGTGTCGGAAGCTTCGACCTTGCGAAGCGCCAGGACACCGGCCCGTGCCGACAAGTACGTCGTGGTGAAGTCCAGCGAGTGCTCGCGCTCTTCGGTCGGCGTCAGCTGGGAGAGCGCGAGATCAGCTCCATGCAAGCGGCCGCGCACGATCTCTGCGAACGGCACTTGGACGACGGCGACCCGATGGAGCCCGAGCCGTTCTGCAAGTGCGCGCGCAAGACCCGCTTCGAAGCCACCGTACGGCTCCGCATCGCCCTGCCAGAAGCCGGGCGCGGGCAGGAAAGCCGTCGCAACTGTGAGAACGTCCGGTTTCGCGGGCTCGAAGGGCGAGCCGGCTGCAACGTCGCCGCGTCCGCAACCAGAGGCAAGCAGCACCGCGCCCGCGAGCGCAGCCGCGATAGCGAGTGAGCGGAGGTGCACGCCGATCCGGCAATCATCTCGACACCGTCGACGCTTGCATCGCCCGGTGCGGGTGACGCGAGCGCTAGGCGACAACTCGGTAGACCTGGAACACCTCGGCGTACTCGCGGTTCACGTTGATCCCGTGCGTCCGCGCGACGTTCCAGACGTAGTCCGCGTTCGCATACCGGCGGTGCTGCTGCGAGGCGTACTTCGCGAGTGCCGCGACCTTCCGCTCGATGTGCTCGCGCTCGAGCGCGAAGTAGCACTGATAGCTGAAGTCGAGGTTGTTCCACGGAATCTCGTAGCCGAGGATCGTCGTGCGCTTGAACGCGCGCAGGCCTTCGGCAGCGATCGTCTGATGGTCCTGATGGATGTCGCTGAGGCTCGGCTGGAAGACGACGTCCGGGTGCCACTCCTCCCAGAGCTCGACCAAGAGCTCGAGGATGTCCTGCCTGTGTTGCGGAAACGTGCGCACGTCGAAGTCGTGCACCATGAGATTGTCCGCCGGGATGCCGAGCTCCGTCGTCGCCTCGCGCACTTCCTTCGCGAGCGTGTCGGGAGGAAAGCCTTCCGGCAGCGACCGCGTCGCGATCGAGAACGCGACGTAGCGCACGTCGGCGCCCGCCGCAACGAGGCGCGACATCGTTCCCCCGCAGCCGAACTCGCCGTCGTCGGTGTGCGGCGCGAGAACGAGGACGCGTTTCCAGCTCTCGATCACGCCGCAACCTTCGGCCGCTCGAGCGCGGCTCCTGCGAGCGCGGCGAACGCCAGGAGGCCCCACGTCATCGGATCCTCGAAGAAGTCGTTGTAGAAGCAGCTGTGCACGAAGACGGCGATCACCATCAGCCCCACCGCTAGCGCAGTGCGATGCTCGAAGCTGCGACCGAGCCGCCGAAACGAGACAACGAGAGCCGCGCCGACGAGCCAGACGAGCATCGCGAGGCCCACGAAGCCGGACTCTGCGGCGACTGTGACCGGCGTGTTGTGCGAAGCGGCCTTCTTCGGTTGCTTGCCTTTCAGGTGCGTCCGCTTCGCGTAGGCGAGCTTGAAGTCGCCGACCCCGACTCCGAGCAGCGGGTTGGCAACCGCGATGCGCATCCCTTGCGAGACGAGGCTCGCGCGTCCGCTCGTCGACTGGTTCAGGCTCTGCTTGGTGTGCTTGACGAACACCGTGCGCACGTGCGGGCTCGCGACGCCCGCCGAGACGAGCACCGCGGCAGCCAGACCGACGGCCATCATCGCGCGCCAATGCCACGCGACCGCAGCGGCAACGAACACCGCCGCGGCGAGTCCGGCAAAGCTCGACTGCGAGAACGACAGCAAGAGGCCGAACCAGAGCACGACGACGACAGCAGCGGCAACGCAGGCATCGCGGAGCGACCGGCCCCGAAGGACGATGACGACCCCTGCGACGATCGCAACCATCAGGAACCGCCCGTACACCGACGGATCCCAGAAGACCGAGTTGACGCGGAAGAAGCCCTGGTACGCATTGCCGACGACGAGCTTCGGGTTCTCGATCAAGAGGTTCCGCGTGTGGTACTGCCAGAAGCCGGCGACTGCGAAGAGCAGTGCCATTGCGGCGAGCTCGACCGTCAGCAAGCGGATCGCGCGCCGGCTCCACTCGAGCCGCGCGATCCCGACGGCGAGCAACGCAAAGGGAACGTAGAACGCGAGCAGCTCGACCGTTCCCTCGCGCACGTCGCCGCTCCACGTGAGCGAGAGTCCGCTCCAAAGGACAAAGGCGGCAAGCGGCACGCCGAGGAGGCCGAGCTCGCGCGAGCGCTCGTCACCTTGAACGAGCTCGATCGCAAGCTGAATCGCCGCGGCGCCGGCGAGGATGTAGAGCGGCAGCAAGAGCTTCGAGCTCGAGCCGCCGACGTGCACGGGGATCCGCGCGGGCACGAGTGCGAGCGTCGCGAACGCGAGCGCCCACGGCCAGCGTCGCAGCGCGAGCGCGAGCGCTCCGCAGACCACCGCCGCGACGACGCACGCGCCCACGACGTACGCGGCGTGCCCCGCCGGAACGAGCGGGACCGCGAGGAGAACCGAGCCGAGCGCGACGAGCCCCAGGCCGCCGAGGCGCACGTTGCTCCGAGGCGCGGCAATCACGAACGCGAGACCGACCGCGGCGAGCGCACCGCCGGCGGGGGCGAGATCGAGGCGCGTCATCGCCGCGGCACCACGACGACGCGCGCGACATCGCGGTGCCCGTTCTCGGTGACGACGAGCCGGTACCGGCCGGGCTGCCCCGCCCGCAGGATCAGCAGGCCGCTCGTCTCTGCGCCGTTTCCGCCCGCGAACCGCCAACGGTACGACTTCGCGTCCGTGTCGACGCCGACGCCGAACCGCGTGCCGGCCTTGACGCGCAAGCGATGTCGTGCGAGCGCGACGTACCGAACGCGTACCGGTACGAGGAGGCCGTGCGCGGGACCTGTGACGTTTCCGGCCGCGTCCTCCGCGCCGAGCCGCAATCGATAGAGGCCCTGGGCGATCGGGACGCCGTCGACACGGCCGTACCACGACAGCGCGTCCTTCTCTCGCGCGAAGTGCGTCCGGACGACGCGGTGGCCGCGCAGGAAGAGCAGCGCGTGCGCGGGCTCGGAGAGCCGATACGAGACCTTGACCGAGTCCGCTTGGCCGTCGGCGTCAGGCGAGAAGACGTCGCGGCTCGGCTTTGCCTCGAGGACGCGCGGAGGGCGCGTGTCGAGCACGATTTGATTCGGAAGCAGGATCGTCCGATGCGCGTTCGCGAGGTGAACCTTCGCGTAGTAGACGCCGTCGCGGGCGCGCAGACCCTCGCTCGTCAGCCCTTTCCAGACGAAGACGTTGAAGCCGCGCTCCGCGTCGATTCCGTCGGCGACGCGCTCGATCTCGTGACGCCGCGAGTCCACGATCGAGAGCGTGAGCGAGTCGCGCTTGCGAAGTGAGAACGCGATCGTCGCGAGGCGCTTGTCGCAGTTGCAGACCGGCGAGAGCACCTTCGAGACCCGAGTCCGCGTGATCGGGCTCTTCGTCAGCTTCAGGTTCTCGGTGACCGCGAATGCGGCAGTCGTCGCGACGAGGAGGCCGAGGACGAGGGCCGTCGAGAGAAGCCGCTGCAAAGCGAGCGGATTCTACGTGGGCTCAGATGTGCTCGGCGTACGGTTGCACGCGCGGTGGGCGCTGCCACGCGCGGATCCCGTAACCGATGAGCAGGGTCGCAAGCGCGATCAGTCCGGACGCGAGGATCCAGTTCGCTTGCGGAACGTTCAGAAGCTTCAGGCCGCTCAGAAGCAACACCGTCGCGAGCGCGGTGCGCAGCAGCCCGTGCGGAAGCCGCAGCGTGAAGTGGCTCGAGAGCCAGATGCCGGGGATCGAGCCCATCAGGAGCCAAGCCGTTGCGTGCAGGTCGACGTTGCCGCTCACGAGGTGCCCGATACCCGCGACCCAGAGGAGCGCAGCCGCGTGGAAGATGTCCGTCCCGACGATCTTCGGGATCGTCAGCGGGTACACGAGCAGCATCACGAGGCCGAAGAACGTGCCGCTGCCGACCGAGGTCAGGCCCACGATGAAGCCGAACACCGCGCCGATCGCGACCGCGAGGATCTTGTCGCGCCGCTCGAGGATGAACGGCGCGTCGCTCGGCTGGATGCCGCGCTTGATCATTCCCTTGAGGAAGAACCCGATCCCGCCTGCGACGAGGGCGGCGCCGACCGCGTAGCCCATGATGGTCTGCGCCTGGTCGCCGTAGTTCTTCGTGATCAGGTGCGAGACCCAGACGCCGAGGAGCGACAGCGGTCCTGAGCCGAGGAACATCCACGCCGCAAGCCCGGCGTGAACGGTGCCGAGCCGCCTGTGACGGACCGCGCCGAACGACTTGAAGATCGCGCCGTGCAGGATGTCGGTGCCGACCGCATAGGTCGGCTTGAAGCCGAACACGATCACGAGGATCGGCGTCATCAGCGAACCACCGCCCATGCCGGTGAGCCCGACGAGCGAGCCGATCAACAAGCCCGTGAGGGTGAACTGCCAGGTCATCTCGCGGGCCGCGTTCCTATGAGCTGTACGCCTGGATCAGAACCTCTGCGACCTCCGGCCGCGAGAACTCGACCGGCGGCAGCTCGCCCTTGCCGAGCAGCTCACGCACCTTTGTCCCCGAGAGGAACACGTGGTGCTCGGAATCGTGCGGGCACGTCTTGGCAGACGCCATCGATCCGCACGTCTTGCACCAGAACGAGTGCTCGAAGAACATCGGCTCGATGTCGAGCTCGTGCGGCTCGAACTCGTCGAAGATGAGCTGCGCGTCGTACGTGCCGTAGTAGTCGCCGACGCCGGCGTGGTCGCGGCCGACGATGAAGTGCGAGCAGCCGAAGTTCTTACGACAGATCGCGTGCCAGATCGCCTCGCGCGGACCCGCGTAGCGCATCGCCGCCGGAAACGCGGAGACGAGCACGCGGTCGGCGGGGTAGTAGTTGTCGACGAGCACGCGGTAGCAGTCCACGCGCGTCGCCGCGGGCACGTCGTCGGACTTCGTCTCGCCGACGAGCGGATGGATCAAGAGCCCGTCGACGGTCTCGAGCGCGACCTTCGTCAGGTACTCGTGCGCGCGGTGGATCGGGTTTCGCGTCTGGAAGCCGACGACGCGCTTCCAGCCCCGCTCGGCGAACGCGGCGCGCGTCTCGGCCGGGTCGCGCGCGAGCTCGGGGAACGACGGCTCCGGTCGATCGAAGACCGTGACGCGTCCGGCGAGGTAGCGCGGCTTCTGCGCGTAGAGCCGCGCGACACCGGGATGTGCGTCCTCGGTCGTGCGGAAGCAACGCTCTGCCTCTCGCGTCGCGTCGTACTCGAAGACGTCGTCGACGTCGAGCACCGCGTAGAGACGACCGGCCTCGTCGGCGAGCGCGACTCGATCGCCGTTCGGCGCCCCGTCGACGGCGAGACAAACGGGCAGAGACCACGGCAAGCCTCCGGCGAGGTGCATGGACTCGACCACCGATTCGTAGTCCTCGGGCCCCATGAACCCTTCGAGCGGCGAGAGCGCACCCGAAGCGAGCATGTCGAGGTCGGAGAGCTCGCGCGACGTGAGCGTCAGCGTCTCGAGCGATTCGACACCGTCCGGCCGGTCGCCCGTGCGGTCGACGAGCGTGCCGCCGTGGGGCGCGATCAGCTTCTGTTCGGTCGTGGTGCTCATACCGCTGCTCCGGTCCTCGGGTGAACGAGCCCGCGCTCTTGGAGCTGCGTGACGATCAGCTCTGCCGCTTCCTCCGGCGAGAGCGACTCGGTGTCGACGACGATCTCTGCCGCGACCGGCTCCTCGTACGGATCGTCGACACCTGTGAAGCCCTTGATCTCGCCGGCGAAGGCCTTCGCGTAGAGGCCCTTGACGTCGCGGCGAGCGCACGCGTCGACGGACGCCTTGATGTAGACCTCGACGAAGGGGCCCCACTCCTCGACGGACTCGCGCGCCTTTTGCCGCGTTTCCTCGTACGGCGAGATGGCGGCGCAGATCACCGCCGCGCCATGGCGTGTGAGACGCGAAGCGACCCAGCCGATGCGTTCGATGTTCGTGTCGCGGTCTTCCTTCGAGAACCCGAGCCCCTTGGACAAGTGCGTGCGGACGGTGTCGCCGTCGAGGTACTCGACGATCGCGCCCCGCTCTTCGAGGGCGGGTCCGACGAGATGCGCGATCGTGGACTTGCCGGCGCCGGAAAGCCCCGTGAACCAGAGCGTGAACCCGCCGCCGCGGCGCCGGTCGCTCTCAGGGTGCTCGTGGGCGTAGATGTTTTCCTGGGTCATGCGTCTCCTTTGGCGATGTCATCGAGGTGAATCCCGCACTCGAGCTTGTCGGAGCCGGCCCACCGGCCCGCTCGCTCTTCCTCTCCGAGCGCGGTCGGGCGCGTGCACGGAATGCACCCGATCGACCGGTAGCCCGCCTCGTGCAGCGGGTTGTAGGGAATCTCGTTCACGGTGATGTAGGCCCAAACGCGCTTCTCGTTCCAGTCGGCGAGCGGGCTGATCTTCCAGACGCCGTAGCGCTCGGACCACTGCGCTTTCGGCGTCTCGGCCCGACTCGGGCTCTGGTCGCGCCGGATGCCCGAGACCCACGCGTGATACGGCGCGAGCGCTCGCTGGAGCGGCTCGACCTTGCGCAGGTGGCAGCAGCGATCGGGGTCGCGCTCCCAGAGGTTCGGGCCCTCGCGGCGATGCTGCTCGGCGACGGAGATCACCTCGGGCCGGATCAACCGCAGGCCATAGCGCTCCACGAGCCGGTCGCGCGTCTCGTAGGTCTCCTGGAAGAAGAGCGCCGTGTCGAGCTCGATCACGGGAATGTCGAGCGCGAGCTCGGAGACCATGTGGACGAGCACCGACGACTGCTTCTGCCACGAGCACGTGAGGCAGAGACGGTCACCGAACTCCGAGTACGCCCAAAGGAGAATGTCCTCCGCGGACATGGCTTCCAGGTCAGGTGGCAGGCGCAGGCTGGCCGCTGTCGCCAAGCAGAACCTCCTTCAGCGTGTCGCCGCGCAAGCCGAGGCGCAGCGTCTCGAGCGGAATCACTTCGTCGGGCGGGATGTTGCCGAGATTGACGTTCGAACCGAACTGACGCACGAACCACGCCTGCGACGACTTCGTCGGCGCCTCGAAGATCAGATCGTCGACCGCGACCTCGTGCGCGATCTCGTCGATCAAGCCGGTGCGCATGCCGCCGTCTTTGGCGAAGATCCCGGAGGTGCCGCTCTCGCGCGCCTCGGTGATCACCTTCCACGCGCCGGCTTCCTGCTCTTCCTT
Organism: Actinomycetota bacterium; assembly: GCA_046734795.1. Taxonomy (GTDB): domain Bacteria; phylum Actinomycetota; class Thermoleophilia; order Gaiellales; family Gaiellaceae; genus JBKPRX01. Next base: position 19,224 of record JBKPRX010000090.1, read on the forward strand.
GATCCACCCGACCCACTGGTCCGGTGTGAAGACGACATCCGAGTCCTTCGAACCGACTTCGGAGAGGACGACGAAGTCGCGCGCGAAATCGGCGATCACCTCGAGCTTGCGGTCGCGCGGAATCTCGAGCGTCCCGTCGGAGATCTCGACGTGCGTGAAACGGTGCTCTTGGAGCCAGGCCTTGAACTCGTCGATGCGATCGCGCGCGTACACCACTTCGAAGAGCGTTCCGCCGCAGACGACCGGCGTCTCGAACGACCGATAGAGCGCGACCTTTCTCGCCAGGTTGTTCGTGACGTAGCTCGTGCCCCAGCCGAGCTTCACGATGTCGACGAACGAGCCCGCGGTATCGAAAAGGCCTTCGATGTCGCTGATCGTCATGCCCTTGTCGATCACGTGCGTCAGACCGCTCGAGCGCGGCTTGCCCGGCCGTTCGGGCAGATTCAGAAAGCCGTCGTCAAAGCCGGGCATAAAGCTCCTTCGGTCGTTCCTGCGCTCGCCGTTGCACGCCGTCCACGACGCTCATGCCGTCGCTTTCTCCGCTGCGGCGCGGCCGGCACGACGCCCGAAGACGACGCATTCGAGCAACGAGTTGCCCATCATGCGGTTCCGCCCGTGCGTCCCGCCCGCGATCTCGCCGCAGGCGAAGACGCCCTCGAGGGTCGTCTCGGCGTTCGCATCGATCACGAGCCCGCCGTTCTGGTAGTGGAGGACCGGATACGTGAAGATCTTCTCCGTCAGGGGATCGATTCCGGCGCCGCGGTAACGGCGCAACATGTAGGGCAGCGAGATCGCGGCATCGTCAGGCGAGATCCGGGTCGTGTCGAGGTAGACCGCAGGCCTTCCATCGGGCGTCTCGACACCTTTGCCGCTCCCGACCTCGTCGAAGATCGCCTGGCTGACGACGTCACGCGGCGCAAGCGAGTCGCAGAACTCTTCGCCTTCGGAGTTCAGGAGCACAGCACCGTAGGCCCGGGTCGTCTCGGGAATCGAGTAGCCCTGCATCGTCTCCGGCCAGGCGCCGCCGTTCGGGTGGTACTGGAGCGCATCGAGATCGCGCGCGTCGGCGCCGAGGTCGAGCACGAGCCGCGTCACCTCGCCGGTCGCGTTCGGATGGTTCGTCGAGAGCTCGCCTCGCTCCTCTGCTTCCTTGAAGCACCGCCCGCCCGCCGCAAGGACGACCGTTGCCGACTCGACGAGCTCGTCGCCGACCTGCGCGCGCCAACCGTTCGCGATCGGAGCGAGCTCGCGGAGCGGCGCGTTCGCGTACGTCGTGCCGGAACCCGCCTCCCACGCGTCGCGCACGGCCTTGGTGATCGCGTGGCCGGTCCGGTCGCCGACCTGGAGGAGCCGCTTCCGCGACGCGCCCCCACAGCGTGCGACGCGATAGCCGCCGTTCTCGCGGTTGAACTCGACGCCGAGCTCTTCCAACCAGTGGATCGCGGTCGGCGCGTCGGTCGTGAGGACGGTGACGAGCTCGCGGTTCGCCGTTTCGTGACTCGAGGTCCAGACGTCTTCGGCATGTTGCTCGGGCGAGTCGTCGGACCCGACCGCCGCTTGGATACCGCCTTGTGCTTTCGCGGAGTTGCAGGCCTGAAGCGTGCTCTTCGTCGCGATCGCGACGCGCGCTCCGCTTCGCTCCGCTGACACGGCAGCCGTGAGCCCCGAGGCACCGCTCCCGATTACGAGCACGTCGAAACTGGCCGCTGCCACATGGCGCAGTGTATCGACGGCCGCTAATGGCGTCCATGACGAATCGTTATTGCGATGCATGGCTCGGACATGGCCGAATTTGCCATCTTGATTGTCTGAACAGACAACGATAGCGTGACCGGCGTCACTCCAAACCAAGGAGATCGCCGTGAAGTACGCGCTGAACCTCTCTGACCTCCTCGACCTCTCGGCCCACCGTGTCGGCTACGGGGCGGCCGCGCTTGCCGACGACCTCACCTTGTGCTGCTGCTGCTCCTGCAGTTGCGACGGCGGCGGCGGCGGCGGCCCGTGGCAGATCGTCTGAGCCGCCGCGTTCATCTGCGATGAACCGACTCCGCGCAGTGCCGGAACGCCCGCTTCTCAGCCCGTGGCACCGATTCGTCGATGAGTCCGATGGGATCGTCGTCGAGTACGGTGGCAAGGTCGTCGCGTTCGAGGGCCGAGCCGCTCGAGCGCTCCTGCCGAGCCTCCTTCCGCTGCTCGACGGCACGGCGACGGTCGACGAGCTGGCGGCGGCCTTCGGCGCGGAGGCGCGACCTGCGATCGAGAAGGCGGTCGCGCTGCTTGCGGAGCACGGTCTGCTGACGGAAGGGCCGCCGCTCGAGGCGGCCCTTCCGGAATCCACAGCCGCTGCGGCACTCTTCCACGCTGCGGTCGACGGTCCGGTTCCGTCGCCCGCCGCAGCACTCGCGACGCTCGAGAACGGGCGCATCGTCGTCCTCGGCGACAGCGGAGCGGCCGGTGAGATCTGCCGAACCTTCCGCCTTTCCGGGTTGAACGGAGTTGTTCGCGCCGACTGGCGCGACGCGGTTTCGCACGAGACGCTCGTGATCGTCGCCCCAGGGCCCGGCGAGCTGACGCGACTGCCCGACTGGAACGAGGCAGCAATCGCTGCGTCGCTCCCGTGGCTCCAGGTGCTTCCGTTCAACGGAACCTTCGCCGCCGTCGGGCCGCTGTTCGTTCCCGGCGAAACCTGTTGCTACGAGTGCTACCGAAGACGGCGCGCCGCGAACGTCGACTATCCCGACGAGTTCTGGTCGCTCGAGCGCAAGGCGACAGGAGGTACGCCTCAAGCGCCGTCGGTCTCGGCATGCGTCGCGGGCCTCGCGGTGCTCGCCGCAACTCGCTGGTTGCTCTTCGGCGACCCGTTCGCAGCGGGGACGATGCTCGCGCTCTCACTCGCCGGAACGCCGTCTCTCTCGAGTCACGTTGTCTATCGCGTGCCGCGCTGCCCCGCATGTACCGACGCGCTTCGCGCAGCGCCGCCGCTTCCGTGGACCGAGGCCTCGTGACCGGGCTGCAGGACCGCGCGGTGACGCCGCTGTCGCAATCTTTGGTGCGGCTCGACACGCTCGTCTCTCCGATCACAGGAATCGTCCGCGATGTCCACACGATCCTCGTCGAGCCGGCCGAGGCACCGCTCGTCAAGGTCGGGGCAACGATCAGCGGCGTCGGTCCGGGCAGCGAGACCAACAAGTCGAGTGCGGCGTCCGGCGGCTACGCCTCGAATGCGGGCGTCGCGCGCGCTGCGGCGCTCGGGGAAGCAGCGGAGCGCTATGCGGGCACGTTCGTTCCGGTCGACGAGCTCGTCTTCGGCGACGCAGAGGCACTCGGATCACGGGCAGTGGACCCCGCATCGTTCGCTCTCTTCGCGCCCGAGCAGTATGCGCTGCCGGGATTTCCGTTCCAGCCGTTCGACGCGAAGACGCCAGTTCGATGGGCGCGCGCGTTTCGACTGCCGGACGGCGCCCGGCGGTTCGTGCCTGCCCAGCTCGTGTATCTGCCATGGCGGGGAACCGGCCTCGACGACACGCCGATCGGCTACGCAACAAGCAGCGGCCTTGCCTGCGCGGCGACGATCGAGGAAGCGCTCCTGGCAGCGTTACTCGAGGTCGTCGAGCGTGACGCCTTCATGCTCGCGTGGAACCACCGCCTCAGCCTGCCTCTCCTCGACTGGAGCGCCGACCGCGACCTCGTGCGCTTCGAGCAGCGTTACATCGAGCCGACCGGTGCTCATTGCGATGTCGTCGACCTCTCCGTCTTTGTCGGTGTGCCCGCCGCGGCTGCCTACGTCCGCGGCGACGGCGTGCGCTCGGCAGCAGTCGCCGTCGGCGCTGCTGCGGCCCCCACCGCGAACATCGCGATCAAGAAGGCCGTCGCAGAAGCGTTCGCCGTCCGCAGCTGGGGCACGTCGATGCTCCGTACAGAGCCTCCCCGCAAGTTCGCCTCCGACTTCTCGGACGTCGTTTCCTTCGCCGATCACATTCGCTTGTACGCGCCGGCAGAGCTCGCCGACGCAGCCGGTTTCCTCGTCGCCTCGGCCCACCGGCGCTCGGTGGACGAGATCAAGCCTCTCGCGGGACGAACGCCGCTCGAGCAGCTGCGCGATCTAGCGCGGCGCCTCGCGCGCCACGAGCTCGAGGCGTACGCCGTCGACGCTACGACAGCCGACCTCGCCGACGCGGGTTTGGCCGTGGCGAAGGTGCTCGTACCACCGATGTGCGCACTCGACGTCCGACACGACGCGCGGTTCCTCGGCGGCTCGCGCCTTCGGGAGCTGCCACATGCACTCGGTCTCGCTCCCGCACAGTTGCGGTTCGCCGACGTAAACCCCTACCCGCATCCGTTCCCGTGACGCCGTCCACGGACCACTCGACCATCCGCCTGGCCGAAACGGTCTACGGCGGCGAGCGTGATCCGGCCGATCCAGCGGAGCTGCTCCATGAGGCGTCCAAGCTCCAGCCGTCGACGATCGGCAGACAGATGCGCGGGGTCGCGCGTCTAACAGGCAATCCCCGGCTTCTGGCGACGACAAGCCGGGCCGTTCGCCGCAACCACAGCCTCGAGATACTCCCGTTGCCGCCGAGCGAGTCTCTCGACCGACCGCTCTCCGGTCTCCTCTGCGGACGGCGCTCCGTGCGCGACTTTGCGCCGCAGCCTCTCGCGCGAGGCGACGTCGCGACCTTGTTGCACGCTGCTTACGGCGTAACCGCACCGGCCGCGAATTACCTGCCGCCGCGACGTGCGGTCCCGTCAGCAGGCGCGCTCTTTCCGCTGGAGTTGTTCATGCTTGCGCGCCGAGTCGACGACCTCCCAGCCGGCGTTTACCACTACGACCCGCTCAGGCATGTCCTCGGAAGACATCGCCACGCCGACGGCCGAGTCGCCGCGGCGGCCGACGACGTCTTCACCAATCCGACCGAGACTGCATCGGCAGCTCTTGTCCTTGTCGTCGCCGCAGTCTTCTGGCGTTCGCGCGTCAAGTACGGGCTCCGCGCCTATCGCTTCACTCTGCTCGAAGCCGGCCACGTCGTGCAGAACGTCGCCCTTGCGGTGGAGTGCCTGGGCCTCGGCGGCTTCTTGGTCGGAGGGTTCTTCGATGCCCGACTCGACGCGCTGCTGGGTCTCGACGGCGTCGACGAGTCCAGCCTGATCGCTGTGTGCATCGGACGACGCGCATGAGCCGGGTGGTGGCTCGTCTCCTCGCCGCACGACTCGCGATCGTCGCCGCGGCGGTGACGCTCTTTGTCGTAGCGCCGCGGTCGCAACCGCAGCCGCACCTCAACGTCGTTTCGGCGCTCGCACTCGGTGCGCTGTGCGGAAGCTTGCTCTACGCCGTGCTCGCGCGACGTGTGCATCCACCGCCGCTCACCCGACCCGCCGTCGTGCGCAGGCTCAGCATGCTGGCGCCGCGGCTGGCCTTCGGCGCCGCAGGCGAAGAACTCCTTTGGCGCTACGTCCTCTGGGGAGTGCTCCAAACTGCTGTCGGTCTCGCGGCATCCTTCGTTGCGACAACGTTCGGCTTCGCCGCTGCACACGCACGATTCGGCCTTCGGACGGTGACCGTCCATCTCGTCACCGGGTCCGCCTTCGCGGCGACATACGTAGCGACCGGCCGACTGGCTGCCGCAATCGCCGCGCATCTGACGTACAACGTCCTCGTCGTCGCGGCCTCGGTTGATTGGGCGGAGAAGCAGCGCGATGCGGTAGCGGCGTGACCGACACCGTCGCCGAGCTGCACGCCGTGCGGAAGACCTTCGGCGCCGTCACCGCGCTCGGCGGCGTCGA
>JBKPRX010000091.1:0-10413 GCA_046734795.1 Actinomycetota bacterium
GACACAGCGAGCAGGTGGTACAGGCCTGAGACGCGGAAGCTCTGCCGCAACTCGTCCGTGAGGCCCTCGTCTTCGCCGAGCACAACCCCTTCGACGACGCTCCGCTGGTCGCCGCCGAGATCACGCCCGACCCGCGCGGCCAGCCAGCGGTGGAGCCAATCGGCCGCGCCGAGCGCGCCGCCTCGCCAGCCGATGCGACGCCACCTCTCCGCGCGCAGCACGACGTGCACGCCGCGGCGCCGGAGCCAAGTCCGTTCGTCGAAGCCGTCCCCGCTCTCTCGCGGCAGCTCGAGCGTGCCGGTCAGCTCGAGCCGAGCGCCGAGCGGAGGCGCGCGTCCCGGCGGCAGCTCGAGGAGTACCGGCTCCATCGGTTGCAGATCGCCGAATCTGAGAACGCGCGAGACGACACGGACGTCGAAGCGCCCGCGACGTGGAGGCGCGACGACTTCGACGACCGCGCGCTCGGCCGTTCCCACTCGAGCAGCAAGCGGCGAGACGTCGATCGCATCGAGACGCGCTCCGCCCCACCACCATGCGGTCAGCGCGGCCGCGAGAGCCAAGAGCGGGACGCTCGCGTTGCGCGCGAACGCAACGACCAAAGCAGCGCCGGCCACGACCAAGAGCGCCCGGCCGGGTCGGGCGAGATCGGCGAGTACGAGACCCGAAGTCGCCGCGAGCAGAACGAAGTGTGCACGCGTCACGGCACGACGAGCCCTTTCAGCTGCTCCAGCCGAGCAGGCCCGATCCCGGGAATCGCGTCGAGCTGCGCGACCGCCGTGAACGGGCCGTGCTGCTGGCGGTAGTCGAGGATCTTCTGCGCTGTTACGGGACCGACGCCCGGGAGCGCATCGAGCTGCTCGAGCGTCGCCGTGTTGAGGTCGACCGGCGCGGACGGCGCGCCAGTCGCACCCGCGGCGCCGGCCGCGCCGGCCGAGGACGCACCTCGCCGCGGTACGAGAATCTGGACACCATCGGCGAGCGGCGCCGCGAGATTCACCGCTGCGATTTCTGCCGCGGCTGTCGCCCCGCCGGCTCGCGCGACCGCGTCGGCGATCCGCGACCCTTTGCGGAGCCGGTACAAGCCCGGGTTCCGAACCGCACCGACGACGTCGACGACGAGCAGGGCGGGCGCTCGCGGCGCAGCAGACGAGCGCGCACCGACCGGCGGCAACGGCGCCGCCGGGCCGGCCGTGCGCGCAGGAAGCACGAAGCGTCCCGCAAGCACGAGCACGAACACGACGCCGAGCGCGTATGCGAGCAGCCGTTGTCGCGAGATCGGAAGGTCGCGGAGCACACGTCCATGGTGGCGGCCAAACGCGCACGCAAACGTGCCGACTTCCAAACGAAAGGGTTTCGCGAGCGCTAGCCGACGACGAGATTCACGAGCTTGCCGGGCACGACGATCGTCTTCCGGATCTGCGCCCCGTCGAGATGCGGCTGGACCTTCTGCGAGGCCTTGGCACGGGCGACGAGCTCGTCGTCCGACAAACCTGCCTCGACCTCGAACCGGTCGCGCACCTTGCCGTTCACTTGCACGACGAGCTCGAACGTCTCACGTACGAGCTGCGATTCGTCCGCGACCGGCCACGGCTGCTTCCACAGGCGCTCGTTGCCGAGCCGCTGCCACAGCTCTTCTGCGATGTGCGGCGCGTACGGCTGGATCAGCGAGACCGCCGTCTCCGTTGCGAACCGTGCGTCGGGCGCGGTCGGGCTCTCCGCGACGTCGCGCACGAGCTCCATCACTGCCGAGATGGGCGTGTGGAACTGGACACGGCGCAAGACGTCGTCGGTCACCTTCGCGATCGTCTGGTGCGCCTTCCGCGCGAGCGAGCCTTCGGCCAGACCGTCGCGGGGGGCGCGCTCGGCGACCTCGTGCACGGTTCGCCAGAGCCGGCGGAGGAACCGGACGATGCCCTCGATGCCGCTATCGGTCCATTCCATGTCCTGGTCCGCCGGGCCCATGAAGAGGATGTACATCCGCATCGCGTCCGCGCCGTAGGCCTCCACGATGTCGTCCGGGCCCATGACATTGCCCTTCGTCTTCGACATCTTGGTGCCGCCCATCTGCACCCAGCCCTGGTGGAAGAGCCGCGCGAACGGCTCGCGGAAGCTGAGCATCCCGAAGTCGTTCATCGCCTTGACGAAGAAGCGCGAGTAGAGCAAGTGCCCCGTCGCGTGGTCGATGCCACCGATGTACTGATCGACGGGCAGCCAGTAGTCGACGATCCGCTTGTCGAACGGCGCCTGGTCGTTATGGGGATCGACGTAGCGCAGGAAGTACCAGGATGAGTCTACGAAGGTGTCCATCGTGTCGGGATCGCGGTGCGCGTCGCCGCCGCAGCGCGGGCATTCGACACGCATCCACTCCTCGTTGGAAGCGAGCGGCGGCTTGCCCTTCGGCTGGTAGTCCTCGACCTCCGGCAGCAGGACCGGCAGTTGATCCTCCGGAACCGGAACGAGCCCGCAGCGCTCGCAGTGGATGATCGGAATCGGGCAGCCCCAGTAGCGCTGGCGCGAGAAGCTCCAGTCGCGAAGGCGGTAGTTGACCGCGTGCCGTCCGCGGCCGCTTTCGGCAAGCCAGTCCACGATCGCGCGTTTCGCTTCAGGGACCGAGTTGCCGTTGAACTGCGCCGAGTTCACGAGCCGGTCTGTCTCGCTCTTCGACTCGTACGGCAGCTCCGCCTCGCCGTCGGCCGGCTCGACCACTTGCACGATCGGCAGCTCGAACACCTGCGCGAACTCGAAGTCGCGCTGGTCGTGCGCGGGCACGGCCATGATCGCGCCCGTCCCGTAGTCCATCAACACGTAGTCGGCGACCCAGATCGGGATCTGCCCGTTGGTCACCGGGTTCGTCGCGTGCAAGCCGGTGAAGACGCCGGTCTTCTCGGCCGCGCTCGCGCGATCCTCGGCGCGCTTCGCGCCGGCGTGGCGCACATAGGTGTCGAGCTCCGCGTTCGGCGACTGGGCGACGATGCGCTCGACGAGCGGATGCTCGGGCGCGAGTACGAAGAACGTCGCGCCGAAGAGCGTGTCAGGGCGCGTCGTGAAGACCGGAACGTTCTCGTCGAGCTCGTCGATCCGGAATAGAACCTCGGCACCCTCGGACCGCCCGACCCAATTGCGTTGAATCGCCTTCGTCCGCTCGGGCCACTCGCCGCCGGGCGGCAGCTCGAACTCGAGCAGCTCGTCCGCGTACGCCGTCGTCTTGAAGAACCACTGCGTCATCAGGCGCAGCTCGATCTCCGCGCCGCAGCGCTCGCAGTGACCGTCGACGACGTACTCGTTCGCGACGACAGTCTGGTCGTTCGGGCACCAGTTGACGGGTGCCTCGCCGCGATACGCGAGCCCGTGCTCGAGGAACTTCAGGAACAGCCATTGCGTCCAGCGGTAGTACGCGGGATCGTGCGACGACACTTCGCGCGTCCAGTCGATCGCCCAGCCGAGCCGCTTCATCTGCGTGCGAATCGTCGTGATGTTGCGCTCGGTGATCTCGCGCGGATGACCACCCTCACGGATCGCAGCGTTCTCGGCCGGTAGACCGAACGCGTCCCACCCCATGGGCCGCACGACATTCCAGCCACTCCGCCGGCGGATGTGCGTGATCACGTCGCCCATCGTGTAGTTCAGGACGTGACCCATGTGCATGCCGTTCGCCGAGGGGTACGGCAGCATCTCGAGCTGGTACCAGTGACGGTCGTCTGCCGGCGCTCCCGGCTCGGGGTTCGGCACGACGAACGCGTGCTCGTCCTCCCAGACGCGCTGCCATTTCGCCTCGATCTCGTGTGGGTTGTAGTGCTCCGTCACGTTCCTCCGACAAAAAAGCCTCTCTTGCGAGAGGCCCGGGGGAAGCCACCGCGGCCCTCGCCGCGTTCGCTTCCTGGTTAGGCGAGAAGCTGCTGCACGTGCGGGACTGTAGCAACCTCGCCAGGCAGAATCAGCCGATGCTCGAGCTCTTTCCGGACACCGCGCGCGTCGACGACGGCGTGCTCTCGATCGGCGGTTGCTCGACGACCGCGCTCGCCGACGAGTTCGGCACGCCGCTCCTCGTCTACTGCGAAGCGACGATCCGCGCGCGCGTCGACGCGTACCGAAACGCGTTGCCGCCGAACGGCCTCGTCGTCTACGGAACGAAGGCGTTCGCGAACGTCGCGATCCTGCGTCTGCTCGCCGAACAGGGGGCGGGCGCGGACGTCTCGACGCTCGGCGAGCTCGCGTTCGCGCAGCGCGCAGGCCTCGGCGGCGAGCGGCTCGTATTCCACGGAAACAACAAGTCGGACGAAGAGCTCGTGGCCGCCGCGGCCGCCGGTGCGACGGTTGTCTTGGACTCGCCCGACGAACCGGCGCGCGCGGCTGCGGCCGGCGTGCGTCGCGTCCTCATCCGCCTGACGCCAGGCGTCGCTGCGAGCACACACGCGGCGATCGCAACTGCGCACGAAGAATCGAAGTTCGGGCTCGGCGCGGACGCTGCGCTCGACGCGATCAGGGACGGCCGCGACGCTGGTCTCGAGGTCGCAGGCGTCCACATCCACATCGGCTCGCAGCTGACGCGCATCGACGAGACGCTCCTCGCGCTCGATCGTCTCGCCGCGTTCTGCGCACGCGCGCGTGACGAGCTCGACTGGATTCCCGCGATTGTCGATCTCGGTGGCGGCCTCGGTATCCGCTACGGACTCGACGACCACGCGCCGAACCCGGCCGAGTTCGGCCGGGCACTCGTCGCGGCGTGGGAACGCGCGTGGCCCGAGCCGGCGCAGCTCGTCGTCGAGCCCGGCCGTTCGCTCGTCGGCCAAGCCGGCCTCACGCTCTATCGCGTGGGCGCCGTGAAGCAGAGCGGCGGCGTCGCATGGGTCGCTGTGGACGGCGGCATGTCCGACAACCCGCGCCCGCAGCTCTACGGCGCGCACTTCACCGGCCTGCTCGCAAACCGCGCCGGCGAAGAGCGCACTGCGCCCTACCGCATCGCAGGCAAGCACTGCGAGTCGGGCGACGTCTTGATCGACCGCGTCGAGCTGCCGGAGCCCCAACGCAATGACGTCCTCGCTGTCGCGGCGACCGGCGCCTACACGCTCGGTATGGCGTCCAACTACAACGGCATCCCGCGGCCCGCAGTCGTCCTCGTCCGCGACGGCGAGGCCCAGCTGATCCGCCGGCGCGAGACCATCGACGACCTGTTGCAGTACGAGGACGGCGAGGGTTAGCGGGCGCAGGGCCCGGGTAGTCGGACCGCGATGTTGGCCGTAACGAACTCGGCGGCCGCCGCGATCCGCGAGCTCGTCGCGGACATGCCGGACAGTGCCGGGCTGCGCGTCGCCCTCGAGAAGCCCGGGAACGGAACCGAGCCTGCGTTCGCGGTGTACGTGGCGGAGGAGCCCGCCGACGGCGACGAGATCCTCGACGCCGACGGCGCGAGTGTCTTTCTCGAGCCCGCGGCGAGCGGTTACTTCGAGGACAAGATCCTCGACGCGGACGGCAGCGTCTTCACGTTCGCGCCTGCGTAGCTTCCACGATCGCAAATCCCCTGCAGAGGCCGCCTCCTCGCCGGAGTATCCTTCGCACGCCACCGACACGGACAGCGAGGAGAGAACACGCAGTGGACGGCTTGATGATGGACTACCAGCTGACGCTTCCGACGCTGTTGCGGCGAGCGGAACGGATCTTCCCCGGCAGCGAGATCGTCAGCCGGCTACCAGACCGCAGCTACCACCGCTACACGTACGCCGACTCGATGCGGCGCGCCCGGCAGCTCGCAGTCGCGCTCCAGCAGCTCGGCCTCGACCGAGGCGATCGCGTCGCGACGCTCTGCTGGAACCACTATGCGCACCACGAGGCCTATTTCGGCATCCCGTGCGGCGGCTTCGTCATGCACACGCTGAACCTGCGACTTCATCCGTCCGACCTCGCCTACATCGCAAACCACGGCGGCGACAAAGCGGTGATCGTCGACCGGAGCCTCGTGCCGCTCCTCGAAGAGTTCAAGGACGAGACGCAGATCGAGCACGTGTTCGTCGTCGAGGACACCTACGAAGAGCTGCTCGCATCGGCGAGCCCGGACGACTGGGCGGACCCGGAGCTCGACGAGAACGAAGCGGCCGCGATGTGCTACACGAGCGGCACGACCGGCCGACCGAAGGGTGTCGTCTACTCACACCGCTCGACTGTGTTGCACTCGCTCGGCGTCGGCTTCAACACGCCGCTCGGCCACAAGGTCTCCGAGGACAGCGTGATCATGCCGGTCGTGCCGATGTTCCACGCGAACGCGTGGGGCTATCCGTACGTCGGCGTGCTCGCAGGCTCGAAGATGATGTATCCGGGCCCGCTCCTCGACGGCGAGAGCCTGCTCGAGAACGTCGAGGCAGAGCGCGTCACGTGGGCGGCGGGCGTCCCGACGATCTGGCTCGGGATCCTGCAGCTCCTCGAGTCGAGCGAGCGCAAGTGGGACATCTCGAGCATCACGGCGATGCTCGTCGGCGGTTCAGCGGTTCCGCGCTCGCTGATCGCGGGGTTCAAGCGCCATGGCCTCGACATCATCCAGGGTTGGGGCATGACCGAGACCTCGCCCGTCGCTGCGAACGTCGACCTTCCCGGCGATCTGCGGAACCTCGACGAGGAGGCGAAGCTCGACCGGATGGCGCTCGCAGGCATTCCGATTCCGTTCGTCGAGATCCGCGGACGGGGCGACGACGGCGAGCTCATCCCGTGGGACGGCGAGGCGATGGGCGAGCTCGAGGTGCGCGGTCCCTGGGTCGCGGCGGCCTACTTCGACCCGCCGGACGACGCGAACGAGACACGGTGGACCGACGACGGCTGGTTCCGCACCGGCGACGTCGTCTCGATTCACCCGGACTCGTTCATCCAGATCAAGGATCGCTCGAAGGACGTGATCAAGTCAGGCGGCGAATGGATCTCGTCCGTCGAGATCGAGAACGCGCTCATGGGCCATCCCGCCATCGCCGAGGCCGCCGTGATCGGCGTCCCGCACGAGAAGTGGGACGAGCGACCCCTCGCTGCAGTCGTCGTCAAGCCGGGCCAGTCCGTCACCGAAGAGGAGCTGCGCGAGTTCCTCGCGCCGCAGTTTGCGAAGTGGTGGATGCCGGACCGGTTCGAGTTCGTCGACGAGATCCCGAAGACGAGCGTCGGGAAGTTCCGGAAGACCGCCCTGCGCGAGCAGTTCACCGGCTCCGCGTCGGCGGTCGGCCAGCGCGCTTAGCGCTTCGCGGCGACGACGATCAGGTCTCGGCTCGACGGCCTGAACGGACCGCGGTCCCAGTCGCCGTACCAGCCGTCGATCACAAAGCCGGTCGCCTCGAGCAGCGTACGAAGGTAACCCGGATCGATGAACCGGAGCAGCTCGGTGCCGACAATCGGTGCCGAGGCTCCATCGATTTCGTAGATCGCCTCGATCTCGATCACGTCGTCATCGATCGCGCGCACGAAACGATACGAGAGGTCGACCTGCTCGCCCGCTCGCGATCGCCCGGTTCGTTTCGTTCGCTCCGGCGTCCACGCTTCCCACTCCTTGACGGCGGGATTGCGTGTCTCGAAGGCGAAGCGTCCGCCGTCTTCGAGCTGCCGATGCACGTTGTCGAGGACCGCTTGAACGTCGTCGTCGGTGAGCAGAACCTGGAGCGCGTGGTTCGCCATGATCGCGAGCTCGAACTGCTCCGCCAGGTCGACCGTGCGCGCGTCGCCCTCGACCCACGTGACGGCCGCGGGATCGCGACGCGCCTCGTCGAGCATCGCCCGAGCCGGGTCGACGCCCACGAGCCGACCTCGATGGCCTTTAGCCGCAGCAGCGCGAAGAAGCAATCCGGTTCCGCAGCCGAGGTCGAGCACCGAGTCGGCGGACCTGATCAGCTCCAAGTAGAAGTCGTCGCTCGGCCCCCACGGATTCGTCGCGTCGTAGAGCGAGGCAAGCCGCGGATCCGTGTAGCCGCGTTCGTCCAACGTGCGAGCTATGCGCTCGGTGCGCCGCGAGGATCGTCGTCGACGAACGGCTCGGCCGCCGGAATCTTGTCGACGATGATGTAGCGGTCCGTTCGTTCGACGACACGTTCGAGCTCCGGGGTCTCGTGCCCGTCCGCGAGAGCGAAGCGATCGTCTTGTGCGCGCACGGGTTCGTACTCGTCGAGCGTCATCGAAATACGCACGTCGCACCCTCCCGAACGTCCGCATTCGCAATGGAAGTCAAACGGGGTGTCCGTAGGGAGCGTCCCGCTCGATGCCGCCTTGCGATCGAGCGCCGCCACTCGCTCGTTGACCTCGCGGACGAGTGCCTCGTTCCGCGCCTGTCGTTCGAGCCGCTTCTCCATCCCTGGAGCTTAAAGAGAAGAGCCCCGAAAATCCGGGGCTCTTCTCGTCGGACTGCGACCTCAGTCGCCTAGTAGCACTTCTTGCCCTTCGGCTGCGGCCTGCCGTCATACGGCTGACCAAACTCGACGAAGCGACCATCCGTGTACTTCGCCAGGTAGATGGCGGAGATCGGGAAGTAGTCGTTGCACTTCTGCGAGGTCGTCAGCGTGATGCCCTTGAGCCCGTACGGAAGGTTCGTGATCCGCAGGTTCAGCGCCGCGTGAACGAGGCTGGCGCGCGTGAGGTTCTTGCCCGCCTTGATCAGCGTCCTCGTGAGCACGTCGGCGGCGCCCCAACCGTAGAGGCTGAAGCCGTCGTTCACGTTGCAGGCCGAGCAGTACTGCCCGAGCTCTGCCTTGTACGCCTTCATCGCCGGGTCGTTTGCCCACCGCGGATCGCTCGGATCCTTGCCGTACGACGTCGAGTACGCGCCATTCACGAGGCTCGACGCGCCGGCAGCAGCAGCTGCCCGCATATAGATGTTCGGAGCTGCAACGCCGTTCACGAACGTGATCGGGTTCCAACCGAGCCGAGCCGCAGCAACGAGCATGCGGATCGAGAACGCCGGCGTCCCGATATCGAAGAACGTGTTCGCGCCCGACGCCTTGAGCTTCGACACGTAACCGCTGAGGTCGGTGTCGGTCAGCTCGTAGCGCTGGATCTCGATGATCTTGTTGGCCTGATTACCGAGGCCTTGCTTCAGACCATTGATGTAGTCGTTGCCGTAGTCGTCGTTCTGCGCGAGGATCCCGATCTTCGCCTGCGGCACCTTCGTGCGAATGAAGTGGCCGTAGAGCTTCGCCTCGCTGATGTAGTCGGGGGCATAACCGATCATCGTCGGGTACTGCTTGTGCTGCGTACCCCAGAACGATGCACCGGTTGCCACGAACAGGTTCGGCACGCCGCGCTGCTTCAAGTAGTCGCGGACTGCGAGGTTGACCTCCGTGCCGAGAGTCTGAAACGCAGTGAAGATGCCGTCCTGCTCGACGAGCTGACGCATGACCTGCAGCGCCTGCGCAGGCACGTAGCCGTCGTCGAGGTACTTGTAGTTGATCTGACGTTTGAAGACGCCGCCCCGCGTCTGGTTGAACCACTTGAAATACCCCTCTTCGGCGCGAGCAATCGCACCGTAAGCGGCGGCCGGACCGGTCAGCGGCATCGCCGAGCCGATCAGGATCGAGCTGCTTGTCAAGCCCGGATCCGCCGATTTCGCGCCCGTCGCGGCTGAAGAAACCACCGCGCCGACGACCAGCACCAATGCGGTCGCGACGAGCACCTTGACTCTCCTACCCATCCTGCCCTCCTGCTCCGGTAAACGGGGACTAGGCCCCCGAACGAGAGCGCGATTATGACGCCTTGCTGACGCGATTGGAAGTGGTCTAGCCAAAGTCTTGCATCGGAACCCGAATAGCCCATCAGTCGGTCTAGTTAAGGAGGTCTAGTTAAAGAGAAGTGGCCCTCGATTGAGGGCCACTTCTTCCAGCCAGGCGCGGTCTTAGACCGAGGTTAGTAGCACCTCTTGCCCTTGGGCTGCGGCCGTCCATCGATGAACGGGCCGAACTCGACGAAGCGACCATCGGTGTACTTCGCGAGCTTGATCTGCGAGATCGGGAAGTAGTCGTTGCACTTCTGCGATGTCGTGATCCGGATGCCCTTGAGCACGTAACCGCTCGTGGTGTTCAGGTTCAACGCGGCGTGAACGAGGCTGGCGCGAGTGAGGTTCTTGCCGGCCTTGATCATCGTCTTCGTCATCAGCTCGGCGAGACCGAACCCGTACGTGTTGAAGCTGTCGTTCGGGTTACACGTCGAGCAGTACTTGCCGATGATCGCCTTGTAGAACTTGATCGTCGGGTCGTTCGCCCAGCGCGGATCGCTCGGATCCTTGCCGTACGAAACGGAGTACGCACCGTTGACCAAGCTGGCAGCGCCGGCAGCAGCAGCTGCCCGCATGTAGAGGTTCGGAGCTGCAACGCCGTTCACGAACGTGATCGGGTTCCAACCGAGCCGAGCCGCAGCAACGAGCATGCGGATCGAGAACGCCGGCGTCCCGATGTCGAAGAACGT
>JBKPRX010000092.1:0-11061 GCA_046734795.1 Actinomycetota bacterium
CGTCGCCGACTGCGATCTCGCCGTCGACCAGGATGTCTGCGTTCAGTCCCGCGCGGTGAACGAGGCCTTTGATGATGCCGGGCTTCGTCAGCGATTCGAGGTGGCTGCACGGTTCGCACAGCTCGACGCCGTAGCACTCGATCTCGCCGACGCGGAAGCGCTTGCCGACGAGGGCGTTCACGTCGACGCCACGCGTCAGCACGTTGCGCCGGCTCTCGGCCGCGCTGATCGAGATGCCGTGTTCGGCCTCGAGCGCCTCGATCGCCTCGGCGGCGATCAACGTGATCGCGTTCCCGGCGGGAGCTTGGCCGTCGGCGAAGAAGTAGCGGTTGCCTTCGAGGCCCTTGCCGGCGATCGCACGCGCGCGGTCGGTCGGCTGCGGCAGCTCGTGATGCTGGGCGGTGATGAAGATGCCTTCGACACGTCCGGATTCCATGCGCTGACCATACCCGTACGATCGCGGCGTGCGCGAACGTTCACTGTCGTTCGGCTCCGACGCGGCGAGGTACGACCGCGCGCGGCCGTCATATCCGGAGGCGCTCGTCGATCGACTGGTTACGGATGGAGCGGACCGCGTCCTCGACATCGGCTGCGGAACGGCGAAGGCCGGGCGGCTCTTCGCCGCGCGCGGCTGCAAGGTGCTCGGCGTCGAGCCGGACGAACGAATGGCGGCCTACGCGCGGCAAAACGGCATCGAGGTCGAGGTCGCTCCGTTCGAGGAATGGGAGCCGCGCGGACGCACATTCGACCTCGCGATCTCGGCGCAGGCGTGGCACTGGGTCGATCCGGCGCACGGAATCCCGAAAGCGGCCGAGGCCGTGCGTCCGGGCGGCCTGCTCGCGCTCTTCTGGAACAGGATGGAGCGTGACGAGCTGAGCGATGCCATCGAGCCGATCTACGAGCGGCTCGACCCCGAGGTCTGGGCGGCACGCGACACCGAAACACGGAATTACCTCGCGGAGCTCCAGGACTCGAACGCATTCACCGCGGTCGAGTCCTCGTCGTACGAACATGAGCGTGTCTACACGCGCGCCGAATGGCTCGACGTCGTGGGCACGTATAGCGATCACATCCTTCTCCCCGCCGCGCTGCGCGACGAGCTCTTCACCGCCGTCGGCGAGGCGATCGACGCGAACGGGGGCAAACGGCGCGTGCGATACACGACGGAGGTCGTGACCGCAGTTCGCGACTAGACGCGACCGTGCCCGCCGCCGCCCGGGGTCTCGATGCGGATCACGTCGCCGCTTCGGAGCTGCCGCGTCGCCTTCGGCGGAAGCTCTTCGCCGTTCAGGAGATTCCGGCCGCGCGCGCCGTCGCCGCCGCCTTCGCGCCCGCCCGGTGCGTGCGCGCGACGTTCCGTCAGCAGTGACAGGCGGCAATCCTCGAGGACTCGGAGCTCGCGCACGACGCCGTCACCACCGCGGTGTCTGCCGTCGCCGCCCGAACCACTTCGCAACTCCCAGCGCTCGACGCGCAACGGATATGAGAGCTCGACTGCCTCGACGGGTGTCGCGAGCGTGTTCGACATGGCGACGTGCACGCCGCTCGGTCCGTCCGCGTCCGGACATGCGCCCTGCCCGCCGCCGATCGTCTCGTAGTACGTGAAGCGTTCATTGCCGAGCGCGACGTTGTTCATCGTCCCTTGCCCTTGTGCCGGAACGGCGATCGCCTCCCCGAATGCGGCGAGGACGACGTCGACGATGCGCGACGACGTCTCGGTGTTGCCGGCGACGACGGCGGCAGGCGGCCCCGCGTTGACGAGGCACCGCTCGGGCGCACGCACGTCGACGGGAGCGAATGCGCCGC
Organism: Actinomycetota bacterium; assembly: GCA_046734795.1. GTDB lineage: Bacteria > Actinomycetota > Thermoleophilia > Gaiellales > Gaiellaceae > JBKPRX01. The sequence continues at coordinate 1,807 of JBKPRX010000092.1, forward strand.
CAGACGCAGGTAAGTCCGGCTCAGTCAGACAGCGGACGACGAAGTAGCAGGCCGAGCGCGTCACCGACAGTGGACAATTGAGATTGCCGGCGTGCTGCGGCGAGGTGCCCGAGAAGTCGATGCGAACGTGGGCGCCGTCGACCTCGACGGTCACGCGAAGCTCGAGCTCACCGTCGGCAGGTTCGAGAACGTCGCGCGCGCTCCAGCGGCCATCCGGAAGACGCGCGATCGCAGCGCGAACAAGTCGCTCCGAGTAGTCGTAAAGCGCGTCCATCGCCGCGGCTACGCGCGCCGGGCCGCGCCGTTCGCACAGCTCGGCAACGCGCTGTTCTGCCAGCCGGTGCGCCGCGATCTGCGCGCGCAGGTCCGCACGTCGCTCGTCCGCGTTCCGCACGTTCGCGAGCACGAGCGCGACGACCTCGTCGGTGAGGCGAAGCGGCGGGATGACGATGCCCTCCTGCAGGAGCTCGCGCGACTCAGCGGGCAGACTCGCCGGCTCCATCCCGCCGACGTCGGCGTGGTGCGCGCGCGAGACCGCATAACCGAGCGGCGTGCGCGAGACAAGCGTGATGTCGGGCAGATGCGTGCCGCCCGTGTACGGATCGTTGAGGACGAAGACGTCGCCCGGCTCAGGCGCGGCCTGCCTGACTGCGGCAACTGCGTCGGGCATCGCGCCGAGGTGCACAGGAATGTGCTCGGCCTGCGCGATCATCCGGCCCCGCTCGTCGAAGATCGCGGTAGAGCAGTCGCGGCGCTCTTTGATGTTCGCCGAGAACGCAGAGCGGATCAGCGCGACGCCCATCTCCTCCGCGATCGAGCGAAGCGACGCGCCGATCACCTGCAGCTCGACGTCGATTGTCACGCTCTTTTCACGCTTTCGGCACTGCGCGTGAGGATCCAGGCGGGACCATCCCTAGCCCCCACCCACCCGGGGGGAAGCCAGATCGTCGAGCCCGCGAGCTCGACGACCGCCGGCCCCCTCGCCGACCCGGCCTCGCCGCGCGGGAGCTCGACCGCCGGGCCTGGCCTGACGTCCGCCTCGTGCACGGCGACAAGCTCGATCGTCCGCTCGCGATCCGCGTACCCGTAGCGCTCCTCGTGCGCGGCGTGGAACGCGGCCGCGAGGTCCGGCTGGAGCGGCACGCGCAGCTCGAACGACTGGCCGCGGTAGCGCAGCTCGGCTTCGCCTTCCCTCGGCAGGTCGCCCGCGTCCTCGAGTGCGCACAAGTACGAGCGCACGCTGTCGCGCCGTTCGTCCGCGACGACGAGCCCGAACGCAGAGAGAACGCCGGCGACGTCCGGGACGATCACCGCTTCGACCTCGAGCTGTTCCGCAAGCGCGCACGCATGAAGCGGACCGGCGCCGCCGAATGCGACGAGTGCGAACTCGCGTGGGTCGTGCCCGCGTTCGAGCGAGACGAGCCGCAATGCGCGGAGCATCTCGGCGTTCACGATTTCGATCACGTCTGCCGGGTCGATCCCGTCGAGCGCCCGCTCGGCTGCGCCGCGATCGAGCACGAGCCCACCCGGTAGCTCCGCCGGCAGCCGACCGAGCAACAGATTCGCGTCCGTCACCGTTGCGCCGCCGCCGCGCCCGTAGCACGCAGGCCCTGGATCGGCGCCCGCGCTCTCGGGGCCGACGAGAATCGCGCCGGCCGGGTCGCGCCGCACGAGCGAACCGCCGCCAGCGCCGACCGTGTGCAGGTCGACGGTCGGCAGGCGAATCGGCAGCCCGCCGATCTCGCGTCCGCCGACGTGCTCCGCCAAGCCGCCCGGCAGCAGGCACACGTCCGTCGACGTGCCGCCCATGTCGAAGCCGATCGCGTGCTCGAAGCCGCAGAGCCGCGCAAGCCGCCCGGCGCCGATCGCACCGGCTGCCGGGCCGGACACGAGCAGGATCGCCGGATGCGCTGCCGCCTCCGCGACCGTCGCAACGCCGCCCGACGAACGCATCACGAGCGGTTCCGGCAAGCCCGCGTCACTCGCCACGTCCGCGAGCGCGGCCATGTATCGCGACACGACCGGCCCGAGGTACGCATCGGCGACCGTCGTGGACGCGCGGTCGTACTCGCGGAACTCGGGCGCGATCTCGTGCGACGCGACGAAACGCACATCGGGACGCTGCCGACGCAGTTCCGCGACGAGTGCCTGCTCGTGCGCCGCGTGCCGGTACGCATGCAACAGGCACACCGCGACGGCTTCGACGTCGCCGAGATCCGCCAGCGAGCCCGGCTCGATCGGCTCGAGCTCGCCTTCCGGACCCATGCGGCCCTCCACGCCGTGACAGCGCTCGAGCGGGACGAGCGGCTCGGGATGGGACGCGCACAACCGGTACAGATGCGCCCGCGTCTGCCTGCGTAGATGCAGAAGGTGCTCGAACCCCGCGTTCGTGACGAACGCAGTGCGCGCACCGCGCCGTTCCAGCAACGCGTTCGTCGCAACCGTCGTTCCGTGCGCGAACCGTTCGACGCCGCGCGCCCCGACGGCGTCCGCAGCTCCGCGCACCGACTCTTCCTGCCGTGACGCGGTCGGCACCTTCGCAGTGCGGATGACGCCGTCTGCGAGAAGCACTGCGTCGGTGAACGTGCCGCCGACGTCGACGCCCAAGATCGCCACGCGCGTACTCTGACCGTCGTGGCGGTGCGCGGGCTCCTCTTCGACTTCGACGGGCTGCTCGTCGACACCGAGACGACCGGTCGCCGCGCGTACGAGGAGCTTTACCGCGAGCACGGCCACGAGCTGCCGTACGAGCACTGGGTGACGCTCGTCGGCACGATCGGCGCGCCGTGGGACCCGATCGGGCACCTCGAGGAGCTGCTCGGCGAGCCGATCGACCACGAGGCGTTCCGCGAGCGCGTTCGCGAACGCGCGCATGCGCTCTGCGAGCTCGAGGAGCTCCGACCGGGCGCCGAGGAGTACTTCGTCGAGGCCGAGCGCCGCGGCCTCGTGACCGCGGTCGTCTCGTCGAGCTCGGACTGGTGGGTGGAGCGGCACCTCCACCGGCTCGGCAGGCTCGAAGGCCTCGACGCGATCGTGGCCGCGAACGGAGACACGTCGCGCGCGAAGCCGCGGCCGACGCTCTACTTGGAAGCGCTCGAGCGGCTCGAGCTCGCGCCCGACGAGGCGATCGCGTTCGAGGATTCCCATAACGGAGTGCTCGCCGCGAAGGCCGCGGGGATCTTCTGCGTCGCCGTCCCAAACGACGTGACGGCCGTCCTCGCATTCGAGGAGGCCGACGTCGTCGTCTCGTCGCTCGCGGAGCTGCCGCTCGCGGAACTTCTCGAGCGGGCCGAGCTGCGGTCGGCACCGAGCTAGGCTGCGCGCCGGAGCGGCAGGGGCCGGTGCCCCAGCTCGTCTTCAAAACGAGCGAGGTCGTGCAGCCCACGGCTCGGTCGGTTCGACTCCGGCGCCGCTCCGCTGCCCTGAGAAAATCCTGAGAGGTCGATCCGAAGCGCGTTTTCGGGGCTACTCTCAGGGTGTCCAGCCCGCGCGAGAGAGGAGATCGACGTGACCGACCGGCCGGAGCCGACCGAGGGGCTCGCGCCCGCGGCGGCCAAGGACCAGCTGGAGCAGGCCTTGTTCGAGATCCGCCGTGTGATCGCCGGGCAGGACGAGATGCTCGAACGCGTGCTCGTCTGCCTGCTCGCGCAGGGCCATTTGCTGATCGAGGGCGTGCCGGGCCTCGCGAAGACGCTCACGATCAAGACGACCGCCGGCGTCCTCGGCGGCACGTTCGCGCGCGTCCAGTTCACCCCGGACCTCGTTCCGTCGGACCTCGTCGGCACGCGGATCTATCGCGCGAGCGAGGGCTCGTTCGACACCGAGCTCGGCCCCGTTTTCTGCAACTTCCTGCTCGCCGACGAGATCAACCGCGCGCCCGCAAAGGTGCAGTCGGCGCTGCTCGAAGTGATGCAGGAGCGCCAGGTGACGATCGGCCACACGACCTACCCGGTGCCGGATCCGTTCCTCGTCCTCGCGACGCAGAACCCGATCGAGTCCGAGGGCACCTATCCGCTTCCGGAGGCGCAGGTCGACCGGTTCATGCTCAAGATCGTGATCGGCTACCCCGTGCGTGACGAGGAGCTGACCGTCGTCCAGCGCCAGCTCGTCGCCGCGCCCGATCTTCGCGAGATGCTGACGCTCGACGACCTGCGCGCGCTGCAGAAGACGGTCTTCGACGTCTACGTCGATCCGGCGCTCGTCGGCTACGCCGTCGACCTCGCGACGGCGACGCGCGAGCCTGCAGAGCGGGGGCTCGCGGAGCTCGGCGGCTACATCGCGTTCGGAGCGAGCCCGCGCGGCCCGATCAGCGTCATCCAGGCATCACGCGCCCTCGCGCTCCTCCGCGGTCGCGACTACGTGCTGCCGGAGGACGTGCAGTCGCTCGCCAAGGATGCGCTTCGCCACCGGCTCGTGCTCACGTACCAAGCGCTCGCCGAGGAGGTTTCTGCGGACAACATCCTCGACACGGTCCTCGCGAAGGTTCCCGTGCCGCAGATCGACCTCTCGGGATCGCGCGCGGCGTGAGCCTGCTGCGCGCGCTCTCGGCGAAGCAGACAGCTGCTCGCCCGGGCCCCGGCCCGATGCCGGAGTCGCTCCTTCGCGCGCTCGACGTCAGCGTCAGCCGACGCGTCGCCGGCCTGCTCGCGGGCGACTTCCGGTCGCTCGTGCACGGCGAGGGGACCGAGCTCGCGCAGGTCCGCCCGTACGTGCCCGGCGACGACGTCCGCTTGATCGACTGGAACGTCACCGCGCGAACGAACCAGCCGCACGTGCGCGTGAACCTCGCCGAGCGCGTGCTCGTCACGTGGCTCGTGCTCGACACCTCGCCGTCGATGCGCTTCGGCACGGCTGAGCGGCGCAAAGCGGACGTCGCCCAGGGCGTGGCGATCGCGGTCGGTCATCTCGCGACGAGACGCGGAAACCGGCTCGGCGTGGTCACGTTCGGCGATGCCGAACCACGGACGCTGCCGGCACGCCAGGGACGCTCCGGACTGCTCGGACTGCTCGGCGCGCTCGAGGACGAGGCGGAGCCGAACCCGGATCAGCGCGTCGGCGCCACGTCGCTCGGCGCGGCGGTTCGGCGCACTTCGACGCTTGCGCGGCAACGCGCGCTCGTCGTGATCGCGTCCGACTTCCGCGGGCCGCTCGACTGGCGTCCGCCGATGCTCGAGCTCGCGGGAAGACACGAGGTGATCGCCGTCGAGATCCGCGACCGGCGCGAGCAGGAGCTTCCGCAGGCGGGCGACCTGTGGCTCGTCGATCCCGAGACCGGCAGGCTGCTCCGCGTCGACACCGACAACGCAAGCGTTCGTCGCCGCTTCGCCGAAGCGGCCGCGGAGGAGCGGAGCGGTCTCGCACGCACGCTGGCCGGAATCGGCGTGCGGCACGTTGTGCTCACGACCGAAGGCGACTGGCTGCGGACGCTGACGAGCTTCCTGCGGAGGGCCGCCGCGTGACGTTCGAGTGGCCGTACATGCTGATCGCGCTCGTCGCGGTCCCGCTCCTTGCGGGCGCGTACGTCTGGTTCGACCGGCAGCGAGACAGGCGCGCCGCAAGCTTCACGAACCCGTCACTCCTGCCGAATCTCGTCGACCGCTCCCCGGGCTGGCGCCGGCACTTGCCGCTCGCAATCGTCCTCGTCGCGCTCGCCGCGCTGATCGTCGGCGTCGCACGACCGCACGCGACCGTCAGCGTGAAGCGAGAGACGGCAACAGTCGTGATCGCGGTCGACACATCGCGCTCGATGAAGGCGACCGATCTCCGACCGAGCCGACTCGCGGTCGCTCGAGAGACGGCCGAGAAATTCGTCGCGCAGATCCCGGCGAAGTACCGGATCGCGTTGATCGGCTTCGCGTCTCGCGCCGTCGTTGCTTTGCCGCCGACGACCGACCGGTCGCTCGTCTCGCGCGCGTTAGCGTCCCTTCGCGCAGGCCAAGGAACCGCGCTCGGCGACGCGATCATGCTCGGCGTCCGGATCAGTCAGCGAACGCGCGAGGCGGACGGCAACGTGCCGCCCGAGGCGATGCTGGTGGTCTCCGACGGCGCGGCCCAAGGCGGTCGCGTCGCGCCTCCTGCCGCGATCGCAAAAGCGCGCGCGGCGCACATTCCGATCTCGGCCGTCGTGCTCGGCACGGCATCCGGCGTCGTCGAGGACACGCTCGCGGGTGGCTACCACGTGACGATCCAGGTGCCGCCGAATCCGGGACTGCTCCGCGCCGCCGCAACCTCCACCGGCGGCGAGGTCTTCACCGATCCGTCTGACAGGCGGCTCGCAGACATCTACGAGCGCCTCACGTCGCGACTCGGTCACCGTGACAGCTCGCGCGAGCTCAGCGACGCGTTCGCCGGCGGCGCGGTGGTGCTCCTCCTGATCGGCGCTGCGCTTTCGACCCTCTGGTTTCGGAGAGTTCCGTGAGAGCTCGCATCGCCAAGCTCGCGCTCGTCGCGGCGCTTGCGGCAGTCGCGCTTACCGCGTCGGCTGCACCCGCCTCGGCGACGAACGAATGCCGCGGCCTCCGCATCTGCCTCACGGTCGCGGGACCGTGGGTCGTCGTCCCGGCGAGCGGCACGACCGGTCAGCGAACCGAGTACCAGCTCTCGTGCCCGAAGCGCTTCGTCGTCGGCGGCCTCGACTCCGAGCTCAGCGATCCGCACATCGACGTCCACTTCGCCGGTCGCCTGGGAAGCCCCGTGAATCCGGGCGTGACGACGGACAGAAGCGCAGTCTTCCGCGCGCTCTTTGCCGGACCGCGAGGACGGAATGAGAGCTTCCGGCCGCGCATCGGCTGCGTCCCGTCATCGGGCGGGGGCGGCGGAATCCCGACGGCGCGGCCGATCTATCCCGCTCGCGAGCTGACCGCGCATCGCGTCCGCACGATCGACGTGCACCCCGGTGCACAGCGCATCACGCAGCGTTGCGCGGCCGGTGAGCAGCTCGTCGCGGCGACGCACGCGGTCGGCTTCTACACGCGGACGCCACCGACCGCGGCGCTGATCTCGACCGTGAGCACGGCGAAGGCCGTAGACCGAAATGCGATCGCGGTGACCGTGCGGTCGCACGTACCTGCCGGGACCCGCGCCGTCGTCCAAGTCGCGGCACTCTGTTCGGGAGCACGATGACGTTCGGCCGCCCCCTGCTTCTGCTGACCCTGCTGATCGTGCCGATCGCGATCGGCGTGTACCTGCTGATCCAGCGCCGTCAGATGCGTTACGCGGTCGCGTACACGAACATCGACGTGCTCGCGACCGTCGCCGGCGGCCGGTCGTGGCGACGCATCGTGCCACCGGCGTTGTTCCTGCTGGCGATTGCAGCGCTCTGCACAGCCGTTGCGCGCCCGCACGTCAAGCGAATGGTCCCGCAGGAGCACGCGACGGTGATCCTCGTCCTCGACGCGTCGCGCTCGATGCAGGCGCGCGACGTGAAGCCGTCGCGGCTCGGTGCGGCCGAAGCCGCGGTCAACGCGTTCCTCGATCGCGTGCCGAGCCGGCTCCAGGTCGGGATGGTCGTCTTCGCCGGCGACGCGCAAGTCGCAGCGCCGCCGACGACCGATCACGAGCTCGTGCGCGAATCACTGCACCTCGTCGAGAACTATCCCGGCTACAGCGGCACCGCGATCGGTGATGCGCTTCAGGTCGCGGTCGATCTCGGCAAGCAAGCGCTCCTCGGCGGCCGAAGCGGCCAGCCGACGATCGCGTATCGCACCGCAGCGCCGCAGCAACAGCCGAAGCCCGGCGCGCTCGTCTCGATTCTCTTCCTCTCGGACGGCCGGCAGACGACGGGCGCGCTGCTGCCGCTGCAAGGTGCCGCGCTCGCAAAGCAGGCGGGCTTCCCGGTGTACACCGTCGCGCTCGGAACGCGCAACGCGCGCCTGCCCGGCCTCGACCCGAACTCGTTCAGCCCGTTCCAGAGTCCGGGTCAGCCGAACCCGTTCAACCTCGCGCCGGACCGTGCGACGCTCCGGTCGATCGCGCGAATGACGGGCGGCGAGTACTTCGCGGCGCGGAACGCGGATACCGCACACAACGCGTACGAGAAGCTCGGGTCGCAGCTCGGTCGACGACCGGCGCATGTCGAGGTCACCTACGCGTTCATCGGCGGCGCCGCTGTGCTCGTCGTGCTCGCGGGCGTGTTGTCCGCCTTCTGGTCGCCGCGGATTCCGTAGCGCGCCGCTAGTCGCGGACGTAGATCGCGACGAAGTCACCGGACGAGAGCGTTCCGCTTGCGGGCAGCTGCTCGACGACGGTTCCGGACTCGCCTCCACCCTGCGCGCGCCGGACGACGATGACGCGGAACCCCGCGTCCTCGAGGTCGGTGCGCGCCGTCGCCTCGTCTTCGCCGGTGACGTCGGGAACGTCGGCCGGGTTGCCGGGGTTCGGGCCTTCGCTGACGTCGAGCTGCACGCGCGTGCGCGGCCGCACTCGCGAACCAGCCGCAGGGTTCTGGCCGCGGACCCGCCCGACCGGTGCCTGGCCCGGGACGTACTCGACGTCTGCGAGCAAACCGAGCTGCTCGAGCGTCCGGAGCGCAGTCGCGAGTCCTTTGCCGGCGAGCCCAGGAACCGCCACCGTGCCACCGGCTGGCGACCGCGTCGTCGTCGCTCTCGTCGCCGTCGTCGTCACTCGTGGCGCAGTCGTTGTCGCGACCGTCGCGGTCGTGGCCGTCGCAGTCGTCGCGGTTGTCGTCGGCCGCGCCTTCGCGACCTTCAGCACGACAACCGAGCCGCGCGGCGCGCGCTTGTCCGCGACAGGAGTCTGCGCGAGCACCGTGCCCGGCGGCGCGGCAGACTCGACCGCAACCTTCTTCACCCGAAAACCTGCGCGTGTCAGCTGCGCCGAAGCGTCGGCCGCCGTGGCCGCGACGACATCGGGCACGGCGATCCCGGGCGGCCCGGCGGAGACGAGGAGGGTCACGAGCGAGTCGACCGGGAGCCGCGTGTTCGGGTCGGGCCGCTGGGCGAGGACAAGCCCGCGTCGCCGGGCGGAACGTTGCGGCGTCGAAAGCGGCCGGAAGCCGGCTTGCCGAACGAGCTGCTCAGCCTTCACGCGCGGACGCCCGACGACGTTCGGCACCGCATGCTTCCGAACCGCCGTCCGCTGATCGGACTTGTCGTCATCGCGGAACGCAAAGGCCCACGCGAGCAAACCGGCGACGACGAGAAGAAGCAGGATCGCGAGCACCCACCACCACCACTCGCGCGGCGGCTGCGGCGGCGGCGCCTCGACCTCTTCGGTGCGCGCAACGCCCGCGGCGGC
>JBKPRX010000093.1:0-18412 GCA_046734795.1 Actinomycetota bacterium
GCGAGGAGCTCGGGCGCGTTCTCCGGCTTCACGGAGCCGCCATAGAGAACGGGGCGGTTCAACAACGACTTCACGAACGCGTGCGCCTCCTGCGCGAGCTCGGGCGTCGCGGTCTTGCCGGTTCCGATCGCCCACACGGGCTCGTACGCGATCACGAGAGCACCGTGCTCGCCGACCGCGTCACGAATCGCCTCCACTTGCAAGCGCAGAACGAGCTCGGTCTGGCCGGACTCCCGCTCCTCCGCGGACTCGCCCACGCACGCGATCACGCGCAGGCCGGCCTCGCACGCGGCAACCGTGCGACGCGCGACCGTCTCGTCCGTCTCGCCGAAGTACAGCCTGCGCTCCGAATGACCGACGATCGCTCCGACAACGCCGAGCTCGCGCAGCATTGACGCCGAAACCTCGCCCGTGTACGCCCCTTCGTCCGCCCAGTGGACGTTCTGCGCGAACACCTCGCAGCCGCCACTCTCGACTGCCGCGGCAAGTGAGACGTATGGCGGCGCGACGACGACGTCGACACCCTCGGGCCGCGCGAACGACGCGAAGAACTCACGCGTCGCCGCTGGGCCTTTGAACATCTTCCAGTTGCCGGCGATCAGCACGGCGCGGATCCTACGCGGCCGGAATCGCGGCCACGCCCGGTAGCTCTTTCCCTTCGAGCAGCTCGAGCGAGGCGCCGCCGCCGGTCGAGACCCACGAGACACGATCGGCTAGACCGAGCTCGTTGATCGCACGCACCGAGTCGCCGCCGCCGACGACCGAGTATGCGTCCGCCTCGGCGACCGCCTGCGCGACAGCACGAGTGCCCTCTGCGAAGCGCGGCCATTCGAAGACGCCCATCGGGCCGTTCCAGAAGATCGTCTTCGCACGTCGGATGAGCTCGCCGAACCGTTGCTGCGTCTCCGGTCCGATGTCGAGTCCGAGCCAGCCGCCCGGAAGATCGCCGTACGGGGAGACTCGCGTCTCTGCGTCGGCGGCGAACTCGGCCGCGGCGACAACGTCGACCGGCAGCTCGACCGGAAACGACAAAGGGTTCTCGCTGCGCAGCTCCTCGGCCATCTTGCCGCCGACGATCACCGTGTCCGCCCGACCGCCGAGGTGCTGGAGGACGCCCAGCTTGTCGTCGACCTTCGCACCTCCGGCAACGAGGACGAAGGGTCGCGCCACGTCACCGAGCAGGCGGCCGAGATGCTCGAGCTCCGCCAGCAACAGAAGTCCCGCGTACGCGGGCAAGAGGTGCGCGACTCCCTCCGTCGATGCATGCGCGCGATGCGCGGACCCGAACGCGTCGTTGACGTATGCGTCGCAACCCTCGGCGAGCTCGCGCGCGAATCCTTCGTCGTTCTTCGTCTCGCGCGCGTTGAAGCGCGTGTTCTCGAGCACGCGCACGCGCTCGTCCGGTAGGAGCTCGGCCAGGCGATCCGCGACCGGCGCCATCGCATACTTGGCGCGATCCTCGTCGGTCTTCGGCCGTCCGAGGTGCGAACACACACGCACTTCGCGCGCGCCGCGTTCGAGCACGAGCTGAAGTGTCGGCAGCGAGGCCCGAATCCTCGTGTCGTCTGCGACGCGGCCGTCCTTGAGCGGCACGTTCAGATCAGCGCGGACGAGAACGACCTTGCCGTTGACATCCGCGTCCCCAACCGACCGCGGCAAACGCACTACAGCAACCTGTCGACCAGGTCGGCAAGGCGGCAGCTGTAGCCCCACTCGTTGTCGTACCAGCCGAAGACCTTCACCTGCCTACCGTGCGCCATCGTCAGCTCGCTGTCGAAGATGCATGAGTACGGCGAGTGGACGATGTCCGTCGACACGAGCGGGTCGGAGCTGTACTGGAGGATCCCGTCGAGCGGTCCGTCTGCCGCCGTCCGGAACGCGTCCTTCACCTCGTCGACCGTTGTCTCGCGACCGACGGCGACGACGAGATCCGTAATCGATCCGGTCGGCACGGGCGCGCGGACCGAGATGCCGTCGACCTTGCCCTTGAGCTCCGGCATGACGACCCCGATTGCGCGCGCGGCGCCGGTCGACGTCGGAATCAGGTTGATCGCGGCAGCACGGGCGCGGCGCAGATCGTCGTGCGGCAGATCAAGGATCCGCTGGTCGTTCGTATACGCGTGGATCGTCGTCATGAATCCGCTTTCGATCCCGAACGAGTCGTTCAGCACCTTCGCCATCGGTGCGACGCAGTTCGTCGTGCAGGACGCGTTGGAGATCACGTGGTGCTCGTCCTTGTCGTACTGGTCGTCGTTGACGCCGAGGACGATCGTGATGTCCGGTTCCGTCGCCGGCGCCGAGATCACGACCTTCTTGGCGCCCGCGTCGATGTGCATCTGCGCCTGGTCACGTTTCGTGAAGAAGCCGGTGGACTCGAGCACGACGTCGACGCCGAGGTCCCCCCAGGGAAGCGCCCCCGGGTCACGCTCGGCGAGCATCGTGATCTCTTTCCCGTCGATCGCGATCGCGTTCTCACGCGCCTCGACCGTCTTGTCGAAGGGTCCGAGCGTCGAGTCGTAGCGAAGGAGGTGGGCCATCGTCTTCGCGTCGCCCAGGTCGTTCAACGCGACGATCTCGAAGTCGCCGCCGCGCCGCGCATGCGCCCGCAAGAAATTACGGCCGATCCGACCGAAACCGTTGATGCCGACCCTGATGCTCGCCATTCATCCCCTCCAGTCGCTTCCGCGGCGGACTCTAGCGGCGTCGCCTCCGCACGCGATCGTTGTGCGTCGACGACCGCGCGTGCGCCCGCACGGCGGGCCGGGAGTGAGGCTCCGAGGACGACCCCCACTCCCGTCAACCACGCTCGAGACCGAGACGACGAACGGGGTCTGAATCCGCCGCCCGACGAGCGCAGACCCGCCTCTCGGGAGTATGACTCGCGGCCTGACGCGTGTTCTAGACAGTTTTCAATCCGGAAACGCAGCGTCGGCTGCGAGCTGCAGCAGTCGTTGCAAGCGGCGGTGCGCCGCAGCTTTGGACGTCGGCGGGTCGCACCTGCGCGCGAGGTCGCGCAAGGAAAACGTCGGGTAGCGGGCGCGGAGCGCGGCGATCTCCTGCAACGGCGCGGGCAACCGTGCGAGCTCGCCCGCGCGTTCGAGCTGTTGAACGGCGCGCAGTTGCATGTGTGCGGCTCGGCTCGACCGGACGAGATTTGCGTGATCCGCGTTCGCAACACGGTTCGCAGCGGCGCGCGTCGCTCCGAGCATGCTCCGCTCTTCGAGAGCAAGGACGACGTCGTTCGAGCCGACGACGCCGAGCAGGTTCGAGATCGTCTCGACTCCTTTCGCGTAGGCAATCGCATGCCGGCCTCGGTCGGCGACGCGCAAGGGCGTGCCTTGCTGCGCGGCGACCGCGGCCACGAGCTCGGCGCCGTCCATCGTGGCCGTTCGGATTTCGAGATGCGGATTCGGCGGACCCGTCAGCGAGCCGGAGCCGAGCAGCGCGCCGCGCAGATACGCAGCGCGGCAGCAACCGCGCCCGACGACGCGTTTCGGAGGACGCTCGAGCGGCCGTCCGCGGGCGTCGAGCACACCGGCGGCGTGAAGCACGCGGCGCGCCGCCGCCGTCCCTGGAACGTGAAGCTGAAACCGCGTGCCGCCGCCGAGCCGCCGGCGCCGATACGTCCGGAGCTCCGACGACACGTCGGCGTGACGGAGGAGACTGAACGCGCGTCGTGCAACAGCCGAGCTACCGACGTCGAGGTGAACCGAGAGCTCGCCGCGCCCGCGAAAGTGCGCGGCTCCCGCGGAATGGAACAGACCCGACAGCTCGGCGAGGCGGTCGCATTCGCGACGGGGATCGATTGCGGCGAGCTCGTCGCGCAGCTCGTCAGAGAACACCCTCGAGCTCCAGAAGCCTGCGCTTGTAGCCGAGCCCGAGCGAGCCGTACGATCCGAGCCCGTCGACTCCGACGACGCGGTGGCACGGAACGAAAAGGCCGAGCCGGTTGCGCGCACAGAACGTCCCGGCCGCGCGTGCAGCGCCGGGCGCGCCGGCGAGCGCAGCGAGCTCGCCGTAGGTGACGACCGAACCCGCCGGAACCTCGCGCAGCGAGCGCGCGCACCGTTCGTGGAACTGCGACGGGTATTCGAGATCGACCGCGACCTCATCGAGCGCGCGAGTGTTACCGGCGAAGTAGGCCTCGATGGCGCCGACGACATTCGCTGCGAGATCGGCACGTTTGCGTGACGCGCGCGGGCCTAGTCTTCCGTTGCCCCGTGGGTGGGTGGGGGATTGGGACGGGTGGTCCGCCGCGCCCGACCCTTCCACCACGCCCGACTCGCCGAAAGCACCCGACTCTCCCAATGCGCCCGACTCTCCCAATGCGCCCGACTCGCCCGATGCGGCCGCCATGCCAACCGTGCCGACGTCGGCCCGCGGGCGCGGAAGCTCGTGCCAGACGACGAGGCCGTCCTCGAGCCACAACTCGCCCACGCCCCAGCCATCGACCTCGTAGGCCACGTGCGACACGGCCACGCGGCGACTCTAGCTCGCCTTGCTCTCGATGCTGACGGCCTCCTCTACACTCGCTCCGTGACGAGCCACGGCCTCTTCCGAGTGCCGGAGCCGCGCAACGAGTCGGTTCGCGGGTACGCCCCGGGCTCGCCGGAGCGAGAGGAAATCCGCATCAAGCTCGACGAGCTCGCAAGCCAGCAGCTCGAGCTGCCGCTCGTGATCGGCGGCGAGGAAGTACGCACAGGCGTCACCTCCGAGGTCGTCATGCCGCACCGGCGCCGGCACGTGCTCGCGAGCGTCCACCACGGCGGTGCGCCCGAAGTCGAGCGCGCGATCGAGGCGGCCTCCGAGGCCTGGAACGACTGGTCGCGCACGCCGTGGCCCGATCGGGTCGCAGTCTTCCTTCGGGCCGCCGACCTGCTCGCGGGCCCTTGGCGCTCGACGCTCAACGCGGCCACGATGCTCGGCCAGTCGAAGACGGTCCACCAGGCCGAGATCGACTCGGCGTGCGAGCTCGTGGACTTCTGGCGCTTCAACGCGCTCTACCTGACGCGCATCTACGCCGAGCAGCCGGACTCGCCGCCGGGCGTGTGGAACCGCTTGGAGTACCGACCGCTCGAGGGCTTCGTCTTCGCTGTGACGCCCTTCAACTTCACGTCGATTGCCGGCAACTTGCCGACGTCGGTCGCGCTGATGGGAAACACAGTCCTCTGGAAGCCGGCGTCGACAGCTGCGTACTCGGCGTGGTTCATCATGCAACTCCTCGAAGAAGCGGGCATGCCGCCGGGCGTCATCAACCTCGTCTACGGCGACGGTCCCGCGGTCGGCGACCCGGCGCTTGCACATCCCGATCTCGCCGGGATTCACTTCACCGGCTCGACGCCGGTCTTTCAGTCGATGTGGAAGACCGTCGGCGATAACATCGCGGACTATCGCAACTATCCGCGGCTCGTCGGCGAGACGGGCGGCAAGGACTTCATCGTCGCGCACCCCTCCGCCGACGTGGACGAGGTTGCGACCGCGATCGTTCGCGGCGCGTTCGAGTACCAGGGACAGAAGTGCTCTGCGGCTTCGCGCATCTACGCGCCGAGCAACTTGTGGCCGCAGCTTCGCGACCGGCTCGCGGACGAAGTCGCGGCTCTGCCGGTCGGCGACGTCACCGACTTCTCGAACTTCATGGGCGCCGTAATCGACGCGAAGTCGTTCGCCACGCAGAAGCAGGCGATCGACGATGCGCGCAACGGCAACGGCTCCACGCGCATCCTCGTCGGCGGCGACGCGGACGACGAGGACGGATGGTTCGTCCGCCCAACCGTGATCGAGACCGACGATCCCGAATTCCGCACCATGCGCGAAGAGCTCTTCGGTCCCGTCGTCACGGCATTCGTCTACGAACCCGACCGCTACGAAGACGCACTGGAGCTCGTCGACCGCGGCTCGCCGTACGGGCTCACAGGTGCCGTCTTCGCCCGCGACCGCCGCGCGGTCGAGATCGCACAGGAGCGGTTGCGCTACGCGGCCGGGAACTTCTACGTCAACGACAAGCCGACAGGCGCCGTCGTCGGCCAGCAGCCGTTCGGCGGCGGCCGCGCGTCCGGAACGAACGACAAGGCCGGCTCGATGTGGAACCTGATCCGCTGGGTCAGCCCGCGCGCGATCAAGGAGCTCTTCGCGCCGCCGACCGACTACCGCTACCCGTTCATGCGGTCGGACGGCGAAGGCCTAACGCTGCCCGACGCCGGGCACTAAGCGAGACGCCGATGCACGAGGTCTTCCACGCCGCCGGCGTGTTCTTTCACCACCTGCGCGCGGTCGAATGGAAGTGGCTCGGCATCGGAGTCGCCTGCCACGTCAGCAAGCTCATCTGCGTCAGCCGCGGCTGGCGAAACGCGATCGCGGCCGCCTACCCCGACACGAAGGTCTCCTGGCCGCGGATGTTCGGCGCGTACGTCGCGGGGACCGGCGTCAACGCGATCCTCCCGGCGAGGTCGGGCGACGCCGTGAAGCTCTACATCGCGAAGCACCGCGTCGACGGGAGCACGTATCCGACGCTCGCCGCCACGATCGTGCTGATGACGCTCTTCGACTCCGTGCTCGCGAGCTGTCTCGCCGCCTGGGCGATCGCGATCGGCGTCCTCCCAGCGCTGAAGCTGCTGCCGCACTTGCCGTCGTTCGACTTCCATTGGTTCTTCGCGCACCCGCGACTCGGCGGGGCGATCGTCCTCGCGGTGCTGCTCACGCTGCTCGGACTCCTGATCTGGGGTGCACGGCGCGTCGAGGAGTTCTGGCACCGGGTTCGGCAAGGCTTCGCAGTCCTGCGGACACCGGGCCGGTACCTGCGCACGGTCGTCTTCTGGCAAGTGCTCGACTGGACGCTGCGGATCGCGACCGTGTTCTTCCTGCTGCGCGCCTTCGGGCTTCCGGCGACCTTGCACAACGCTCTGCTCGTCCAGGTGAGCCAAAGCCTTGCGTCGATCTTTCCACTGACGCCGAACGGCATCGGTACGGAGCAAGGCTTCTTGCTCTACGTGTTCCGCGGGAAGGCAGCGCGGCCCGTCCTGCTGAGCTTCAGCGTCGGCATGCGCATCACGCTGACGATCGTGAACGTCGCGCTCGGCTTCACCGCCATCCTGCTGATGCTCGGCACGGTTCGGATCAAGCGAATCGTCGCGCGCGAACCCGCGACGGAGGACGCGGGCTCACCCCGGTAGTCGCGCGCCGCGAACTAGCCGGAGCGTTCGACCACCGCCGCGAACGCCGCCCAGAACGCGAGGTATTCCTCGAGCCGTCGGATGCCGTCGTTCACGAGCTCGTCGTACCAGTAGTGGTCGCGTAGGTCTGCTGCGATGCGCTGCATCCCGCAGAAGGTACGCCGCACTCGTTAGCGATTCTGGGAGTTCCTGTAAGAACTCCGCGTGGCTACGCGCGGCCCGCTTTGTGCAGCTGCGCGTAGATGCGGCGAGCCGTCTTCGCGGGCACGCCCGGCACGCCTTCGAGCTCCTCTTGCGTCGCGTTGGCGACGCCTTCCGCGGAGCCGAAATGCTGGAGCAGCGCACGCCGGCGCGCGGGTCCCACACCCTCGAGCTCGTCGAAGATCGACGCGAAGCCGCGCGTCTCGCGCCGCTGCCGGTGGAAGCCGACTGCGAAGCGGTGCGCCTCGTCTCGCACGCGTTGCAGGAGCTGAAGACCGGGGTTGTGCGCCTCGAGCCTGATCGGATCGGTGCGGCCGGGAACGAACACTTCCTCTTCGCGCTTCGCGAGCGCCACGACCGCGACACGCGGTAGGTCGTACGCCTGCATCGCGGCGAGTGCCGCCGAGAGCTGACCTTTGCCTCCGTCGACGACCACGAGGTTCGGAGCAGCGGCGAACGATTCGTCGAAGTCCGCGCTCGTTCCGTCCGACAGCCGCGCGAAGCGGCGCGCGATCACCTCCGCCATCGACGCGAAGTCGTCGGGCTCGCCCGCGCCGCCGGCCGTGCGCACGCCGAACTTCCGATAGTGCGCCTTCTTCGGCATCGCGTCCTGGAACACGACCATCGAGCCGACGGTGTCCTGTCCCATCGCCGTCGAGATGTCGAAGCACTCGATCCGAATCGGAAGCGACTCGAGGTTGAGCGCCTCACGGAGCTCCTCGAGCGCCTCGATGCGACGGAGGCGCTTCTGCTCGGTCGCCGCCGCGTCGGACGCCAGGGCGAGCTGCGCGTTCTGCATCGCGAGCTCCTGGAGACGGCGCTTCTCGCCGCGCTCGGCCGCACGAATCTCGACGCGTCCGCCCCGCCGCTCGCCGACAACCTCGGCGACCGCCGCGAGGTCGCCCGCATCGTGCGGAACGACGATCTGCTGCGGGACACTCGGCGACGATCCGTAGTACTCGAGGAAGAACGCCTCGAGGATGGTGTTCAAGTCCTGGCCGCCGACGTTCTCGAGATGGAAGCTGTGGCGGTCGATCATCTTGCCGCCGCGCAGCGGAAAGATCTGCACGACAGCGCGGTCGCCCTCTTGCGCGAATCCGATCACGTCGACCGCACCGCCCGAATGGCGTTCGACGGCTTGACGCTCCGCGAGTCCGCGGATCGAGAACAGCTGGTTGCGGTAACGCGCGGCGTCTTCGAAGCGCTCCTCGGCCGCGGCGTCCGCCATCTTGCGCTCGAGCTCGCGCTGGATCGGCTTCGTGTCGCCGGAGAGGAACTCGATCACGCCGTCGATGATCCCGCGGTAGTCCTCGGCCGACACGTACCCCACGCAGGGCGCGAGGCAGCGGTCGATGTGGTAGTCGAGGCAGGGAATGCCCGAGTGCCGCCCCGGCTTCGGACCTTCGCACGGGCGGTAACGGAAGACGCGGTTCAAGACGTCGAGGGTCTCGCGCACCTTCTTCGCGTTCGCGTACGGACCGAAGTACCAAACGCCGGCGCGATGACGTTCACGGGTGAACATGACGCGCGGGTACTCGTCTTCGACCGTGACCGCGATGTATGGGAACGACTTGTCGTCGCGGAGCCGCACGTTGAACGGAGGCCGGTGGCGCTTGACGAGGTTCTGCTCGAGGTGCAGGGCCTCGACCTCGCTGCCGGTCACGATCACCTCGATGTCTGCCACACGGTCCGGCAACTGCCGGATCTGCGCGCGCCCGTCGCCTCGCTGCTGGAAATACGAACGAACGCGCGGCCGCAGCGACTTGGCCTTCCCGATGTAGAGGATGTCGCCCTTCGGATCGCGGAAGAGGTAGACGCCGGGCTTCGCCGGAAGCCCCTTGAGTCGGCTCTCCAGGCGGCGATTCACAGCGACCAAACATAGCCGCGGTACCTTGAGCCACATGAGGTCGCTGCTCGGGGTCACGGCAGTCCTGGTGCTTGCGCTCGTCGCGCTTCCGGCGAACGCGGCCGCCGGCGGTCCGCAAATGCTCATCGGGGCGACGGAAGACGTCGTGCGCCAGCCGACGCTGCCGCAGGCGAAGGCGGAGATGGATCTGCTGCGCGTCGCCGGCTTCACGGCCGTCCGCCTCTCGCAGATCTGGCAACCCGGCCGGAGGTCGCTCACCGAGACGGAGCTCGCGCCGCTGCAAAACGCAGTCGACGCCGCGCGCCTCGACGGGATGGAGGTGCTGCTGACGGTGACGCAGTTCGGGAGCCGGACGACGCCGCTCACCGCGGAGGATCAGGACGACTTCGCAGCGTTCGCGGCGTGGCTCGCGAAGAAGCTGCCGACCGTGAGGCGGTTCATCGTCTCGAACGAGCCGAACCTCAACCGGTTCTGGCTGCCGCAATTCGCCGACGACGGCAGCGACGCCGCTGCGCCCGCGTACGAATCGCTCCTCGCGAAGACGTACGACGCGCTGAAGCGCGAGGATCCCGAGCTCGAAGTCCTCGGCGGAGCGCTTGCGCCGCGCGGCAGCGACCGCGCCGGAACGATCCGCGACACGCACTCGCCGACGATGTTCCTACGCGACCTCGGCGCCGCGTACCGCGCGAGCGGCAGGACGAAGCCGATCATGGACGCGCTCGCGATCCATCCGTACGAAGACAACTCGAGCGTCGCCCCGAGCGCGGGCACGCATCCGAACACGACGACGATCGCCGTGGCCGACTACGCCAAGCTCGTCGCACTCCTCAAGGAAACGTTCGCCGGCACAGCACAACCCGGCGGGTCTCTGCCGATCTTCTACGACGAGTTCGGCGTCGAGTCGACGATCCCCTCGGCCCAAGCCGAGCGGTACACGGGCACGGAGCCGACGACGACGAAACCGGTCGACGAGCCGACGCAGGCGCAGTACTACCGCGACGCGCTCGCGCTCACGTTTTGCCAGCCGAACGTCGAAGGCATCTCGCTCTTCCACGCGTTCGACGAGCCGGAGCTCCCCGGCTGGCAGTCCGGTCTCTACTACGTGAACCACAAGCCGAAGTCGACGCTGGCGCCCGTACGCGCAGCGATCTCCGAGGTCGCGCGCGGCGTGATCGCGAGCTGCGCCGGGCTTCACCTCCGTCCGCGCATCACGATCGGCGGCAGCGGGCTCACGACGCGGGTCGGCTGCAGCATCGACTGTCGATACACGGCGACGCTCGTTCGGCTGCCGAGCGCGAACGTCCGCGCACTCTCGGGCGTGATCAAGGGCGGCAAGACGACAACCGTCCGCTTCTCGCCCCAAGGTCTCCGGCCAGGCCGCTACTACGTGCGCGTGACGAGCCTCGCCGTGACGAACCCGGCGCCGAACGGCACTCGGAGGCACGGCCCGACCTTCCGGCTCCCGTAACGCCCGGATACGATTCGTGGCGTGAGCGGGCAGTACGTCGCGTACACCTTCTACCGCCTCGACCCGGCCTGGCGGCGGCTTCCGGTGGAGGAGCGCGCGGCCGCGAAGGACGCATTCGCCGAGGTCGTCGAGGACTGGACGCCGCGCTTCGACACGCTGCGCGCGTACACGACGACCGGTGTGCGTCCGGACTGCGACTTCTTCCTCTGGAAGATCACGCAGCGCTACGAGGATCTCGGAGAGCTCGGAGCGGCACTCAACGGGACGCCGCTCACGGGCTGGCTCGAGACGCCGTACTCGTATCTCGCGACGACGAGAGCGTCGCAGTACACGAGCGCACGGAAGGCGCGCAAGCTCGTGCCGCAGGGATCGCCGTACCTCGTCGTCTATCCGTTCGTGAAGGTGCGGCCGTGGTACGCGCTATCGGAAGAGGATCGACAGCGCGCAATGGACGAGCACATCCGCATCGGTCGCGAGGAGTTTCCCGGAATCAAGAACCACACGAGCTACTCGTTCGGGATCGACGACCAGGAGTTCATGACCGCGTTCGAGTGCGAAGAGCCCGCGGATTTCATGCACCTGATGCTGCGCCTCCGCGACTCCGAAGCGTCCGCGTACACCGAGCGGGACACGCCGATCTTCGTCGGCCAGCACGTAGAGATCCGCGCAGCGCTCGACGCGCTCGACGGCGCGGCCGCCCGCGTCGAGGCGTAGCGACCTCTACAGATACGTGTGCTGGTCGCGCCAGACGCGCCACATGGCGATTGCGCAGATGACGATCACGCCGAGAAACGCGAGGATCTCGAGACCCTGCGAGCCGCCGTACCACTGCACGGCGAGGTCGGCGACGATCAGAAGCGCGGCGCCGTAGAAGCACACACGCGCGCGGGTCGGCCAGGCGGCGATCTCGCTCCGTCGCTCCCGCCAGAGCAGATAGATGAAGACCGCAATCGCGATCAGGAACGCGATCCGCAGCAAGATCGAGAGCGCGACGAGCGTCTGCTCGAGCTGAAGGACGACGACGACGAGCGCGATCAGCGCCAGGATCGCGAGGCCGCGGACCGTCGGGTTGATGCGACTGAAGAAGCGTCTCATTGAAGGCCTGTGAGTGTCGCTCGCACGGCGAGCGCCCCGGCAACCAGGGTAGCTCCGGCGAACCAGGCGAGCCGGCGTCGCGGCTCGCGCGGCGCGTAGAGCCACGGCGAGAGCACGGCCGCGAGCGCGAGGACGCCGTAGAGATAGTGCAGCCGATCGCTCGCCCGGCGGTGGTCCGAGAGCAAGAGCAGCCCGAGCCCGACCTGCGCGACAAGCAGCGTCTGCGCGAGCGCGAGCAAGTGAGCGACGAGGTTCCGAGGCTCACGCCGCCGGTAGTACGCCCAGCCGGCGAGCGCCGCGGCTCCGAACGAAGCCGCCAGCACGAGGAAGGCGATCACGTGGTGCGCGGTCAGCATCCGCCCATCGTTCCACCCGCGGCGGGATCGTCCTCTCGGGGCGCTGGATACGCCGTCCGGAATTGCGTTCGCGCTGGGCGCGTTAGCATCGACGACTCGATGATCGCCGAAGGATCGCCCGCCCACGATTTCATTCCGACAAGCGACGCGGGCGTCCGTGTCCGCCTGTCGGATCTGCGCGGCAAGCCTGTCGTTCGCTCCTTCTATTCCAAGGACGATACGCCTGGATGTGAGAAGGCGATGATCGGAAGCCGCCCCGCCGGACACGCGGCGCATGTGCTGGAGTCGCTACCAAACTGAGGAGGAACGGTGGTCGAAGAAGGCTCGCAAGCGCCGGAGTTCGAGGCGCGAACCGACGATGGACGGCAAGTGCGCCTGAGCGACCTGCGCGGAAAGCCTGTCGTTTTGTTCTTCTATCCGAAGGACGAGACGCCGGGGTGCACGACGCAGGCCTGCGGCATTCGCGATACCTGGAGCGATTTCGCCTCGCGCGGGATCGAAGTGTTCGGTGTCAGCCGAGACGACGCCGACGCGCACCGCGCGTTCAAAGAGAAGTTCGAGCTGCCCTTTCCCTTGCTCGTCGACCGCGACCGGAAGCTCGGCGATGCGTTCGGGATCGAGGACATCTCGGACCAGTACCCGATCTACAAGCGTTCGACGGTCGTGATCGATGCGGAGGGAAATGTGGCGAAGGTGATGCCGAACGTCGACCCCGCGACGCACGCCGACGACGTGCTCGGCGCACTCTGACCTAATCGGGTCAAATCCCTCGTCCGGGGCGACGCTTGCCTCCTCCGGGGGAGCGACGCTACGCGCAGATCGACAGATGCTGAGTCGGGACGCCGTCCTGTGCCGCCATGCAGCTTCTTGTCCGCGATCCGGAGTACACGGACCGCCTTGCCGGGTTTCTCCGAAGCCTCGGGCAGGCGGCGTACGTTCGCGATCCGCGAAGCGTCGAGGTGAGCGCCGAGGACTACGAGGTCGCGCGCGAAGACCTCGTCATCTACCTACGCGTCTGGAAAGCGCTCTATCCGGACGCCGACGTCGAGCTACGCCCCTAGCAGCGCACGGCCACGCGGCGCACGGGTGCTCCGAGCGGCACGCCGTCGTCCTTCGCGAGCGCTGCCAGACGGCTCCGGTACGGATCCATCTCGCGCTTGGGCCAATCGCCGTGTGTCTGACAGCGCCAGCGCGGATCGCGCTCCCGGTGGTACGCACTCGAGAGGCTCTCGTTGTGGCCGATCACGTTGCCGAGCGCAATTCCGTATCGGCTCATCAACCACGCCGTCAGGTGCAGCGACGCATCGAGCTGCCGCGGGTTCCGCAAGACGTCGCGTCCACTGAGTCCGACGTGCTCGATTCCGATTGCCGTCCAGTTGAGCCCGACGGTATGGCGACAGATCGTGTTCAGCGGAACGAGCTGGTAGATCGTGCCGTCGGTGTCGACGATGAAGTGTGCACACGTGCCCGGTAGCTCGTGCAGCTCACTGTCGGGCCGGTCCGACGCGAACGTTGCGTACGCGGACGCGAAGCTTGGCCCTGCGGTCATGTGCGTGACGATCACACGCGGCCGAGCGAGCTTCCACGTATTCACGCCGTAGTGCCGCTCGGCGTAGCGCGCAGTCTCCGCGCGACGCTGCGGCGAGAACGGAATCGGCTTCCAGACGATCGCGGGTTGAAGGAGCGCGACGGCGGCGAGCGCAACGGGAAGCACGCGCGCATGGAACCACAAGAGGTTCGTCAATCGGCTACTCGCCAGTGTTGCTTCCAGCCCGGCATGCGGCCGGGAACGCCGCCCATAGGTCCGAGCTGGCGGACGAGCTGGCCGAACGACTGCACCCGACCACCCTGAAACTCGGCGTTGGGCGTGTCGTTCTGGCCCGAGAAGACGCAGATCGAGTTCGCGTGATCCGGCCCCGCCGTTGGCTTACCGTTCCCGTGATCTCGCCGGCAAATGCCGCGCCGGCTCCGAAAGCCGCAACGGTGACCGCAGAAGCGGCGGCCGCAAGCAGCGTCTTCGCACGCAGTAGACCCTTGGTTGACGACCCCTTGCCTCCGTTCGAAGCTCGCCAGCGTGACCGAGTGTCCTCAAACGAGAACCGTGAACGAGAGGACTCGGCTCCTTCGGGGCGAACCCGCGTGTGGGGTCGGCACCGGGGTTCTGACGCCGCAGCAGGGCCCCGGTCCGCCCCAGACGCGCGACGCGGCAGGGCGACTGGTTCGACTGCGCCATAGTCACTCGTGGCGCTGGCTCGTAAGCTCCGCAGGTCCTTGTCGTTGACCTGAGGAGAGGTGCATGAAGCGCGTCCTTGTTACGGCGAGCGTCATCGCGGCGCTCGGCGTGATCACTGCGGTAGGCGTGGCGGCGATCAGCCGCACAAGCGCGAGCTCCGCAACCACGTTGCGGCTCGTCGAGAGAGACCAGAGCTTCCATTTCGTCGACGTCCCGCCGATCGGCGGTCAGAACAGTCCACCGTCCCAGGGTGATTCCTTCGCCTTCACGAGCACGCTTTGGACACGAGCCGGCAAGCGCGCCGGAACGCTGCGCGCGACCTGCGTCTTCACATCAGGCGGAGAAGGCGCGATCACCTGCTTCGGCACGTTCGGGCTCAAGGGTGGACAGCTGGAGGGGATGACGACCGTTCGGGGCGATTCGCGGACGACGCACATCGCGATCGTCGGCGGCACGGGCGCCTACGCCGGCGCGCGTGGCGAGGTGATCTCCGTCGACCGTCCGGGCGAGGATGCCCCCTCGGACGACGTCTTCCGCTTCACGACCGAGTAGCCAATCCGTGGCGGGGTGCGTGCGAGGATCTCGTGCGCACCTCGTCGCGTCACATGGCGCGACGCGCGGCGATGAAGCGGGCGATGCGGATGAGAGGACTCGAACCTCCACGGGGTTCGCAGCTCAGTGTCGGTGGGCGGTCCAATGTGGTGGCAAGTGGCACCGTTGAGCGAATCGAGCACGACGCATCGCATGGCTCCGACCCACGTCGAGCGGACGTTTGGGCACTGAACGGGCACCGCGCGTAGTGCTCCGACGCGGTTCGGCGTCGTCCGCGTGACCCGCAGAGACGAGGATCTTCTAAGGAGAGCCGCTCAACGAAGCCGTTGGGCGGCTCTTTCTACCCGAGACTTTCTACCGCTAGTCGTCTGGCGTTATCAGCCGCCGGTTAGGGCCGTCGGAGCCCGCGCAAAATGGCGAAAAGCCGTTTTAGTCAGTCGCCGATCACGACATAGCGCACGGGCACTCCGTCGATGCTGTGCTGCGGGCCGCTCTCCGTCGCGCGCGACTCCACGAGGCCTTCCTGTTCGTCAGGACGAACGGCAACGACGATTTCGTCCGCCGGAAATGTCGCAAGCGCATCCCGAATGGCGAGGCCGACGTCCGCCACTCCGGCGACAGCATCGACGGTCTCGCCAGGAAGCTGCTCAGCCGTGCGTTCGGCGACCCGCTCGGCATGAGCGAACGCTTTTTGATCGTTGGCAAGCCAATCGAGCACGCCCTGCCGGACAGCTGGCACCACGACCTTGATGCTTTCTGCGTCGCCGACATGCGGGCGCAAGACGTCGTCGGCATGTTCGACGGTGCTGATGACGAGGACGTTCCTACCCATGATGCAACCGTATCGAAGCCGCCGCGCGGTGTGTGGCCGCGGTGTGGCCCGCTCAGTAGCCATCGCTGCCTGACCGCGCTACGCTCGGCGTCATGGCGGAGCGGCCCCTCCTCCACCGGATCCACAACCCGAAGAACTACGAGTGCGGCTGCGATGCCGACTGCTGGTGCCGACGCACCGCGATCGGCAGGATCGTCAAGTGGTGGTTCCCGGCCCGCTGGTTCGGCATTCACCATAAGAACAGCTTTTTCGACGGCATGTCGTCGGCCGAGATCCGCGCCTGGAAGCGCGAACAAGAGGCCAAGGGTCTCTACCCCTGACCGTCGGGGCGTTCCGCCAATCTCTTAGATAGACGCTGAGGACGGCGCGCCCACGCTAAGGAGCGCCGTAGCCGGGGCGCTGGCGAGCCGAACGCCGCCGCGGTTGAGCGCTTCTACTCGTCGCTGGTTCGCGGGCCCAGCGGCAGGCACAGCAATCGCGTCTGCGAGCGGCCACGCTCAGGCGGAAGCACGTGCGTCGCGCGCCACCGACGGCCGTACAGCTCGAAGACATCACCCAGCTCCAGCTCGCGGCCGAGCTTCAACTCACACTCATGGACGCGGCCGTTCGGATACTCAAGCGCAAGCGACAGCGTCTTCATACGTCGCCTCAACGGACGAACCGCCGCCGCAGGTTCGGAGCGCGATCCTTCACCCGGAATCCGCGCAGCCAGGTCCGTCGTACCCGCAGATGGGCCGTCGGGTTCGGTTGCCCTACCTGCCGGCCCCAGAGCGTACGTGCTGCCGCGTTTGCGCGGTAACGCCTGGTCGTCCCGTAATCGGACGGGCCGGGGCGGGCGAGCCGAACGCCTTCGCGCGGATGAGCACAAACCGTGGACGCTCGCTTCACATGACGATGGATGCGAACGTCGCGCGCGCGGCGTTTAAGGAGACGACGACGAACACGTCGGCGATGATGGGGCGGGGCGCTCGAAGTCGGCGTATGCTTGCGTGAATCGGCCAAAGCAGCGATTCAGGGGGTCACCATGACGCTCAGAGTTGGTCAGCCCGTTCCCGACCAAAGCGTCCAGGCGTATGTCCGCGGGGAGCGCGCGCCGAGTGAGTTCCAGCTTTCGAGTCACCGCGGCCGTTGGGTCGTCCTGTTTTTCTACCCGCGCGACTTCACGTTCATCTGCCCGACCGAGCTCGCGTCGTTTGCTGAGCGCCACGACGACTTCCTCCGCGAGCGTGCGGTCGTGCTTGCGGCGAGCACGGACAGCTACCACAGCCACAAGGCCTGGTTCGAATCGGATCCGCGCCTCGCGGGCGTCGACTATCCAGTAATCGCCGACACCGCACACGAGCTGAGCCGCTCCTTCGACGTACTTCTCGAGGACGGGGCGACGCACCGCGGCACCTTCATCATCGACCCGAGTGGCGTTCTCGTGCACATGAGCGTCAACGAGCACGACGTCGGCCGGAGCGTCGACGAAGTGCTGCGGATCTTGCGCGCCTCCCGCACCGGCGCGCTCTGCCCGGCTAACTGGGCCCCCGGCGCGGCCACGCTCACGAGCGAAGATGATTGGCTCGAGAAGGTGTTCCCCAACCTGGCCGGGCCGGAGCTCGAGTCGCTCGCCGAGCGGGCCGAGAAGCTGTCATTCGACGCTGGCGACACGATCGTCGCCGAGGGCGATCCCGCCGACCGCTTCTACGTCATCGCGCGCGGCGACGTGTCGATCACTCGCCGCAGCCCCGAGGGCGACGAGATCGAGCTGGGAACGCTCGGCCCCGGGCAATTCTTCGGCGAGGTCGGGATCCTCGCCGAGACCCGACGGACAGCGACCGTGCGCGCGATCGACGACGTCGAGCTGCTCGCATTGAGCTGGCAGGAGTTCCTGGAGACGCTCGAGCAGTCGGATCGCACGGAGCGGGACTTCTCCGAGATCGTCCAGGAGCGGCTCGCGGCGAGGCCATAAGCGGCAAGTCACGGACGAGCATCCACTGGTGCTCGCCTCCGTGAACGCCGCGCGCGCGACGTTGGGGCCGACCGTCACGTCGGCGACGAAAATGACATGCGTGTGAGATCCTGATTCGGCGTAGCCGCCGGGCCGTTCCGCAGACACGCGTTTGTGGACGCGTGCTCCCGCCGGTCATGGCCGGGGCGGGCGAGCGGAACGCCGTCCGCGGATGAGCGCTTCCACGCGCCCCGGCGAGAGACGACGCTACGCCTAACGCTGCGCGGCGGCTAGAGGGTCAAGCGACCATGTTTCGCGCGGTCAGCCCCGCGCGTTCGACCGCGACAAGAAGCTGGCGGCGGACGACCTGACGCCGCGCACCCGTCACCCCCGCCAGCATCTCCATGACCATGTGCGACTCGCCGAGCGGCAGCCGCGCCTCGAGGACGGAGCGTGGGGCTGCGCGCTACCGCGTGCCGAGCCGCTCCAGTTCGGCGCGCGTTCGCTCGACCATCTGTTCGAGATCGATGAGAAGTTGCCGATCGACAGGGTTGTCAGCGGCGCGGAATGCGTCGACCGCCGTCGCGCACGCCGCGTGCAAGATCCTGAGCATCGCGACTTCTCGACCCCCCTCGGACACTCCACCTGACTACCGTCCGCTGTGCCGTCCCAAACTCCCGCCGTCCGAAACTCCTTCGACTTTGAC
>JBKPRX010000094.1:0-8024 GCA_046734795.1 Actinomycetota bacterium
TTAGCCTATACTGGCGACAACAGGGCGGGCTTGTCCCGCTCGCATCCAGAGAGGCTGAGGGAACCGGCCCGAAGACGCCTCGGCAACCTACGCGGCCTTCGCATTCGAAGGGGCGCAAGGTGCCAAGCCGGCCGAGCAGCACGTAGCTCGGACGATGAGAGCGAGACAACCAAGGAGGACGAAGAAGTTGCCCGCCACACACCTATCTTGTCGCCGCTGCGGCGCCGAGCATGCGCTCGACGGAACGGGTTCCTGCCCGAAGTGCTTCGGACCGCTCGATCCCCAGTACGACTGGGACAGGCTTCGTCGAACCGTCACGCACGAGTCGATCGAGGCCGGTCCGCGCACGATCTGGCGCTACGGCGCTCTCCTACCCGTCGAGGCGCCGGCAGAAGAACGATTGCCGGTCGGGCTGACGCCGCTCCTACCGGCGCCGCGCCTCGCCGAGGAGCTCGGTCTGCGCGAGCTTCACCTCAAGCTCGACGTCGCGAATCCGACGCACTCCTTCAAAGACCGCGTCGTCGCCGTCGCAGCGGCGAAGGCGCGCGAGCTCGGCCTCACGACGCTCTCGTGCTCGTCGACGGGCAACCTCGCAAACGCCGTCGCTGCTCGCGCAGCCGCCGAAGGTCTCGAAGCTGCTGTTCTCGTTCCGTACGACCTCGAGCCGGAGAAGCTCGTCACCACTGCGGCCTACGGCGCGACGATCTACGCGGTCCGCGGTCATTACGACGACTGCTCGCGCCTGAGCATCGAGCTCTCGTTCGAACTGCCGTGGGGTTTCGTCAACGTCAACTTGCGCTCGTACTACGCGGAGGGATCGAAGACCGTCGGCTACGAGATCGCGGAGCAGCTCGGTTGGACGCTGCCTGACGTCGTGGTCTCGCCGATCGCCTCGGGTGCGCTCTTGGCGAAGACCGCGCAGGGATTCTCGGAGTTGCGGAAGCTCGGGCTCGTGCGCGGCGTGCAACCTCGCATCGTCGGCGGCCAGGCGGAAGGCTGCTCTCCTGTCGCCACGGCATTCGCGACGGGCGAGCCGGTCCGACCCGTCAAGGCGCGCTCGATCGTGAAGTCGCTCGCGATCGGCACGCCGGCAGACGGCGAGCATGCGATCAGCGCAGTGCGCGACTCACAGGGCGCGATCTACGCAGTCCCGGAAGACGAGGTGGGCGACAACATGGCGCTCCTCGCGGGCACGACCGGAATCTTCGGCGAGACTGCAAGCGGCGTCACGCTCGGCGCGCTCCGCGAAGCGATCCGTCGCGGGGTCGTGACGGCGGACGATCGGGTCGTTCTCCTCGTCACCGGCGACGGGCTGAAGACCCTCGCGCCGGTTGTCGATCTCTTCGATCCGGTCGAGGTCGAGCCGGATGCGGACGCGTTGCTCGAGCTGCTCGGCGTCCAAGTCACCTGAGCCGAACCGATAAAGCTTTACCGAATGAAGTGGATGCGGTAGGCTCGCGTTTCCCGGTCGGTTCCCTCCGGCTGTTGCCGAGGCGGCGGGTCTTTCCGCCGCCTCGGTGTTTCTTCAGATGAGCACCGACGCAGCGAGCGACAGGCTGATTCAGGACCTGCGCGGCCGGATCGACGAAATCGACCGGACGTTGCTCGACCTCGTCAACGAGCGACTCGAGCTCGTCCACCGGATCAAGTCTCGGAAGGTCGAGCTCGGGATCGACTTCATCGATCCCGGCCGCGAAGACGAGATGCTGCGAGACCTCCAAGCCGCAAACAACGGACCGTTGAGCGATGCCGGTGTCGCACAGCTGTTGCGAACGGTGCTCGAGCTCGGCAAGAACGAGGTGTACGAGCAGCCGTGAGGATCGTCTGCCTGCCGGGCGACGGAATCGGTCCCGAGGTGGTCGCGGCGGCGACCCGCGTGCTCGAGGCGCTGCCGCTCGAGATTGAGCTCGAGGAGCGACCGTTCGGCGGGGGCGCGATTCACACACACGGCGATCCTCTGCCGCCGGCGACGCTCGAGGCGTGTCGCGACGCAGATGCGATCTTGCTCGGCGCGGTGGGACTGCCGGAGTTCGACGCGGCGCGCGTTCGACCGGAGCAAGGCTTGATTCGCTTGCGTGGCGAGCTCGACGTCTACGCGAACCTACGACCGACGCGTGGTGACGGAATCGACTTGCTGATCGTCCGCGAGCTCGTCGGTGGTCTGTACTTCGGCGCGAGCGGCAGACGCGACGACGGCTCGGCATTCGACACGTGCGACTACTCGCGCACGCAGATCGAGCGGATCGTTCGCCGCGGCTTTGAGTTCGCGCGCGGCCGAGAAAAACGGCTGACGTCGGTGGACAAGGCGAACGTGATGGAAACGGGCCGCCTCTGGCGCGAGGTCGTCTCGAGCATTGCGCCCGACTACTCGGACGTGCACGTCGAGCACGTCCTCGTCGATGCATGCGGGATGTACCTTGTCCAGACCCCGGAGCGCTTCGACGTGATCGTGACGGAGAACACCTTCGGTGACATCCTGTCCGACGTTGCCGCAGGCCGTTGCGGCGGGCTTGGCGTTGCCGCATCCGCAAGCCTCGGCGACTCTGCGCCTGGGATCTTCGAGCCGGTGCACGGCTCGGCGCCCGACATCGCCGGCACGGGTGTGGCGAATCCGGCGGCAACGCTCCGGTCCGTCGCACTCCTTCTTCGTTACGCGGCGAACGCACCCGATCTCGCCGACGAGCTCGAACGCGCGGTGGACGAGACGCTCGTGTCGACGCCGACCCCGGACGTCGGGGGTTCTGCCACAACGCAAGAGTTCACCGATGCAGTCATCGGATCCCTCACTCAAGCAGCTGCTTAGCCGTCCGGTCGCCTCGCGTCGCGAGTACGCGCTGCGTGTACTCGCGGCGATCGGCGTCCTCGTCGTGCTCGTTTGGTGGTTGCACGACCACCCGGCAACGTCCAGCCTCAAGCTGACACGCCAGTGTCTTGTCGCACAAGGATTCGACGTCAAAAAAACGGCGCCACGTACCTTGCAAGTCGGCGACGACCTAGTGCTGACCTTCGCGCCGAGCATCGCGGCGGCGAAGAAGACCGGCGGCGAGCGGAAGCGGAACGTGCTCTTCCGAGGAGATCACTCGAGCATCGAACTCAACCGCTGCCTTGACCGCGCCGCAGGCTGACGGCTAGCCTCCCCGTCTGATGCGCACGTCGACCCGCAGCCGCACTCTCTGCGACACGCTGTTCCGCGCTGCCCCGATCGACGCGCTCTTCTTCTTTATCCGCTAGCAGCCGTCGCCGATCCGGCGCGGTCCGTCCCTCTCGGAGAGGATCCTCCGCGTGCACGCAGCCACGACCACCGCAACGACAGTCGCCTACGCCGGCGGCGCCGCCGCGCACAGTGCGGCTGCGGCGGAGCGGTTGTTCCCGGAGAGCGAGCTCGTCCCGCTTGCGACGTTCTCCGAGGTGATGAACGCCGTGTCGACGCGCGAGGTGGGACTCGGCGTGCTGCCGATCGAGAGCTCGCTCGCGGGACCGGTTGCCGAGACGCACGATCTGCTTTGGGAGGGCGCGCTCGCGATCGTCGCCGAGACGTCGATCGCGATCAAGCATCTGCTCGTCGCACGCGAGCCCGTCGCGATCGATGAAATTCGCGTGCTTCGTTCTCATCCGGTCGCACTCGAGCAGTGCCGCGATCTCATCGGTCGCCTTCGTGACGCAGAGACGATCGCAACGTCGACGACTGCCGCCGCCGCCGAGCAGGTTGCGCGCGCTACGTCACCCGGCGAGGCCGCAATCTCGAGCGAGCGTGCTGCGGAGATGTTCGGCCTGACGGTGATCCAGGACGACGTCGGCGATCATCCGGAGGCATTTACCCGATTCGTCGCCGTGGCGCCCTACATGCGTATCGATCGCGAGCGGGACGCCTGGCGCGTGGCGTTCTCATTTGTCACCGACCATCGACCGGCGGCGCTCTACCACGCGATCGCACCGTTCGCCGCGCATCAGATCGACCTCGTGCAACTCGTCTCGCGACCGATTCCACAAAGTCCGTTCACGTATCGCTTCGACGCCGTGCTCGCCGGGCATCCGTTCGAGCGCGACACGCGGCTCGCGCTGCAGGAGGTCCGGGGACGAACGCGCCTCGTGAAGCTCCTCGGCTCGTACCCGGCCGGCACGTAGCGCCGTTTACAGCTCGGACGAAATCGAAATACACCGCCGGATGAGCGCTCTGCGGCCACTTAGGCCGCTTGTCAGGCAATCGACCCCAGGAGTGAACCGTGAACAGCTCGTTGAGGCGGGCGTTGACGCGGGTCGCGCTGATCGGTGCGGTGACCGTCGCACTCGCAGCGTGGGGAGCGAGCGCTGCTCTCGCAGCCCAGGAACCCGCGTGGACCCCCTACGACCGCCCCGTGCAGAACGGGATCGTCGAAGAGAAAAACGTCCCGATCACGATGTCCGACGGCGTCAAGCTGAACGCGATCGTGCGCCGTCCAGACACGCCCGGCCGCTATCCGGTGATCGTGGCGATCACGCCGTACAACGGCGAGAACGGCATCGTCGACGCGAAAGACGACTTCCTCGTGCAACGCGGCTACGTCGAGTTGATCGTCGACGTGCGCGGCACCGGCTCCTCGGGCGGCTACTGGAACGACCTCGGAGACCGCGAGCAGCGCGACGGCTACGAAGTCGTCGAGTGGGCCGCGCAGCAACCGTGGAGCAACGGGATCGTCGGCATGTGGGGTGCGTCGTACCTCGCGATCTCGCAGCTCTTCACAGCGGCGCAGCACCCGCCGCACCTGAAGGCGTTGTTCCCGATCATCCCGATGGGCGACGCGTATCGCGACATGGTCTTCCCCGGCGGCCAGAACAACACAGGATTCATCCCGTTCTGGCTCGTGCTGGTCTCCGGGTCGGGACTCGTTCCGCCGTCGTACGCGTTGAGCGGCGATCCCGACGATCTCGTTCGCGCGTACGCGGAGCTGATGTCGCACGCCACGGGCTACGCGTCGTTCGTC
Source organism: Actinomycetota bacterium (assembly GCA_046734795.1). Taxonomy (GTDB): domain Bacteria; phylum Actinomycetota; class Thermoleophilia; order Gaiellales; family Gaiellaceae; genus JBKPRX01. Next base: position 4,962 of record JBKPRX010000094.1, read on the forward strand.
CCGAACTTCGAAGTGACGAAGATGGCGGGCGACGACGCGTTCGACGGACCCGGTTGGAAGCTGAGCTCCCCGATCGAGGTCGTCGACCAGGTCAACGTCCCGACGTTCATCGTCGGCGGCCTGCACGACATCTTCCAACGCGGCGAGCCACTTCTCTACGAGCGCTTGAAGAATCGAGTTCCCACGCGTTTGCTCCTCGGGCCGTGGACGCACACGCATGCGGGCGAGGGATTGCCGGCTGACGGCGTGCCTGACCTCGACCACATTGCGTTGCGCTGGTTCGACAAGTACCTGAAGGGGATCGACACGAACGTCGAGTCGATCCCGAAGGTGACGAGTTACGTGCTCGGTGACGGCCACTATGCGACGCAGAGCGACTGGCCCGATCCGCGGTTGATCCCGGCGAGGTTGTACGTCAACAGCGGGAACACGCTCACGAAGGCGAAGCCCACCACGAGCCTGACGCCGACGTGCGATCCGGATCCCGACGACGTGCTCGGCGGGCTCGGCTGCACGAACCCACTGAGCACGCTTCTCTCGAACGACTCGTTCCTGCAGAACCCGGTGTCCGGGATCTGCACGCAGTCGACGAGCCAGTGGTCGGCGGGTTTGCTCGCCTCGGTTCCGTGCACGACCGACAACCGGCTCGACGAGGCGACGAGCGGTGTCGAGTACACGACCGACGCTTTCACGCAGGACTTCCGCTTCTCCGGGCCGGTCTTCGCGGACGTCTGGGTGAAGACGACGGCGAGTGACGCGGTCGTCAGCGTTCGCGTCAACGACGTCGCACCGGACGGAACGGTGACCGAGCTGACGGCCGGCTGGCTCGCGGCGTCGTTCCGTGCTGTCGACTCGACGCGAAGCCGTGTGGTCTACAGCCAACTGCTGCAGCCTTGGCATCCGTTTACGAAGGAGTCGCTGCTGCCGGTGCCGGCAGGCCAACCGGTCGAGCTCTCGGTCGAGGTGTTCCCGACGAACGCCGTGATCAAGGCCGGCCACAAGCTCCGGTTGTCGATCGGACCCAACGACTTCCCGCATGCGGTGCCTCCGGTCTCGCAGATCACGAGCTCGCTCGGCGGCGTCGTAACGGTTTTGCACGACCCGGATCACCCGTCATACGTTGCGCTGCCTGCACTCAGCAAGACGTGCAAGACGGCGTGCAAGCCGTTGCCGGTTCCGAACCTGCTTCGCGGCTAGGCGTTGTGAGCTGCCAACCGGCTGGGCGCGAATGTGTCCCAGCCGGTTGGCTCCTCGCCTACGAGCAGCGACGCGACTGCGTGCGCTGTGAGCGGCGCAAGGAGGATCCCGTTTCGATAGTGGCCGGTCGCGATCACGAGCCCGTCGAGGGATCCTCTGCCGACGATCGGCGCGTCATCGGGCGAGCCCGGCCGCGGCGCAGCTGACGCTTCGACGAGCTCGAGCTCCGCGATCTTCGGCAGCAGCTGCTGTGCGTCCCGGAGCAGACCGAGGACGCCGCCAGCGGTGACCGTCGTGTCGTAGCCGCGTTCCTCTACCGTCGCGCCCACGACCGTCTCGCCGTTCTCGCGCGAGAGGATCCAGACGTCGATGCAGCCCACGATTCGCTCGCAGACGCGTTCGCCGTGGAGACGGAGGATCTGCCCCTTCACCGGGCGGACGGCTGGCCGTGCGTCATCCGGGAGCCACGAGGCGCCCCAGGCGCCACCCGCGACGACGACTGCCTCGGCACGGAGGTCTTCGCCGGCCGCCGTTTGCACGCCGCGGATTGCGTCGCCTTCGACGATCGCGCCGACGATCTCGGCGGGGGTCACGTCGACGTGCTCGAGCAGCGCCGCGACGACTGCGCGCGGATCGACCTCGGCTTCCTCGTCGTGCACGGCGCCGCCGGCGCACGGGCCGAGCCCGGGCTCGAGCTCGCGGCACGTCGCCGCGTCGACCCATTCGCTGGAAAGCCCGTGCTCGGCGCGATAGGCCTCGAGCCGCTGGAGCTCGGCGACCTCGGTGTCGTCGCGCGCAACGACGAGTGTTCCGGCGCGGCGGTATGGCAGATCGAGCTCCTCGGCGAAGCTCGGCCACGCCTCGGCAGCCCGCACGTAGAGACGCAGCACCTCGCCGGCGCCTTGCTCCGCTTCGGTGACCGGTGCGAGCATGCCCGCCGCCGCCCAGGTCGCCGCGGCGCCGGGCCGGTCCCGCTCGACGACGCAGACTTTGAGTCCGCGCTGCTGCGCGCGGTAGGCACACGTGAGGCCGACGATGCCTCCGCCGACCACAATCACGTCGAAGCCTTGCTGTCCGCGCACCGAGACGAGTCTATGCGCCGCTACGCTCGCGCCTCGTGCGGATCGACGATGCGCAGCTCTACCTCGTAATCGACGGACGGCCCGACGTCGTCGCGGCTGCGCTTCGCGGTGGCGTCGACGTCGTCCAGCTCCGGGTGAAGGACGCGATCGACGACGAGCTCGCGCCGGTGGCGCGCGAGCTGCGCGAGCTCTGCGCAGAGCACGACGCGCTCTTCGTCGTCAACGACTCGCCGGCGCTCGCCGCAGCCGTCTCCGCAGATGGAGTGCACGTCGGCCAGGGCGACGCCTCGGTGGCCGACGCGCGGCGCACCGTCGGAGAAGACAAGCTCGTCGGGTTCTCGGTCCAGACCGCCGAGGATCTTCGCGTCGACGTGGGCGCCGACTATCTCGGCGTCGGTCCGATCTTCGACACGCCGACGAAGCCCGGGCCTACAGGTGCCGGACTCGAGCTCGTTCGCGCGGCCGCCGAGGGCGTATCGTTGCCGTGGTTCGCGATCGGAGGCGTCGACGAGACGACGATCGACTCCGTCGTCGAGGCGGGCGCAACACGCGTCGCCGTGGTGCGCGCGATAGCCGACGCAGCTGATCCGGAGGCTGCCGCGCAACGACTGCGCGCGCGGCTCCCGTCGCTCGGCTAAGGAACGGCAGCGAGCGCTTCGCGAAGCTGCGCCAGCGTGATGTTGCCGCCGCTCAGCATCAAGCCGACGCGCTTGCCGGCGAGGCGGTCGCGAAGCTTCAAGGCTGCTGCGAGCGCGGCTGCGCCCGCGGGTTCCGCAACCGTACG